>QIAL01000441.1 GCA_003225535.1 Acidobacteriota bacterium | reverse complement strand
GTGCCTGTGTCAGCCCCTTCTGCCAGGAATCCCACGACTTTCTATAGAAATTGTGCAGCATCTCCTTGGAATGCGTTGCCGCATCCTCAAGAGCGATCAGAGCGCCGGTTTCCTGGTAGTTGAGATTGTCACGGGCCGACCTCGTCACCTCGTGCGGTGGTGGAAGCGGCCGGTACCACTCCATGGTGGTTGCTCCCGGCGAGATTGCCCGCTTCTCCGTTTCCGCACTACCGTTGCCGAACGTTTCGTAGCCTCGCCCGATGCTGTTGTGATTCATCGCCACCGAGTCGAGATAAAGATGTGCGAATGCCTCGCCGAAATTCCAGGTGGAGACTCCGGGCATGCCCATCGCCGTCATCGACTCGACCTCATGCATGCTCAGCTCGAGAAATTCCGTATAGGTGATCGGATCGATATTGGGGTTGTAAGGGCCGGTGCCGTTCCACGTCATCAGGAAGGGCACGCCTTCATGCAGATCGTGCACCACCGTCGGGTGCCACTCGTGAAACATCCGGTGGACAGCCTTGGTAGTCTCATGCGTCTGCTGATGCGTGTCGCGGTTGATATCGACAAAGGTGTACTTCGACCAGTACGGCGGCGACTGGCGCGGAAGCGTGTTGCGATCAGTCTTGCCCTTCAGGTAGCGGTAAAACCAGTCGACCATCTTGTCACGGCCATCCGGATTTGAAATGGGATTGATGAGCACCACGAGTTGTTCGCGAATCTTGCGGATCATTGGCTGTTCTGAAACAGCCAGCCGGTAGGCGAGTTCGAGCATGGCCTCGGTCGATCCGGTTTCGTCCGAATGCAGAGCTGCGTTGAAGTAATAGATTGGCCGTGAAGAGGCGATCAATTTTCCGGCTGCCGGTTCGTTGGTGCGACGCGGGTCAGCCAGGGCTGCTGTAGCGGCTTTCAGCCGATCAAGGTCGCGAATCCCCGCTTCATCGGACACGGCGAGCAGAATAATGTCTCGTCCTTCTTCACTCTTGCCGATTGTGAATACCCGGACCCGCGGACTCGCGGCAGCCAACGCGCGCGCATAGGAGTAAGCCTTTTCGGTGCCGGCTAACTCTCCCGGAGCGCCCATGATGCGGCCAAAGTACTTCTCGGGTGAAGGCACGGATGCAGACTGCGGAACGTATGAGACAAGCGGAGAGACGAAGTGTGGGTCAGTGGTAGCAGCCGCGATTGCATCGACTGACCCTGGCTCCGGGACATCCGGGTTTTGCGCAACTGCGCTGATGGCGAGCGCAAGAGCCAACATCGACCAAAACGGTCGGAACATGAGTCCCCTTTGTGTATTAATCGCGGCAAAGTTTAACACGCACACGATACGCGTACCGGTGGGGACAATGATGTCGATGGACGACGGCGTCTGGGAAAATAAGCGAGCCGCCTGGCTTCGCGGCTCGCCTGATCAGACGTTCGGAAACGATGAAGTTACGGAACAGACGCCGTGGAGACGCTAACCTGTGGGCCCACCATGGCGATCGCCAGACCGGGTGCAGCATTTACCTTCGCCACGTCAGAGAATGTGTGCTGATTCCAGTTTGAGGTGCCAGCGAGCCGTGTTGACACCGTTGTGCCCCCGGCGACGAATGTCCCGGCGGGAGTCGCAACGATCTGAGTGCTGGAGTTGAGTTGGACCTTGGTCTGCCATGAACCGTTCACCGGCCGGTAGGTGGCGTAAGTGCCTGGGCTGATCGCAACCTGCTGGAACGTCGCGACTGCGTTTCCGCTGCCATCGACCGCTACTCCCGAAGCGCCGCCTGCCGTTCCGGCTACGCCGGGTAAGGCCGCTGCCGCGCTCCACGTGCCCCCAGATCGAACTGAATACCTCACTCCCCCGTTGATCAGCCACACGACGACAGCAGTGCCATCGTTCCCGAGTCCAACATTAGGCTGTCGTTGACGATAAACGCCGGAGGCGCCGATGGTGACGGGCGCGCTCCATGCTCCGGTGGAGTCCCTTCCGATGGCTACGACCGCGCCTGACAGAATTCCCGGCACACCCTCCACCGCCACTGCCTGTCCGCCCGAGGTCACAGCCAGCTTGTTCCATCCGAAGCACGTGCTCGCCGTCGAAATAGTCTTCGCCGAGCCGAACCCGCTGGTCGCATTTCCTGTCGCAACTTCTAATGCGCATGACATGGGGCTTGGGTTCGTGATTTGTTCCCAAACCACGGTGGCCTGACTGGATCCATCAAAAGCGATGCTAGGAAGACCGAGGCTGGAGACATTACCGTAAACGTTGGCCGAAATGGTCAGAGTATTGCCCCAGTGCCCGCCGTGGAAGAAGGCAGCCTGGGCTTCCACCGGCGTGTAGGTGTTGGTGGTGCGGAAACTCCACACCGCTAAAACATCGCCATTGGGTGCCACCACGATGTTGGCCGCTGCGCTGACAGAGGTCAGTGCAGTCGGAGCCGACCAGCCACTGCCCGTGTTGACAGACGCCTGTAGCCCTCCAGAAAGAGGGGTGAAAATGACTGCGGAAGTACCAGAGCCGTTGGTTGAAACGGCTTGGCCGTTGCCGTTGGCGACTAACACAGGAGTACTCCAGTTCTGGGCTGCAGCCAAGCCAGCGCAGGCGAGGGCAGTTGCTACCAAGGCTGCGGCTCTCAAACACTTACGGAAATCGTGCATAAAACACTCCTTTTCAAGATTGAGAAGGTTAGATTCTGTTGTTGGGCCCGTTACAGCGAGACACAGAGTGGAATGGAGATCACACTAGTGAGTTTGCAAATTGTGTTGGCAATCGTAAGCCAACTCTTTGCGCAGCCGCAAACCGCAGGTAAAGGAAATGTAAACTCCTGCCGCACATCTCTGAATGCAGTGGGCACAGGTTTGCGGGGATAGGATGCTTGAACTTCGAAGTCTGGCGGGTCGAGCGCTACAGCTCGATCACCATGCCTTCCGATGCAGCACGCACTTTCGGGTAGTAATTGCGCGCGTCCGCGACAACCTTGTCGACGATCGCGTCAGTGTGGTCGGGGTCGTGATGGTAGAGGATTAGCTCCTTCGTGCCGCTTTCCATGGCGACGTTAACGGCCTCGCGCCAGTGGCTATGTCCCCAGCCGCGGCGGCGGGCTGCGTAATCTTCGGGCAGATACTGCGCGTCGTAGATCAGGATGTCGGCGCCTTCCGATAACTTGCGGACGCCTTTGTCGAATTCCACGTCTCCCGGTTCGTTGTCAGTGGCGTACACGAGCACGCCATCATTCGTCTCAATGCGGAATCCAAGGCAGCCCTGCGGATGGTTCAGCCACTGAGTCTTGATTCGGATTCCGTCTTCCATGTCGAGGCAGCCGTTCTGTATGTCGTAGAAATCGCGGCGGGCACGCATCTGATCCAGGTGGACCGGGAAATACGGCGATGACATCTGCTCCGTCATCACTTGCTCAAGACTGCGCGTTCGGCTGGAAGAGTGAAAGAAGAACTGGCTGTGCGGGCTATCGTACAGCGGGCGGAAGAAGGGCATGCCCTGGATGTGGTCCCAGTGAAAGTGTGAGACAAAGACGTGTGCGGAGAAAGGTCTATCGCCGAACTCGCGTTCGAGTTCGTGGCCGAGCACACGAAATCCGGTGCCGCAGTCGAAAATATAAATCTGGTTTCCGACGCGCACTTCTACGCAGGAGGTGTTGCCTCCATAGCGCAGGTTTTCGGCCTGTGGAGTGGGCGTGGAGCCGCGCACGCCCCAAAACTTAACTTGCATAACCCCCGGTGCTAACTGTTCCGCTATATTTCCCTGGCGCCCGCCTCGCGAGATCAGGCGTCAAAATGTTCATATTCCTCGGGATACTAGCGATTCTGAGCGATTGCCGTCAGGGTAACAAGTGACGAAAGTTTGCTGCCAATGTCAGGTGTTCGACATCAGGCGGAGTCGTCAAACCCAAGACCCTAAGACCCAAGACCTCAGGCCCGAGATGACAGTGCTCAACGCGAGCCCACAATGCTGCCTGGCGAGCGCGTCCCCTATAATGAATGCCCACCATGCTTCAACCTGATTTCAAAGAGTTTTCCCGATTGTCCCGCGAGGCGACACTGGTTCCGGTTGTAAAGTCGGTAAGCGCCGATCTGCTTACCCCGGTCAGCGCTTTCCTGGCGATTGCCCAAAAGCAGTCACATGCATTCTTGCTAGAGTCAATCGAGCGCGGCGAGCAGATCGGACGGTACACCTTCCTCGGAGTTGCACCTTACATGCGGGTGACCGCCCACAAGGGGAAAGTTCAGATTGACCGCCGTCGCAAGCGTGAGTTGGTCAACGGCAGCATCTTTCAGGTCGTCAAGCGTTTGCTGAGGGAGCACAGTGTGGCAACGGTGCCGGGGCTCCCCCCATTCACCGCGGGAGCTGTCGGCTACTTCGCCTATGACGTCGTCCGCCAGTTGGAGAATATTGGCGAGCACGCTAAAGATGACCTCTCAGTCCCCGACGCGGAGCTCATGTTCTTCGATCGACTCCTGGCCTTTGACCATCTGCGCCACCAGATTCACATCATGGCGGCGGCGGATGTTTCGCGCGAGAATCCTCGCCGCGCATATGACCGGGCACTTCGCGATATTGCTGCCCTGGAGCGAACGCTAGCGGCGGGACTGAGCCCGGCGCTCTGGCGGAAGACGGCGAAGCCCAAGACGAGGAAACTTAAGATTCACGCCGGCACTCGCCGCGATGTCTATTTACGTAACGTGGAGCGCTGCAAGGAGTACATTGCCGCGGGCGACATCTTTCAGGTGGTGTACTCGCAACGCTTCGACTTCACTCCCGAGGTCGCTCCTTTCGATTTGTACCGGGCCCTGCGCCAAGTCAATCCATCGCCTTATCTTTACTTTCTGAAAATGAACGACCGACATATCCTCGGATCATCTCCCGAAATGTTGGTGCGAGTCACGGGACGCAAGCTGGAATACCGGCCGATCGCGGGCACCCGTCCCCGCGGCCGCGATGCAGCCGAAGATGCCCGCCTCGAGCAGCAGGTGCGCAACGACGAAAAAGAGCGCGCAGAACATGTGATGCTGGTCGATCTCGGGCGCAACGACCTCGGGCGCGTCAGCGAGTACGGTTCGGTCAAGGTGAAAGACCTGATGTACGTCGAGCGCTACTCCCACGTCATGCACCTGGTGTCAGCGCTTGAGGGGACTCTGCGAAAAGATCTCGACGCGCTCGATGCCTTGGCTGCCTGCTTCCCCGCGGGAACCCTCAGCGGCGCACCGAAAGTTCGCGCCATGCAAATCATCGAAGAGCTCGAGCCCACCCGTCGCGGCGTCTACGGAGGCTCTGTTCTGTATGCGGACTTCGCGGGCAATCTCGACTCCTGCATCGGCATTCGGACGATGCTGATGCAGGGGAAGAATGCCTATCTGCAAGCTGGCGGAGGAATCGTTGCAGATTCCGATCCGGCGGCAGAATTTCAGGAATCGATGAATAAAGCGGGAGCGCTACTACGAGCCGTTGAAATAGCTAGGAAAGCATAAGCGTTACAGCTCCAAAAAGTTTTTGACGAGTTTTTTCCCCGCGTCCGTCAATACGCTCTCTGGATGAAACTGCACGCCCTCGACCGCCAGCTTTTTGTGCCGTAACCCCATAATCGTCCGCGTGCCGTCTTTCTCGGTAGTCCAGGCGCTGATTTCCAGATCGGCGGGCAGATTTTTTTCTTCCACAATGAGCGAATGGTAGCGCGTTGCCGTCATCGGCATGGGAAGCCCCTGAAACACCGTCTTGTTGTCGTGCATGACGGCGCTGGTTTTCCCGTGCATGAGATGTGGGGCGCGGATGACTCGTCCCCCAAAAGCTTCGCCCATCGCCTGATGGCCCAGGCATACACCCAGCAGTGGCGTTTTTCCGGCGAAGTGACGAATCAAGTCAATGCTGATGCCGGCCTCATGCGGCGTGCATGGGCCGGGAGAGATGACGATCTTTTCCGGCCGCATCGCTTCGACTTCCTCGACCGTGACTTGATCGTTGCGCCGCACTTCCACTTCGGCGCCCAGTTCTCCGAGATACTGGACCAGAAGACTTAAACCTCTAGCAGGCTCCGCGCCTTCGACACCAGATTACACCAGACCGCGCCGACCGATTGTCAGAGCAGTCGTCTCGCCCAAAAGAGCCAATCCGTTACCCAAGCGTGGTATTGACCCGGACCAGACCGGCAGCGCATCCTCTTAATCGATGTCCGCCACTTCAACACGACTTGGAGGAAGCATGGCCGAGCCCCAGCAGGAGAAGCGGGGTGCACGACGTTTCGCATTACGAGTACCGGTCAGCGTTAATCGCAATTCCACCGACAGCAACGTTCAGAACGAAGCCGCCCAACTCCGTGATGTCAGCGCCCGCGGCATCTGCTTTTTCCTGGACGCAGCCATCGAACAGGGCGCGCACATCGGATTTACTCTTACCCTTCCGCCAGAAGTCACCCTCACCGAAAGTATTCGCGTTCAATGCCAAGGTCGCGTCGTGCGAGTAGAAGATGGCGTGGACGATGGACGAGTCAGCGTGGCCGCGGTGATTGAATCGTACGAGTTCCTTCCGGAAGCCTGAGCGCAGGCCATTTCAATCCGAGGACCGGAGTAAACCGTTCGCGGGAGTCAGAAGCCGAAAGCCGCAATGCTGTAATCTCGCACTTGAGGATCTGACTCCCGACATGTAACTTCCAACCTCCTGCTCCCTGACCTGTGGTCCCTGTGGTATGTTTCCTTCAAGCTCCCAACGAGGAATTTGTGCCGCGATTCGGGTCCAGGTCTGTCTGCGTCAGCACGTTGATCGTCGTGTTTGCTCTCTCCGTATGGGCGCAGAACTTCGGCCCTCCGCGGGTGATCCAGAGTGTCCGCATGGTTTTTGAAAAGGGAGTGCCAGCCGTCGAAATCCTGTCGAGCGGTTCGGTGATCCCTGAAATCATGACGCTCGATTCGCCGCCCCGACTGGTGATCGATCTTCCGAACACGCGGCTCGGACCTGTTCAGAAACGAGTCCGAGTCCAGAAGGAAAACATCACCGCGATCCGCGTCAATCAGTACACCAGCAATCCTCCGGTCACCCGCATCGTGCTCGACCTGCTCGCGCCCTACGGACATTCCTGGGACGGCGCCGGCAATCGCCTCATGGTGCGGCTGAAACCCGCGGAAGACGTCGAAACCGCAAAGAAGCAGGAGTCCGGCCAACCAATGAGCGCTCCGGGATTCGCCTTGACTCCGGATGCCGCAGTGATTCCTGTCGTCGGCGGCGCAAGCCCGGTTGCGGTGGATGCCAGCCGACTCTCCGCAGGTTCTTCCGTCACCGCGGGTTCCGACACCACCATGCTGCATCTTCCCAATGGAGGCGAAGTCCGCGTGTGTCCTGGCACCACGCTTTCCGTAAGTTCTTCACCCAGCAAGCGCGACCTCATGTTTGGTATGGGCACGGGCGCCATTGAAATGCACTACTCGCTCAAAGCATCGTCCGATGCGGTTCTGACTCCGGATTTCCGCATTATGTTTGCCGGGCCGGGAGAATTCCATTTTGCCGTCAGTGCCGATTCTCACGGCAACACTTGCGTCCGGACGCTGCGCGGTAACACGTCCTCCGCTATCGTCGCCGAACTGATGGGCAACCGTATCTACCAGGTGAAGCCCACCGAGCAGGCCATGTTTCACTCCGGGCAAATCGATAAAGTCGATGGCGATGTACCGCTGGAATGTGGATGCCCTCCGCCGCGGGCTGTCTTGATGGCGGACGCTCCGCCTGCCCAGATCCTGCCCGGCTCCGAGGTACCAAAAGCCGTTATGGGAGCGGGTTCGGCGGGGAACTCAACCGCCAACAATGCTGCAACTTCCCATGCCGGAGGCACGCAGCTGACGAATGGTCCGGAAACCGGGCCGCTTCCGGCATCGCAGCCGAACGACGTGCACGTGCAAGTCGATGCGCCTTTTGTCTTCAGTGCAAAGGATCGTGCTGCGAAAACGGCGCCGGCTCCGGCGCAGACCCCTCCGGATCCGCCGCCCGATCAGTCCACGCAGCAGCAGGTTCACGTCGATCCCGTCATTCAGCCGGCTCCGCCAGCGGAGCCCCAAAAGAAAACGGAACATCCAGGCTTTTTTCGCCGCGTAGGGAAGTTCTTCTCGGCGATCTTCCATTAGGCACTCTGGTTGTTGCAGAGCCCTCGCGACGTTGTGAGAACGGCAACGCGCGCCGGGGTGCTGGCCATCATCCGTAACAATCGCCCGTTGCCCCGGATATCCTTTTTTCCCGTCCTTGCGTCTTAACGGTTTGAAATACCACCCTGTCGACCGGAGCGCATCATGACTGCAGTATCGCCGGGGCCCCATCTGTTTTCTGTCCTGACCGATGAGCACGACACACTCTTCCGCACGAGGAGGGACACGTTTCTACTTTCGCTTCTCGGGCAAGCAGCGATTCTGGCCCTGATCATCTATTTCACCGGTTGCATAATTCGTAACCCTCCGGAGATCGCTCGACGGATGCCCGATCTCGGGAAGTTTCCCCTTGTATTTTCCGGGTTCAACGGCGGCGGAGGAGGGAATCACGATCCGCTGCCAGCCTCAAATGGCAATCCACCCCAAGCCTCCCTGCAAATGCAGATCGTCAGCCCGAGCGTGATGGTGCCGACAGAAATGCCGAAACTTCCGAGCGACGCCACTGTGATGATGGCACCAGACGTCAAGTTTCCAGTTGCGTCCCATATCGGCGATCCGTCCTCGCCGTTTTCGAAATGGCTTTCCGACGGTCCGGGCGGGCCCCGCGGAATAGGCGACGGATGTTGTGGCGGAGTTGGGCCTGATTCCGGTCCCTACGTCGGCGACGGAACTCCGGGAGCCCATCCGGGTCGCAACGGCGTCACCATGCCCGAGGCAATCTTCAGTCCCGAGCCCAGTTTTTCGGACGAAGCCCGAAAAGCAAAATTCCAGGGAATCGTGATGCTGATGCTGGTAGTAGGCACGGACGGCCGTCCTTACAACATCCGCGTCCGCCAGAGCCTGGGAATGGGTCTTGACGAACAGGCAATCGCAGCCGTCAAGAGCTGGCGCTTCCGTCCGGCGACATTTCATGGTCAACCCGTCGCGACGCAGATCGCCGTGCAGGTCGACTTTCACTTGTACTAGCGAAAGCGGTCGTCGACTTCAGCTCTCAGGCGCGATCGCAACGCCGAGGTCTGAAGTCTGACGCCTGAGGTCCGTTTTCACTAGCCGCGATTGATCGCCCGCCGCAATGGTTCCACCTTGTCGCGCAGATCGTCAGCCAGTTCTGCACCCCGGCTTGCGGCATCCCGGACGCGCTCGCCTACTTCACGCACCCGATCCTTGGCCTCGTCTGCCCAATCCTCAAGGCTGTCCTTGGCATCCTCGTAGCCGCGCCGCAGGTCCTTGCGCAATTGTTTGCCGGCTTTCGGAGCTAACAGGAGCCCGGCCAGTGCGCCCGCGCCCAGTCCGATCAATAGAAACGTAATCGCCGTCCCGATGTGGCTGCCTTCTGAAGAGTTGTAACGACCTGTTGTCATGATGCCTCTTTTCTCAGCACCCAAACTCGTCCGCCGCTTGAGCGCACCTGATTTATTGTAGTCCCACTCGCGGGGACGGATCATCCAAAGAGTCCCGTTTAGGATGCAGCTAATCCCAAAAGTGATCGCTGCCCATTTTGGTTGATTCCAGCAGCCGACTTGGACACAGCAGAACGGCGCTATAATTGCACCCCACGAATGGCACTCTCCGCGGGTACGATGCTGGGGCCGTACGAGATTCAGTCGCCGCTTGGGGCGGGCGGTATGGGAGAGGTGTATCGCGCGCGTGACACGCGCCTCGATCGCACGGTTGCCGTAAAGATTCTCCCCGCACATCTCTCCATCAATCCGGAGGCGAAGCAACGCTTCGATCGCGAAGCTCGCGCCATTTCCAGTCTCAGCCATCCCAACGTCTGTCATCTCTACGATGTCGGCACGCAGGGCGGCACCAGTTATCTCGTCATGGAGTATCTGGAAGGCGAGACGTTGGCCGACCGCCTCAGCAAAGGCCCCCTGCCTCTCAATCAACTCCTGAAATATGGAATTGAAATCTGCGAAGGTCTTGAGAAAGCACACAAAGGCGGTGTCGTTCATCGCGACCTGAAACCCGGCAACATCATGCTCACCGGGAGCGGTGCCAAGCTCATGGACTTCGGCTTGGCGAAACCGGCGTTAGCCGCAAGTCCGCCAAGTTCCGGACTGACGCAAACATTGGCATCCCCACAAAGCCCGCTGACGATGGAGGGAATGGTCGTCGGCACGTTCCAATACATGTCCCCTGAGCAGGTGGAAGGCAAGGAAGCCGACGCGCGCAGCGATATCTTTTCGCTCGGAGCGGTGCTCTACGAGATGGCCACGGGCAAACGGGCGTTTGAAGGCAAGACCGCAGCGTCCACCATCGCCGCAGTCTTAGCGGCCGACCCGCCGCCGATTTCATCCGTGCAACCTCTCTCGCCTGGGACCCTCGAAAGCACAGTCAAAAGCTGCCTGGCCAAAGATCCGGATGAGCGTGTGCAGAGCGTTCACGATGTGAAGCTGCAACTGCAATGGGTAAAAGAGCATGCGTCTTCCTCCTCGGGCGTCCGGCCCGTGGCCCCGCCGCCTGCGACGCGTAACGCATTCAGCCTTGCCGGTTGGGTTGTCGCCGGATTACTGCTGCTCAGCACTGCGGGTCTGGCCTTCTGGTGGCACCGAAGCCCTCAGACCACCGCGACCATGTACTTCAACAGTTCTGTTCCTTTTCCGGCGCAGTACGTCGCGCTGTCCCCGGACGGCCAAACCTTGGCGTTCGTCGCCTACTCCAATCAGGCAAACAAGAACGTCATCTACATCCAGCAGATCGGTGGCCGCACCGCCAGTGCCCTGCTGGGAACCGAAGGAGCTACCTATCCGTTCTGGTCTCCGGACGGCCGTTCGCTAGGCTTCTTCGCACAAGGCAAGCTCAAGAGAATCGATGTTTCCTCCGGACGTTCAGCCCAAATTGTCGCCGACGCCCCGTTCGGACGCGGCGGAGCATGGAACCGCGATGGCGTAATCCTGTTTACGCCGGACGCATGGAGTGGTTTGTATCGTGTCCCGTCGTCAGGTGGAACTCCTCCTGTTCAGGTCACGAAAACGGATCGGTCCGAATATCAAGTGAGCCACCGCTGGCCGATCTTTCTGCCCGACGGACGCCATTTCCTTTATCTCGCCTGCAACTTCTCTGGCCGGCTCGATCACAACATGATTCTGCTGGGATCCTTGGATTCCGCTGAAAAGCGCGTCATTGTCAACGCGAGCACGAACGTTGCGTACGCCGACCCGGGATACCTGATGTACTGGCGCGACAATGCGCTGGTGGCGCAACATTTCGACCTGCACTCCTACTCTCTTACCGGTGAGCCTCGGCCCATCAGCGAGGCCGTCCAATATTTTCCGCAGACAAATTTCGCGATCTTCACGGCCGCTGGCCCAACCCTGGTCGCCCAGACCTCGATCGGAGGGGCAGCCACCAAGTCGCAGCTGCTCTGGTTCGATCGCCACGGAAAGCAGGTAGCCTCGGTCGGTGCGCCCGATCAGCTGTCCAATCCCATGCTGTCGCCCGATGGGAAACGGGTTGCGCTGGATCAGACCGACTCCGACGGACGTCACGTCAACATCTGGATTCACGAACTCAACAGTAGCGCGGCCGCTCGCCTTGGTTTTGGTCCATGGCTGGAGCAGATCAGCATCTGGAGTCCTGATGGCAAGCAGGTGATGTACACGTCGAATGAGAAGCTGTTTTTCAGCCTGTATCTGAAAAATACTGACGGGTCTGGTGCGGGAGAGAACTTCTTCGATTTCGATTCTCCTCAGCAGTGTCCGTGGGACTGGTCGCGGGATGGAAAATATCTGCTGGTACGCAAGGAACGCGAGTTATGGTACATCACGATGTCGGATCGGCAGGCACATCCGCTGCTGCAATCGCAGTGGCTGATCCGGAACGCGCAATTTTCGCCCGACGGCAAATTCGTCGCCTACGCCTCAAGTGAAACCGGACGCTGGGAAGTCTACGTTTCACCTTTCCCGAACTTCAGCAGCCGATGGCAAGTGTCCCGGGGCGACGGCGGAGAAGAGCCGCGCTGGCGCCGCGATGGTAAGGAACTGTTCTATCTCGCTCCCGATGGCCGCTTGATGGCCGCCGACGTAAAGACCGGCGTGGGATTCGAGGCGGGCTTGCCCGCGCCATTATTCCAGACTCATCCGCGCCAGCCCCTTTCCGCCATGGATTTCTTTACCTACGACGTGACCGGAGATGGGCAGAAGTTCCTGGTCAACTCAAAAGTGGATATATCGAACACAGCACCGCTATCGGTAGTGCTGAACTGGGCGTCGGAGACAGAGAAGTAGCGGCAAAGCCAAAGCAATTTACCACGAAGGACACGAAGGAAAACCTAGTTCGCTTCCGTTTGTGAACCTTATTGTCCTCAGGGGTTGATGAATTTCACCCCGTCCCCGACTTTCCCTTCCAGTGCACCCATGTGTAAAATAAAGCTTTAGCCCCTGTGGCGGCGGAACTTGTGGCTTGCCCGCCTTCCGCCAGCTTCAACCGCAATCGTACAAGGAGAGTTTCGAGCGATGTCGATCCCTGCCACACAGCTTCGTCCCGGCATGATCATCAAGCACAACAATGATCTGCATTCCGTATTCAGCGTCGAGCACCGCACGCCCGGCAACCTGCGCGCCTTCATCCAGGCCAAGCTGCGTAACCTGCGGACCGGCGCCATGTTCGAGCACCGCTTCCGCTCGCCCGATCCGATCGAGAAGATCACCGTCGACGAAGTCGAAATGCAGTTCCTTTACTCCGACGGCGACAGCTACTACTTCATGGACACCACCAACTACGAGCAGACTCACCTAACCAAGGAAATTCTTGGCGACGCAGTCGAATACCTGATCCCCAACCTCGAGATCAAGGTCGAGTTTTTCGACGGCAAGGCCGTCGGTATCGAGTTGCCGCAGACTGTCATCCTGACCGTGATTGAGACC
>QIAL01000440.1 GCA_003225535.1 Acidobacteriota bacterium | reverse complement strand
CTCGATGTGCAGTGCGGTCCACGCGGGCTGAAGGGATATCCCGACAATCTTTACCACAATAATGAAGATGGAACGTTCACCGACGTATCGAAGAGATCGGGCGTCGACGATCCGGAGCGCCGCTATGGCCTGACCGCCATCTGGTCGGATTTCGACAACGACGGAAAACTCGATCTATTTGTCACCAACGACGGACAGGCGAACTTTCTCTACCGTGGCGACGGCAGCGGAAAATTCGAGGATGTTGCCCTTACTGCGGGCGTGGCCGCGAACGAGGACGGATTTGAACAGGCGAATATGGGAGTTGCCCTCGGCGACTATCTGCACTCCGGGCGAATGTCTCTGGTACTTTCACATTTTGATATTGAGTACGCCGCCGTTTATCGCAATGATGGAGCGATAAACTTCACCGACATGTCGATCGCTTCCGGTATTGCCAGGGGCACGCAAGGCTATGTGGGGTGGGGAGACGCTTTCGTCGACTTCGACAATGACGGCTGGCAGGATTTTTTCCTGGTCAATGGGCACGTCTATCCCCAGGTGGACAGCGCTCACAGGGCCACCAAATATATGGAGCCGAAGCTCCTGTTCATCAACCAACGGGACGGAACCTTCCGGAACGTCAGCAAGCTGGCTGGAGACGCGCTTCAGATCGCGCAAGTGAGCCGGGGCCTCGCCATCGGCGATCTTTTCAACGACGGCAGGATGGAAGCGGTGATTGAAAACCTGGTGGGCCAGCCCATGATCCTGCGTCCCGAAGGAGGTCCGCAGAACCATTGGGTGAGTTTTCAACTGGAAGGCGTGAAGAGCAATCGCCTGGCATTGAATGCGCGCGTACGAGCCACAAGCGGAGACCTGGTGCAGCTGGGCGAGGTTCTCAGCGGCGGGAGCTACCTGTCGCAGCATGATCTGCGCATCCATTTCGGGCTGGGTAGCCATGGACGTCTCGATCAGGCGGAAATCTTGTGGCCGGATGGGAAAAAGGAAACACTCACGAATCTGGCTGCCGACCGGTTTTATGTGGTGCGCGAAGGCCAGGGAGTGGTCTCCAGCACAATGCCCGAGCATCGCGTCAAGCTTCCGTAATTGGAGTCCGCATGAAGTTACGAGATCGAGGGGGTGAGGTCAGGAAAGCAATCCTGACCCTTGTTGGATTCCTGCGCAAGGAGTCTGACACCTGGTCTGGAAATCGTCTCTGTCCGATCCTGCTTTTGGCGGCACTATTTGCTGCCGCCGTTCAAGCGCAGAACACGCCGAGTTCCACCGAGTCCCCGCTGATGCCGCAATTGCACCAGGCGCTCAACCTCGCCCAGCACGGCGACAGGCAGGGGGCAATGAATCTTGTGCTCCGCTTGCTTGAGCAGCATCCGGATTTCGCGCCCGCACTCAAGCTCAAGGGCATGTTGCTGGAAGAGGCAGGCCGCACCACGGAGGCGGCGGCCGCCTATGAAGAAGGTCTGAAGCTCGCGCCAAATGACGGCGATCTCTTGCTGAAAGCAGGCATCTACAAACTAGCTGCGGGCCAGAAGGAAGAAGCTCTCAAGGTGCTGCAGCACTGCGTAAAGGTTCTTCCCGGCGACGGAGACGCGCAGTATTACCTCGCCCAGGCCTATCACCTGAATGGGCAGGACGACCTGGCGCTGCGAGCCATCCGACTGAGCGCGAAGGCGGAGCCGGATAATCCCTCAGTCCTGCAGAAGTATGGAGAGCTGCTTTGCAGCACGAAGGACGTTCAGGCAGGACTCGACTGGCTGCTCAAGGCGCAGCGCCTCGACGCAACCTTGCCGCGGCTCGACTATGACATCGCGCGCGCGCATTACACCTTGATGGATCTTGCCGACGCCGAAAAGTTTGCCGCCCGAGCCGCGGCGGCCTCTCCCAGCGATGTGAATGCGCTGCGTCTGCTCGCCGAAGTGAAACTGAAGCTCTCGAAGTGGCAGGAAGCGGAAGATGCTTTCCAGCGTGTCCGTCTATTGAAGGCGGACGATACCGAACTGCTATTGGGATTGGGACATTGCCAAGTGGAATTGAAGAACTATCCGGCTGCTGTAGAGACGCTGCAATCCGTTTTGCGACTCGAGCCTACGCAGTTGCTGGCGCATTTCTATCTGTCGCGAGCCTATGCAGGCATGGGCAGAACAGCGGATGCCGAGCACGAAGCCGCCCTCCATCACCTCATGATGGACCGGGCGACGTTCGTTCGCTCTGTCACGGAAGGAGAAAGGGAAAATGGCATCAGAGCGCAAGTGCGCCAGTGCCTGAAAGAACATCGTGAGCAGGACGCGCTGCGGATCTACTCTGACTACCTCAAAGGGACTGCAGCCACGCCTGCAGACGCGCATGTTTTCATCGGGATGATGTATCTGTTCCTGGGAAACACCGAGGATGGTCTACGCAGTCTTCATCAAGCACTGAAACTCGATCCGCATGTTCGAGGAGCTCACACCTATGAGGGAATTCTTGCGCTGAAAGAAAATGACCCGAACAAAGCCGAGAGCGAATTCAATGCCGAGCTGGCCAATGATCCTAATTACCAGACGGCAATCGCTGAGCTGGGAGAAATCCGCTACCATCAAGGACGGTGGGCGGAGGCGGCGGATCAGTTTGCCAAGTCGCAGACCATGACCCCGGAATTGCTTTATCAACTCTGCGACTCGTACTTCCATCTCGGGAAAACACAAGACGCCGACCTGACTGCCGAAATGGTAGCGGCGTACGGGAGAAGTAATTCTGAGCTCATGAAGGAATTAGCGGTTCTGCTCAGGAGCAATGGGCAGGGCGAACTCGCTCAGAGGCTGGGGTTGTGAGTGCGTGCCCTGATAACGTCAATCGGAGTTGAGCGACGGCTCACGTCCCGCTTTCGGTTACCGTAACAATCTGATCTGCCTTCACGTTCTTCAAGACCTGTTTGATTCCGCTCGGCCATGTCAGCTCAATCGAATCGACTACGGCCGCAGCCCCCAGACCAAAGTGCACCCGCTTATCGCTGGATGAGTTGTATCCCACAGTGGTTGTCGCTTCGTTGTATTGGGATCCGAAACCTGTAGTGATTTTGACTTTCGTCCCCAGGCCGTCGCGGTTCGATTTCACGCCGACCAGCTTGAGAATCATCCAATGATTCTTGTTCTTCGTGCGGTTCATCAGAATCTTGGGCGGACCGTTCAGAACCGTAACAACAATGTCAACGTTGCCGTCATTATTGAGATCGCCAAATGCCGCGCCGCGATGAGCCGCCGGGACCGAGAAGCTGCGTCCGGCCGTTGAACTCAGGTCCTCAAACGCTAGATTGCCCTTGTTACGATACAGTCCGTTGGGGAGCGCGTACTGTCGGTGCGCTACTTCCATGGCGTTATCGAGAATGTCGGCATTGGCGGTGAATAAGTCCTTGTACCCGTCATTGTCAAAATCATATTCGCCGGCTCCCCAAGCGGTTAAGCGGCTAGTCATGGCCGACATTCCTGACGCGGCGGTGACGTCCTGAAACTGGCCGTTGCCTAGATTCTTGTAAACGGGAAAGCCCTCGCCGAACATTGCGGTCTGGAATATGTCGGGCTTTCCGTCGTTGTCGAGATCGCGGAAATCCGTGCCCATGCCGGCTACTACGTTGCCGAATCCGTTGTAAGCAACTCCCGCCGTGATGCCGACCTCGGTAAATGTGCCGTTGCCGTTGTTGCGGAATAGGTAATTCTGGAATGTATCGTTGGAAACAAAGATGTCGGGAAATGCGTCGTTGTCATAGTGGGCAAACGACAGTCCCATCGCTTTGCCGACGTACTGGGAAATGTGAGACTGCTCGGACACGTCCGTAAAAGTTCCATCGCCGTTGTTGCGATAGAGAATGTTGGGTGTTCCCATAAAACTGATCGGCGAGCAGTAAGCCGGAATTCCGGCCTGCACGCAGTGAGTCGCAGTTTTCATATCGTAGTTCAGATAATTGGCAACAAACAGATCGAGCAATCCGTCGTTGTTGTAATCAAGCCACCCGGCATTTGCCCCCCAGGCTTTCCCATATTTGGGGATCACTCCGCTCACGCCTGCTTTTTCTGTTACGTCGGTGAAAGTGCCGTCCCCGTTGTTGTGGAGAAGCTGATTCCGGTTCACGCCGGTGATGTACAGATCAACGAATCCGTCGTTGTCATAGTCGCCTGCGGCGACTCCCATCGCAAAACCGATGCCCTGGAGGCGGGCTTTCTCAGTCACGTCGGTGAAAGTGCCGTCGCCGTTGTTGCGGAAGAGCCGGTTTGAGTAGCTGGCATCACTTTTTTCAAGCGAAGGAATGGCCGCGCCATTGGTAAAAAAAATATCTAACAGACCATCGTTGTTGTAGTCGAACAGCGCTACGCCGCCAGCCATGGTTTCAAACGTGTACCGCTGGGGGCTGACGCTGTTCCTGAGGGTGAACTTGATTTTCGATCGTTCGATGACGTTCTCGAACTGGATCGCCGACGGGGCCGCTGCCGACATATTGCCAGACTTTTTTCCGGCAGCGGCTCGGTGGGGCGTCACTGACTCATGGGGCGCGGCCCCCGGGACCGAGGTAGCCGGCGGAGCTTGGGCAGGAAGGCTAACAGCGCTGCACAGCAGGCAGAGGCTCATCTTGGCAGCAAGAAGGATTCTGGTAGCGTTTCTTGTCGAATCAGTGTGTGCGCTGCGCGAGACGACCTCCCAGTTGGGACGTAGCAGATGTTGGCGCGGATTTAACTCCCTGGTGATGCAAATCAAAAGGCTTGAATCTAACAGACCCCGACAGACTGCTCCGCTTCGAATGAGACTCTTCCTAGGCTATACCGATTGCGAGAGATCGTCGTCTGTCATGGCTTGCTCTGCTTCCTCCGGTGATGACAGCGCGGCGGAGGATTTGTTTCCACGTCGCATGGCGACGATTCCGGTGCGAACCATTTCGAGGACGCCGTAAGGGCGGAGCACTTCGAGCAGACCGTCGATCTTGTCTTCGCCGCCGGTGATTTCGATGATCAGGGATTCGGGTGCAACATCCACTACCCGCGCCCGGAAAACACTGGCCAGTTCCAACACGTGGGAGCGCGCCTCGTGGGTGGCTGCGACCTTGATCATTGCCAGATCGCGCACGATCGCCGGTGCGGTCGTGATGTTTTCCACCAACAGCACGTTTACCAGTTTGTACAGGTTGGCTTCGATACGGCGCGCCTGGTCATGGTCGGCAGCGATGGTGATGGTCATGCGCGACAGTTCCGGCTTTTCCGTGCGCCCCACGGTAAGCGAGTCGATATTGAAGGCGCGGCGGCGAAACAGCGATGCCACCCGGGTCAGAACGCCCGGCTTGTTTTCGACGTACACCACGAATGTGTTCAGCATAATAGGTTAGTCGCTTTGGTTACTCGTCAGCCGCAGTTTCCACAATTGGACTCGGGCGCCGGATCATCTCGTGCAAAGCGGCCCCCGCTGCGACCATCGGATAAACCGTATCTTCTTGCTCAACCTGGAAATTAATCAGCACGGGGCCATCATGCTGGCGGGCTGATTGAACTGCGGGCACAACCTGGGAGCGCTGCGTGACGGTCGCGTTCCGAATTCCGTAGGCCTCCGCAACTTTCGCGAAATCCGGATTCAGCAACGGCGTAGCCTGGTAGTTGCGTTCGTAGAAGAATTCCTGCCACTGCCGCACCATTCCCAGGAAGCCGTTGTTGATGATCGCAATGTTGATCTTGAGATTCTCCTGCACGATGGTGGCGAGTTCGCACATGGTCATCTGAAATCCACCGTCTCCGACGACCACCCAGACTTCTGCGTCAGGGCGCGCAACCTTAGCGCCGATGGCAGCGGGCAGGGCAAATCCCATCGTCCCCAAACCTCCGGAGGTGATAAGCGAACGCGGCTCCTCGTGCTTGTAGTATTGTGCTTCCCACATCTGGTGCTGGCCGACGTCGGTCACGACCACGGTGTTGCTGCCTCGTGCCTCCCGCCAAAGATCGTTGATGACATGCGCGGCATAGAGATGGCCGCTATCCGGCAGATTCTGAATATCGCGGACTGCGGAGTCGCCTCTCAATCCATCGATAAGATGCAGCCACTCACTGCGATCAATGGATTCAATTTTCGGCAATATTTCGTGCAGGACTTCCCGGAGATCGCCCACCAGCGCCACATCGACCTTCACGTTTTTGTTGATCTCGGCCGGATCGATCTCGACATGAATTTTCTTGGCATTGGGCGCGTAGGTTTTCAACGTCCCGGTGACGCGGTCGTCGAAGCGCATGCCGAGCGCGATGAGCAAATCGGCCTCTTGAATGGTGTGGTTCCGAGGTTGAGCGGGTGAGAGGCCGGAAGCGCGCCCAGGCCCAGCAGGGTGAGCGCTACCGGGATGCCAGCACGTTCGGCCAAATCACGCACTTCGCGCGTTGCGCCAGAGACGATCGCACCGTGGCCTAACAGGATTACCGGCCGCTTGGAGTTGTGTATCAACTCCAGCGCTTGTTCGTATTCCTTGGGCGCGGGAGAAAGATCGGGACGATAGCCTGGCAACTGCGGCTTGGCGGCTTCCCAGTCGAACTCGCACGAGGACTGTTGAGCATCCTTGGTGATATCCACGAGAACTGGGCCGGGGCGGCCCGAGCGTGCGACATAGAACGCTTCGCGCAGGGTGCGTGCCAGTTCATCGGCCCTAGTCACCAGATAATTGTGCTTGGTGATGGGCAGAGTGATGCCTGTGATGTCAGTCTCCTGAAAGGCATCGGAGCCGATCAGCTTGCTGCCCACTTGACCGGTAATACAAACGATGGGGGAAGAGTCCAACATCGCGGTCGCGATGCCGGTCACCATGTTGGTGGCTCCA
>QIAL01000439.1:7002-10180 GCA_003225535.1 Acidobacteriota bacterium | reverse complement strand
GTCTACGGGATGTCAAGAATTTGTACAAAGTTTGACAGAGCCGACGGAATCAAGAGTCACGCCGGAGACATTTTTTTACATGAATTTTATTTCCCATTAATGTTCGCTCCTGCCGCATACACTTAACATACCTCGCGCGTTCCAACCTCGTCGATTACATAGTCAGGAGACTGAAATGAACTTCCATCCCAATTTTGCAGACGAAAACAGAGAAGGTTCCGGCGCAAGTGCTGGGTCCAGTTGGCACCGCAAGGCTTTTGCCGTGGGAACCGCCGTACTCCTCGCCTTTTCCCCGGTGGCGCCCGCGTGGGCGGCTCCGGCAGGGGCTGTGGCTTCAACGGCTGCGGGCGCAGCTGCGAAGCTCGCGGTAGCGACACCTGCACTCACTGCTGCCGGTGGTTGCCAACTCAACTCGCCGCGCGGGAAGGTCAGCCATGTAGTCACCATTATCTTCGACAATACGCACTTCGTGCGTGACCCCGCGCGCGACGGCTCGACGCTGGTACCTTCCGACCTCGAGCAGATGCCGCACCTGCTCAACTTCATCAAGGAGAATGGCGCGCTTCTTTCCAATCATCACACGCCACTGATCGCACACACCTCGGACGACATCATCACAATCCTCACAGGCGTCTATCCTGCGCGGCACGGTGTCGCGACCGCGGCCAACAGCTACCTGGAATACACGGCAACAGGCCCCAAGTCGCAGTCCGGCTTCACCTACTGGACTGACCTAAGTCAGGACAGCACCTATAACCTGATCAGCGGTCCTGCGGGTACGGATCATCCGAACGGCGTCAATGCCCCTGCGCCATGGGTGCCCTTCACCCGCGCGGGCTGCAATGTTGGTGCCGCCGCTGCTGCGGACATGGAGATCGAGAACACCGGCGTCGACCTCTCCACTGTCTTCGGACCAGGTTCACCGCAGACCATGGATCCCAACGCCTTCGCTAACTATGAGGGTGTGGCTATCCATTGCGCGGCGAACAGCACGCTCTGCTCGGCCGCGAATGGCGGCTTCCCTGACAAGTTGCCCTGGGAGCCGAATCGTGATGGCTCGGCAGCAACGACCGATCCGGCTACGGGAACCTCTACCGCCTACGAGGGGTTTACCGCCCTTTTCGGCCACAAGTATGTCACCCAAGCGTTCCAGAATCTCGGCCTGGGCAGTCAAATACTGGACGGCAATGGAAACCTGAAGGACATCAACGGAAACACCATCGTGGATGACTTCAATAACGTGTTGACGCCGGGGTTCCCCGGTTTCAGCATAGCGCCCCAATACTCGCTAGGCTACGTTGCCGATATGCTGGAGGCTGGTGTGCCTGTCGTGTATGCGTACATCAACACCCCTCACCGGCCGGTGCAAGTAAACCCCTATGGCTATGGCTTCCCTTCCGACCCTGGCGACTACGGTCCGGGTGAGGCACACTATGTCCAAACACTGCAGCAGTACGACGACGCCTTCAACAAGTTCTTTAAGCGTCTTGCCAAAGACGGGATCACCCCAGCGAACACGCTCTTCATGATCATGGCAGAGGAGGGGGACCATGTGGTCGCGGCCGAACCCACCAATGCTCCCTGCGATGGAGTGAACACCCCATGCACGTATGGCAACACGGTTGGTAATGAGGTCGGAGAGCTGAACCTGAACTTCAGGGGTTTGCTCCAAGCTGAAGCAGGCATTATCACCTCCGCGTCGGTTAACAGCGATTCTGCACCTGACATCTACCTGACCAGCAATCCCGGCCCAAATGATCCCACGCTGCGGGCTTTTGAGCAGGCGTCCGGCACGTTAACGGCGATCAATCCGATTTCCGGAGCTACGGACACCATCGCACAATCCATGGCGAATTCTGTCGAGTTCAACATGCTGCACATGCAAACCTCCGACCCGCTCCGGACCCCGAGCTTCACCATTTTCGCCAACCCTGACTATTTTGTTACCGGCTCAACCGCCTGCGGCACAAGCACGACCCCACAGACGTCCTGCGTCACGCAACAACCAGGCTTTGCGTGGAATCACGGCGACGTTTCACCGCAGATCACTACCACTTGGCTGGGTATGGTCGGCCCCGGGATCGATGACGAGGGTCTGGACAAAAAAACATTCTCCGATCACACCGACGTCCGGCCCACGATGCTCACATTAGTCGGTCTGAAGGACGATTACTCGCACGACGGACGCGCGCTGGTCGAAAAATTCGACGGCTGGGCGCAGCCTTCCGCAGTCAGGAACAGCGACAACTTCGTCGCGCTAGCTCGGGCGCTGAAACAGATCACGGCCCCGGTTGGGCCGTTGGGCCTGGCAAGTCTCCATGCGTCCACCATCGCTCTGGAAAGTGGCAACGCCCAGGACGACTCCACCTACACCAGCATCGAAAATCAGCTTGCTTCTTTCACCGCCCAACGCGATGCGCTCGTGGCGCAAATCCTGCCGTTACTCGAGGCTGCCGAAATGGATGACAAACCGATTCCGGACAATGTTGCGCATAGCCTGGTTCATCAGGCCGCAAATCTGCTGTCTAGTGTGCAAGCCTACGCGAACGGTTTGTAACCACGAACTGCAGCAGGTCTTGTACAAAACAAAATGAAAGGGGCGCGATTTCTTCTGCGCGCCCCTTTTTCCGTTGCTTTTGTAGCGACGCGCGGCAATCACTTTGGCCTACCATCTAGGCAGCGCGCTTCGCCGGCATGTTTTGAGCCACCGCCCAGGCAGCGGCGCCAAAAATCCAGGAAATGAAGAAGGCTGTCCAATTCAGCCGCGTGCGAGCGGCTCCGATCGCCGGCAGCCACACCAACAACGTGTAGAGCGTGATTTGTCCGGCTTCAGCCCAAGCGGCCACGCGCGGAAAAACGTTGAACAACACGCCAAGGCCGCTGGCAATCTGTCCCGCTCCGGTGAGGTACGCCCAGCCCTTGCGGAAGGGGAGCCAATGGGGCACGTAGCCGGCGGTCGCGTCTACGTAAACAAGATGCGAGAGGCCGATCGGCACAATCGAAACTGCGAACAGGATTCGCGCCATGCGGGCTCCGCGCTCGCCGGAAAGAAAGCCGAGTGGCGATCCTTGCGGAACGCTGCCTATACGGGCGAAGAGCGTCCATCCACCGGAGAGCAATAGAGTGAGTTCACCGAGGCCGAGCCACGAACCTTCTATTCGAGGATTGGTGATCACGT
>QIAL01000439.1:0-6992 GCA_003225535.1 Acidobacteriota bacterium | reverse complement strand
AATACGAATGGACCAAGTTCGGCTCGCTGGAACCAAGAGTCCAGCCGCCAAAAGAAGCATCAAAACTCCGGACGAATAGGCCACCGGAGTCCGTGCCGGGAGCCACGCAGGAACCGGCTGCCACACCAGCGCAAAGTCGCCGTAGATAAGGGCGAGCACGCCGAGTCCAAGCAAACCGATCGCAAATAGAGTCAATGCTGGTTGTTGATTGTCGTTCATGAACTTCGAAACTCACTTGTATGCGACTGCGGGAGACTCCATCTCGCCGTTTTGGCGGCCTTTGCTTTTTCAAGAGCCAACGCATACTAGCACAGACGAAATGGTTTCATTTTCTAGTTGAGACCCATCGTTTGAGGTCGTGTACCAATCGGCGGTATTTCGCATCTCAATCGTGGAAGAACTGCTCCTCTTATGGTGATGAGGGGACTGGACTCATCGAAGACGAACAGTGTCAGAGGATCGGCGGGGGACATAAGGCAGCGAAGTTCAGATTTTTACTGTTTCTCTGAATGGAGCCGATTCTGATCTACGCCGATCCAGAGTCCAGCGACGAACAAGCCGCGTTTCAACTTCTGCCGGATGTACAAACCCCAACGCGTTTCAGTGCCGAATAACACCCGTTCTAAGCACAGTGAGCGTAATCGAGATGTTTTTCGCCCAGTAGGAACAATGGCGAGTGTCCCCCCAGTATAAAATGTTCCACGTGAAATACTTTGTACGTACATTTGCGGGAGCCTAGCGTATCACCAAACGCGTGAACGGAAGCACATAGGCTTGGAGCGTCACCATGATTCCCACCAGAACTGCCAGCGCAACGCTGTGGAAGAACACGTAACGCAAGATGTCGCCTTCGTGTCCGTACCACTCGGTTGCGGTGCTAGCCACGACGATGCTCTGCGCATCAATCATCTTGCCCATCACGCCGCCACAACTGTTCGCGGCCGCCATCAGGGTGGCGGACACTCCGATTTGTTCGGCTGAAATTCTTTGCAGGCTCCCAAAGAGCACATTCGACGACGTATCCGAACCGGTCAGCGCTACGCCCAACCAGCCGAGCATAGTGCCAAAAAACGGATAGAGAACGCCCGTGCGGGCAAAGGCAAGGCCCATAGCTGCGTCCAACCCCGAATAGCGCGTGAGGTAGCCAATGGAGAGCATGGCCGCGATCGTGAGCAACGAGAAGCGCACCCGCACGATCGTCTTCCAATACACCTGCGCCATCCTCCATGGCGTGAAGCCCATGATCAGGCCCGAGATCACCGCCGCCACCACAATGCCCGAACCGGTAGCGGTCAGCCAGTTCAGCGAGTACACCGCGGCTTCCGGCGTCGGCTTGCGCACCACCGGTGGCACGCGCTGTATCATCAGATGCAATCCCGCGACTGGAAACTTGGGCGCCGACAGCTTGTCGAGCGCAGTTTTCACAGTCGGCAACCCCCACGCGAAAACTAGAACGGTCAAAACCAGCCAGGGTACCCAAGCTCTTGCCACGAGCGCCCGGCTGTGGCCGTGGGTACCCCGCGCCGCAAGTTCACCCTCGTGCTCGAAGCCCCAGATGCGCTTGGGACGCCACTTCAACAGAAATCCAATTAAAGCCGCCATGGAAACCACGGCCGCGACCACGTCCACCAGCCACGGCCCATGGAAGTTCGACAAGAGAAATTGTGGGATGGCGAAAAATACGCCTGCCACTAAAACTGCCGGCCAAACTTCGATCATTCCTGCAAACCCGGCGAATGCCCACACCAGCCAGAACGGCACCAGAACCGAGAAGAACGGCAGGATACGTCCCGCTTGCGCGCTCAACTGCTGAAGATCCAATCCAGTGACTCCCTGCAGCGCGATCAGTGGAGTTCCAATCGCGCCGTACGCCACCGGCGCAGTGTTCGCGATCAGTGACAGCCCCGACGCCGGGAGCGGTTTGAACCCCAAACCGATCAATACAGCCGCGGTCACGGCTACCGGAGTGCCAAAGCCGGCCGCACCTTCAAAGAACGCGCCGAAGCTGAAAGCGATGAGCAGCAACTGCAGGCGCCGGTCTTGGGTGATCCCCGTCAGGCTCTCCTGCAGCACCCTGAACAGTCCCGCCTCGCAGGTGAGTTGATACATGAAGATGACGTTCAGGATGATCCAACCGATCGGCAGCAGGCCGTAGCCTGCACCTAATACAGCCGTCTTGGCGGCCAGGCTGGCGGGCATATCAAAAATCCAGATCGAGCAGATGAGCGATGTAGCCAGACCGAGCAGAGCGGAATAATGAGCCTTCATGTGCAGCAGTGCCAGCGATCCAAGCAACACGACCACAGGCAACGCGGCGAGCAGCGCCGACAGCCACCAGCGTCCGGTCGGGTCATAATTCTGCGGCCAGGGACGGGCAAGTGGCGGAATCCTCAAAATCAGTACAGCTGCAATGATTGTGGCCAGGAGCCCCACGATCCACGCCACTGGGTTGGCCGATGTGGGAGAAGTCTGAGTTTCCGGGGCGGTCGTAGAGGTCAATGTTTCCTCCTGGAGCCTGCACGTATTTCGTCAGGCATTGTAGTCCCCGAGCCCTCTTCAGTATCAAAGCAACTGCGGCTGCAGGCTGCGCGAGTGCGAATGCTGCTCGATGGGCTCGATGTCTGAACTCTGGCCATTGAGGCCGGAAACGAAAGTTCCAATCGTTTCAAGCGCCAATGCAGCCGTACTTCGGCCAGCCCCCGATTCGTAACATCAAAGCCCTCCGAGAAGGGAAACTCGCTGAGATCAGCGCTGCCTGATGGCGAATCGTCAGAGTTTGGAAGGGTCTTCTTAACTGTTGCCCACAGGCGATAGCGCTCAAATCCCGGGGCTCGGGAAGTGTCAAAGGTGAGGTCACGCGCCGCTCCTGGCTTGCCCTCTATTGAATACGCTCATGGGTGAAACGGTCGCGTCCGGCCCAATAAGGGCATTGCGGGCAGGAAGCTCCCTCGGGGTAATCCACGCCTTCTTCGTGCGGGCAGCCGATAACCCCATCGGTCACGACAGTGGAGCGGGGGCCGTACTGCTTGAGGAAGGTGATAATCTGCTCACCAATGGCGAGATCCTGCCGTATGTCCAGATTGCCATCAGTGAACCAACGCTGGAGAATATCCGGGTTGTTACTTTCCGTGAGGAAAACGCTCACCGCTACCTTGGTAGCCAGTGTGTCATTGGGGCCATAAAAAGCCAGAATGGCTACTGGGTAGCCTCGAAAACCAGATCCGAAATTCCTGTCTGCCCACGAGCGGGCGGTCCTCTTTTTTCTGCGGAATCCCGTCCTTCTTTTGTTCATCAGTGCACTATACGCCGTACTTTTCCAGGTTGTCGAAAACAGGATGGCCGACATCTCAGGCTTTACACTCAGACCCCTGCATGCCCCTCCCTTGCCAACCGCGCTCTCCCCGTAGGAAACTTGGATATGAGGGTCCTCTCCCGATTTCTGGCAGCGGCAACGGATGCATCTCACTTCCCTGCTCCCACGATTCCTGAAGTCGCCTTCCTCGGACGTTCGAACGTCGGCAAATCGAGCGTCATCAATTCCCTGGTCGGCACCAAGCTCGCCCGCACCAGCTCCACTCCCGGACGCACGCGCAGCATTAACTTCTTCGAAATCCGCTGGCCGGGAAAGCCGCGTCCCGAGCTGATCTTCGCCGACCTCCCGGGATATGGTTATGCCAAGATCTCACGTGAGATCTCGCAGGAGTGGCCCAAGTTTATCGAGCCTTACCTCAACGAACGGCCTACGCTGGCCCTCTGCGTCGCGCTGATCGACGTCAATGTTCCCCCGCAGCAAAGCGATCGGCAGTTGCTCGATTTTCTCAGCGCCTCCGGACGCCAGGTCTTGCTGGTCGCCACCAAAAGCGACCGCCTTTCGAATAATCAGCTCAACAACGTTCTGCGCACTCTCGGGCAGGAATACCCCGCGGCCCGCTTGCTTCCCTACTCGTCGAAAAGCGGCGCCGGGCGCGATGAACTGTGGAAGCACATCCGCCATGTGGCCGTGCCTGCCACAGAAACTCCCTCATCCACTGTTCAAAATTAGGAAGCTCTCACGTCTCGAACCGTCTGATTCTTTCGCATCGGCTAATCTCCCGCGTTATTCCTTCCGATAGAAACAAGAGAGTTCCCGGAGTCGGCAGCGACCTGTCTTCTCCGGACTCAAAAACGTAAGACGTTTTCACCGCAGGATTGTTATGGCTGATGAAATGAATGAAGGCACGGCATATCTGAGGGCTTTGAAGCAGTCCACCGGCGCGCCGTCAGGCGCGGGCGCAGCACCGGCGCGCGAGCAGGACCGACTGATCGATAACTTATCCACAGTACAGGGTAGCGAAAGCTTTCAAGGCGCCGAAAAACGGCGCAGCCCCCGCTACAAATGCGAAGGCAGCGCCCAGTTGCGCGAGGAGGGATGCGACGTCCGCACCTGGTCCACCTTCACCGACATCAGCCTGAATGGGTGCTATGTCGAGGCGCAAGCAACGTATCCCGCCGGAACGCTGCTGCACATGAAACTGGAGTCGAACGGCATCCGCGTCGAGATTGAGGGCAAAGTGCGGATCTCGTATCCTTACCTCGGCATGGGCATCGCTTTCGAAGAAATATCGGAAGAGAACGCCACCCATCTGAAACAGCTGCTTGCCAGCCTCTCGCGTCCCCGCGTCATCATGGGACCGGGCGCCACTTCCCCACATCCAACCACCGGACCAATGGAGGCTCTGCCCGCGATTACGCATCCTGAAGCGGCCGTGCGCACCCTGATCGAATTCTTCGAGCTCCACCAGATCCTGATGCGCGACGACTTCGTAAAACTGCTGAAGAAGAGCCAGCCGTAGAAAGTTTCGAGTTTCGAGTTTCAGGTTTCCAGTGGCAAGAGCGCGGCCGTCTCAGCCTCGCCTCGTGAGCAAGCTTCACTCGCGACCACGAACCCCGTTTTGAAACCTCTCCTCCAAACATTTCGCTATGATGATGGGTCATGTCTCTCTACCTGATAACTGGCATTGCCGGCTTCATCGGATCGTCTCTGGCCCGCGCCGTGCTCTCTCGCGGCGATCAAGTGCGCGGCGTCGACAACTTGTCCACGGGCAACCGCGAAAACCTCGCCGAGATCCTCAATCGTATCGACTTTCGCGAGGCCGACATTGTCGATCTCGACGCCATGCACAAGGCTTGCGCCGGAGTCGACTTCGTCCTGCACCAGGCCGCCATTCCTTCCGTTCCGAAATCTGTTCTCGACCCGCTCGGGAGCAATCGCGCCAACATCGACGGCACGGTGAACGTGCTGGTTGCGGCGCGCGACGCGAAAGTTAAGCGCGTGGTCTACGCCGCTTCGTCTTCCGCGTACGGCGATACGCCCACGCTGCCCAAGCACGAGGAGATGAAGCCAGACCCGATCTCTCCCTATGCCGTCGCCAAGCTGGCCAGTGAGCAGTACATGATCTCGTTCTATCGATGCTACGGTCTCGAGACCGTCTGCCTGCGCTACTTCAACATCTTCGGCCCGCGCCAGGATCCTTCCTCTCCCTACTCCGGCGTGCTCGCCAAGTTCATCACGCAGATGCTGCACGGCGAGCAGCCGACGATTCACGGGGACGGCGAGCAGAGCCGCGATTTCACCTACATCGACAATGCCGTCGATGCAAACCTTCTAGCCTGCACGGCTCCGCCACAGAAGGCCGCGGGACAGATGTTCAATGTCGCGACCGGACGCAGAGTCACCCTCAATGAAACCTTCCACCTTCTGCAGGGACTGACGTCTTACAAAGGCAAACCGAAGTACGGCCCCGAGCGCGGCGGCGACATCAAGCACTCCCTTGCGGATATCTCGAAAGCAGAAGCCGGCCTCGGCTACAAACCCAAAGTAGAT
This sequence comes from Acidobacteriota bacterium, assembly GCA_003225535.1. Classification (GTDB taxonomy): domain Bacteria; phylum Acidobacteriota; class Terriglobia; order Terriglobales; family Acidobacteriaceae; genus Sulfotelmatobacter. The sequence goes on along the minus strand of QIAL01000439.1, from coordinate 1,129 downwards.
TTCGAAGAAGGCCTGCGGCGAACGGTGGACTGGTATCGAGTCAAGTAAGCGACGGATTGGTTCAGTTACACTTTGACATGATCCGCACGGGGTCCATCGCGGGTTGGATTGAAGCCTTAGCCCAAGACCTGCGCTACGCGGCTCGTGGACTTTGCAAAAGCCCTGCTTTTACGCTGGTCGCCGTCCTGACACTGGCCGTCGGTATCGGCGGTACGACAACGATTTTCACTGCGATTGATGCGCTTTTCCTGCGTCCACTTCCTTATCCCGACCAGGACCGACTCGTAGCTCTGTTTAATCGCTTTCCGGGGTTTGCGCATGAGCGTGAACCCGTATCTGGTACCGACGTAGCCCACTGGAGAGCCGACAATCAGGTATTCGAGCAAATTGAATCCGTTTCGGGGCCGGACATGGTGGCCATGTCGAGCGCGGGCTCTGCGGAACGCGTCGGTGTGCAGCACGTCAGTGTGCGGCTGTTTTCGCTGCTGGGTATCAAGACTTTCCTGGGCAACATCCCCACGGACGCCGTGAATGAGAAGAAGGGATTGGACGGTGTCGCAATCAGCTATGAATTCTGGCAGCACCATTTCGGGGCCGACCCGAATGTGCTCGGGCGCAGTATCTTCGTCGACACAACGCCTACAACGGTGATTGCGGTTCTGAATCCGGGATTCAACGTCTTTGGCACAGGAGTCCCCGAAGTTTACTTCATCCACGGCCTGGCAGATCCCGCAGACTCCGGTTTCGATGATGCCCGATTCCTGGTTGGCATTGCAAAATTGAAGCCAGGCGTGTCCGTGGAACAGGCTCAGGCCGCAATGAATGTAACGGCTCTTCATCTGGCTCAGGCCTTTCCCGATGTCTACAAAGGTATGGGAATTAGAGTTGATCCTTTGCAGAAGGGCTTGTTCGGCTGGTGGGAACAGACTCTGTATCTGCTTTTTGCAGCCGTCGGGTTTGTGCTGCTGATCGCCTGTGCCAACGTCGCCAACCTGCTGTTGGTACGAGGGGAGGGACGGAAACGGGAAATGGGAGTACGCGTTGCGCTGGGTGCCAGCCGGAAGAGACTGATCGGTCAACTGCTGACCGAGAACGTTCTGCTCTCCTTATTCGGAGGCGTGTTAGGCCT
>QIAL01000920.1 GCA_003225535.1 Acidobacteriota bacterium | reverse complement strand
TATAGCTGACACCTATCGCATCGGCGGAACTCGGCAGAATACGGGGCGTGACCATTGTCGACAACAGCGGAGGGCTCGAGCACAAAGGCCCACCGCGAGTCCCGGAACCACCGGGTGACGCGGCCCCCAGCTTAAGGCAGCCAAAAGAGTAGGGGTTCCTTCAGAAGTCCTGCGCCAGAGCGACGCTCCGTCTCTTTAGCGCCACCGACGACCCATTCTCAACAGAGGCGCAACGGGTATTGACTGCTCACAGGCTCTGGGTGGGTCGCTCTTGAGATTGCTGCTGTAATGATTCCATGACAATGTCGGCTCCCATCAGCCGAGTAGACTTTGGAAGCCCAAACAACCAAAGGGCTCGGAGGAAGCCGAAGATGATGATCATAGATATAGGATTAATGAGATGGTCCGCCGCCTAGTAGATTACAACTCGGCGGTTCGCACGAGGAGGATCATCAATGCACATCGCATCCATCGACATCGATTTGGGCAAGACCACGTTTCACCTGGTCGCATTGGGTGAACGCAATAATCTGCTGCGCAAAAGTTCTCACGCTCGACCCTCTGGCAGAGTCGCCCTCCTCCTGTGGAATGAGTGATGGACGAGTTTAGGGGACGGATTTGAGGTGGAGACCAGCTGCTAGGCTCAGATTACCTGAAGAGTTGATCTGCAATCCCCTCACAAGTATTCTGGGGCCGCACGCAGGATGCCGCCGCTTACCACGATCGTCGCTACGTTTACTGCCGTGACATGGGCTTACCTCGCCTTGGCAAGAGGGTCCTTCTGGCTTCTTAAGGGCGCTAGCATCCGTGTCAGTGAGAAGGCGAGATTTTCAGGCTGCGTCGTTGCTGTAGTTCCAGCCCGTGATGAGGCAGAATTTATAGAACCAGTGGTCACATGCTTATTAAATCAGCGCGTGGCCATGCAGGTCATTCTCGTGGATGATGGGAGTACCGATGGTACTGCGGACGTTGCACGGCGTGCGGCAGAAAAAATAGGCAAGGCCGATGCGCTTATTGTGATTCAAAGCAAGCCCTTGCCAGCGGGGTGGACAGGGAAATTGTGGGCGATGCACCAGGGAATTGAGCGCGCACGCGCGCTGACTCCCGCATGGCTCATGCTCGCGGACGCTGACGTGCTGCACGACGCAGAGACAGTGGCGACCCTGGGTTCCATTGCTACGCAGGGTCATTACGATCTGGTCTCGTTCATGGTGAAGCTGCATTGCGAGAGCCTTCCGGAAAAACTGCTCATTCCCGCCTTCGTGTATTTCTTTTTTATGATCTACCCGCCAGCCTGGATTCGCGACACCAGGCGCTCGAGCGCCGGCGCCGCGGGGGGCTGCGTGCTTGTGAGCTTAGAAACTTTGGAACGCGCCGGAGGGCTGGAAGCCACTCGTGGCGCGCTCATCGATGATTGCTCGCTGGCACGGCTCTTGAAGCACCACAGCCTGCGACGATACGAGACCTTCTCCGACATCGAGCACATGGTCTCGCGCACTGCCTTCAACCAGTTGAAGCACTCTACGCTGCTGCTAATGTGCACGATTGCCGGCATGGTGATCACGTATCTGGCGCCGCCGCTGCTGTTGCTAACCGGCAGTAGACTAGCGTTTTTCATGGGCGCCCTGGCCTGGGCAGCCATGACCATGACGTACTCGACCATGGTGCGCTACTATCGACTGCACCCCGCATGGGCATTGACCCTGCCGCTGGCGGCTCTGTTTTATATGAGCGCGACAATGCATTCGGCGGTGAAGTACTGGAACGGCAGTGGTGGCGACTGGAAAGGGAGAGTTCAGGACGTTCACGAGCGACACATTGACAGGACTCCCCTCGGTTAGATCAGTACCTCGAGTGGGTAGACTCAACGAACGAATCCCACCCGATCTCTTTCTAAGCTTTCTCGAACGGCTCTTTCACTGGCGGGCTCCCGCGTCGTAAACAGCCCCACCATTCTTGGCAGGTGCTGCCGCAAATTGCAATGTCCGGTTCGCCGATGAACGAGCTGGAGAGGACTGGCCAAATTTCGGTGGCGGGGAAGAATGTAGCTAGCGGGCGAATCGATTAAACGCGATGCTACCCGTTTTTGTGTATGTTCCGGTGACCGGGCCGGAGACGGTCCCGCGTGAGAAGTTTACCTCGACAGAGACTTCGCTCTTATCGAAGGGCCACCCGACGGAAAGATTTGAAGGTCAGCATCGAGGCCGGCAGGCACACGAACGCTGGTTCATCACAGATGGGAAATGGTACGAAGCTGTGCCAGTTGTGGCACGACATCGGACGCCCCCTTTGCCTCAACGGGCGGTCGACCCCCGACCAGGGGATTGCGTCAAGGAACGCATCTTTCAGGAGCCCAGGAATTTAACTCCAGCTCGTGCTAGTCCTCTCGGACATCCTCTCCAATGAACAAACCTTCTCTACAATGAACAAACCTTGCAGCTGCCAAAGGCGCTGTCAGGCAACTCTGCAAGTTCGGACGCCATCTACCATTCTCGATGAAATTATATCCGCGCTGAGATCTCGGCGATATTTGGTTCCTGGAAATAAGTGTGTTAGGTTTGCAATGTTTTTATTGCTTATCTCTGGTGGAGACCGGCATGGATGCGAGCCCAGCGGCGCCCTGAACCTGACGCGTGCCGAGAGCTTCTCTGAGTTTGTTCACGAAAGTCAGGGTCGAACAACGCAGCCACATGCTTTTTATGCCGCAGTATGCAGAGCCGCTTTGCATCCGCACCACCCATGCCCTGCTCGACGTGATTCGTGACTATCCGGGATTTTCGCCGGAATGTCGCCGTTGGTACGAGGCAATGTCGTGAGAAATGGAGATCGAGGGAGTCTGAGAGTGACTCTTTTCCCGGATGCGTACCACGAAGTGGACGGCGTCGCGAATACGAGCCG
>QIAL01000398.1:23558-24823 GCA_003225535.1 Acidobacteriota bacterium | reverse complement strand
GGGAGTTGCAGGCTCACCAGTTGAACATTGTCCCGTCCAGCTTGCGGTTTACCGGCAAATAAGCTCTTTCGTACGGAAACTTCTCGCCCAGCTTTTCGTCATAGTCGACGCCAAGTCCGGGCACGTCGCCCGGATACAGATATCCGGCATTGAATGAATACGAGTGTGGAAAAACTTCATCCGTCTCGCCTGTGTGCCGCATGTATTCCTGTATTCCGAAATTATTGATGGAAATATCGAAGTGCAGCGCCGCGGCCATAGCGACTGGGGAAAGGTCGGTGGCTCCGTGGCTGCCCGTCCGCACGTGATAAATCTCAGCCAAAGCGGCGATCTTTCGCATGTGTGTTAGCCCGCCACCGTGAACGACCGTCATGCGCAGGTAGTCGATGAGCTGTTCTGTGATGAGAATGTGCGCATCCCAGATTGAATTGAAGACCTCGCCGACGGCCAGCGGAGTGGTGGTGTGCTTGCGGATCAGTCTGAATCCTTCCTGCAACTCCGCCGTCACCGCGTCTTCGAGCCAGAACAGATGATATGGTTCCAGGCTTTTGCCCAGACGCGCTGCCTCGATAGGTGTGAGCCGGTGATGAACGTCGTGCAGCAGATGCAGGTCGTCACCAAACTTGAGACGAAGCGCCTCAAACAATTTCGGCACATGCAGCAGATATTTTTCGCTGGACCACACGTTCTCCGGCGGCAATCCCTTCTCCGCGGGCTCATAGAACATCTTGTCTTTGGCGACCCCATATGTCGACGGCAGCCCCGGAATGCCCGACTGGGCGCGGATTGCGAGGTATCCCTGCTGCTTGTACTTCGCCACTTCGTCGACGGTCTCTTCGATGTCGCGACCGTTGGCGTGTCCGTAGACCAAGACTCCGGTTCTGCTCTTCCCACCGAGCAGGTTGTACACCGGAGTGTTCAGCGCCTTGCCCTTGATGTCCCAGAGCGCCATATCAACGGCTGCGATGGCAGTCATTGTCACCGGGCCACGCCGCCAGTAAGCGCCGCGATAGAGGTACTGCCAAATGTCTTCGATCTGCGAGGGATCGCGCCCGATGAGGCACGGAATCAGATGATCTGCGAGGTAGGAAGCGACGGCCAACTCGCGCCCGTTCAGGGTCGCATCGCCTAGTCCATAGATTCCCTCGTCAGTGAAAATCTTTAGAGTGACGACGTTCCGTCCGGGAGAGCAGACGAATACCTTTGCATCTGTGATCTTCACAGCGTCTCCTTGACCGACCCACGAGTGTACCGAAACCTCAGAT
>QIAL01000398.1:0-23489 GCA_003225535.1 Acidobacteriota bacterium | reverse complement strand
TACCGAAACCTCAGATTCGGCGCACGAGTCCCCGCTCGGTGGCTTCGTTATTCCGCACTAGCAGCAGCACCAGGATCATTCCGATGAACGGGATGATCCCAAGAACGATCACGATTGGATCGAAGGCATGCGTGCCCATAGCCTGGCGCGCGTCAGAAACGTGGCCGACCAGCAGGAAGGCCACGATGGTTCCAAATCCCGTGCCGGTTCCTCCCAGCCCGCTTACGGATGCCACCGACCCGCGCTCAAACAAGTCCGAGGGCAGCGTATTCGCCATGATCGTGAAACCCGCATAGGTAAAGGTCACGATGGAGAACAGGAGAGCGATCAGGTATTTGTTCGTTGTGAAAATCGTGAGAATCAGCAGCGTCATCCCGATCCCGCCGTAGATGATCGGGAGCTTGCGTGCGAAGCTTAGCGACCTTCCCCGCCGGACCAAATATCCAGAAAGCCAGCCCGCAAAAAAGCTTCCTGCATCGGCGACGACAAACGGAATCCCCAGCGTGATCACACTGCTCTTCAAGTCGATCCTCTTAGCGACGAGGTAAATCGGAAACCACTCCGTGATGAAGAAGAAGACTGGGTCGGTCGATGTCTTGGCGATGATCGTTCCCCAAGTCTGGGGTAGTTTCAGGAGATCACGCCATCTTGGACGAAGCGCCTCTGACTGCCTTTCCGATTCCTGCCGGTCAGCCACGATCATTTCGCGCTCTTGCGGGCTGACCCTGGCGTGCGACTCTGGTGGATAATAGAGCCATCGCCAGGCGATCAGCCAGAGAAAACCCAGCACGCCGGGAATCGCAACTGCAGGCCGCCATCCCCATCGGAAATAGATCCCGAGAACAATCAAGGGAGCGACTGCCGCGCCGATGGACGAACCGCTGTCGAATAGGGCCGTAGCCAGAGCCCGCTCGCGTTTCGGAAACCATTCCGACACAGCTTTTGTCGCAGCGGGCCAATTCGCCGACTCTCCGGCTCCCAGCAGGAAACGGAACGTCATGAGGCTGTAGAAACCTCTTGCCAGCGAAGTCGACATCGAGATGATGGAATAACAGATCACCGTCACAGTGAGCCCACGCCGTGTGCCGAAGCGGTCCATCATCTTGCCAAAAACAGTCTGGCCCACCGAGTACGCCAGGCGAAACGCGATCGCCAGTTTCGCGTAATCCGTATTCGTCCAGTGATATTCCAGCTGTAAATACGGAGCGAGAACGGAAAGTGTCTGGCGGTCGATGTAGTTGATGACTGTGGAGGCGAACAGCAGGCCGCCGATCCACCAGCGCAGCGACGGAATCGGCTTCGGTGCGTTCGCCATTCAGTATGCGGTTATGTTTCAGTCTCTCTGCCAGCAGCACATTCGCTGCCACGCTCGCTGCGCTTCGCGGGGCGGACGAAGGCGTCCGCCCCAACACAAGCGCGGAGTCAAATCTCAGCCCGTTCTAACCGGGGCGCCAATATCTGCACGAAGGCCAGCGCCACCAGGTAGGCAGTGCCGGCGAGAATGAAGATCGGCACGTAGGATCCCGTTCGCTGCAAGATGTAGCCCACCATTTTCGCGATGCCCATCCCGCCAATCGTTCCTAGTAAAGTCCCGAAGCCGACCACTGATGCTACGGCCCCTCGGGGAAACATATCCGAAGCGAGAGTGTAGATGTTGGCAGACCATCCCTGATGCGCCCCCGCCGCCAACGCCACCAGGCAAACGGCAAGCCACGCGTTGCCGGTGCGCGCCGCGAGCATGATCGGAGTTACCGCCAGCGCGCAGACCAACATCGCTGTTTTCCGGCTGGCATTCACCGACCAGCCGCGCTTGAGCAGGCTTGACGACAGCCAGCCCCCGCCAATACTCCCGATGCTGGCACCGCTATAAATCACAAACAGGGGCAGAAGCATGCCGGTCAAATCCAGCTTCAGATTCCGGCTCAAGAAGTCGGGCATCCAGAACAAGTACACCCACCAGATCGGATCGGTAAAAAACTTTCCCAGACCGACGGCCCAAGCCTGCCGCAGGGTCACCAGAGTCCGCCACTGAACCGGTGGCATGGCCGGATCTGCCGGATCGCTCCGAATCAGCGCCAACTCTCCGGGCGAGACAAGTTTGCTTTCTTCCGGGCGTCGATAAAGGGCCAACCAGGCTGCGACCCATAGGAAGCCTATTGCTCCTGTGCCAATGAAGGCCATCCGCCACCCAAATCGTGATGTGAGCCATCGCACGACGACTGGCGTGACGATCGCTCCAACATTCGTCCCAGAATTGAAGATGCCGGTGGCGATAGCCCGCTCTTTCTTCGGAAACCATTCGGCAACCGCTTTGATCGAGCCTGGAAAGCTGCCGGCCTCGCCAATGCCAAGGCTGAAGCGTGCTGCGGCAAACTGCAAAATCGACCCTGCAGCCGCATGTGCCATCGCCGAAACACTCCAAAAGAAAACCGACAGAGCGAATCCAACCCGAGTGCCGAGCCGGTCGATCAGCTTTCCAACCACTAACGAGCCGATCCCATAGGCCATGGTGAAAACAAGAATGATGTTGCTGTAGTCGATGTCCGTCCATCCGAGTTGCACCTGCAGAGTCGGCTTCAGCAACCCGATCACCTGCCGGTCCATGTAGTTCACGGTGGCGGCGAAGAACAGCAGGGCGCAGACCAGCCAGCGCACTCGCCCGGGACTCTGCGATGTAGTGTCCTGAACCGCGTCAGGAGTCGATGTGGGAGCTTGCGAGTTCAATGGATCCTGAAGACTTCGAAACCCTGCGCCGATGCTCAGCGCGAAGCAGAACTGATATATTCATCGCTTGAAAGACGCGCCCATGAAGGCTTTTCTCGACGAAAACTTCCTGCTTTCCAACGACGTCTCGCAGAAACTCTATCATCATTACGCCGCGCCGCAGCCGATTCTTGACTACCACTGCCACCTCCCTGTCAAAGACATCGCGGAGAACAGGCGCTTCGCCAACTTTTTTGAGATATGGCTCGACGGCGACCACTATAAATGGCGGGCGATGCGGGCCAACGGAGTCGCCGAAAGGTATATCACTGGCGATGCGCCTGCCTACGAGAAATTTCTGGCCTGGGCGCGAACGGTTCCCTATACGCTACGCAATCCGCTCTACCACTGGACTCACCTCGAACTACAGCGCTACTTCGGAATCACTGACTTGCTCGATGAAGCTTCCGCGGTGTCGATTTGGGAGCGCGCCAATGCTGCACTCTCACAGGACCTGACAGCACACGGAATTCTGCGAAAGTTCCGGGTAGAAGTTGTCTGCACGACTGACGATCCTACCGATGATCTTTACCATCACCGTGCGATTGCCAATTCCGATCTGAAGACACGGGTTTTCCCGGCATTCCGTCCCGACAAAGCGTTAACGATCGGCACCCCCGAATTCCTGGTTTGGACGGAAAGGCTCTCAAAGGCCGCGAACATGGATGTCCGCAACCTGAATGGATTCCTCGATGCACTTCGCAAACGCCACGAAGATTTCCATTCCGCAGGCTGCCGTTTATCCGACCACGGGCTGGATTTCTGCTACGCCACTCCATGTACCGAAAGGACCGCTGCCGCTACCTTCGAAAACGCGCGCAATGGGAAAGCGATCAGCGCCGGAGAAGCCGCACAGTTTGCTTCCTTCATGATGTTGTTCTTTGCCCGCATTGATGCGGAAAAAGGATGGACTAAGCAGCTCCACCTAGGGGCCCTGCGCAATGTGAACTCGGCCGCCCGCAAAGCGATCGGTCCAGATACCGGGTACGACACGGTGGGAGATTTCCCGCAGATCCGTCCGTTGGCCTCTTACCTGGATCTGCTTGCGCGCGAAAACGCCCTGCCGCGAATGATCCTCTACAACAACAATCCTGCCGACACCTTTGCCTTCGCCACCCTGATCGGATGTTTCCAGGACGGCCCGCAGCCGGGGAAAATTCAGTACGGCAGCGCCTGGTGGTTTCTCGATCAGAAAGAAGGAATTACGGCGCAATTGAACGCGCTCTCCAATGTAGGACTGCTGTCGCGCTTCATCGGCATGGTCACAGACTCGCGCTCGTTCATGTCCTACCCGCGTCACGAATATTTCCGGCGGGTTCTTTGCGACGTCATCGGCCATGAAGTGACTGCCGGTGAACTGCCTGATAATGAAGCGCTTCTCGGGCGCCTGGTCCAGGACGTGTGTTACCGAAATGCACGGAATTACCTGAACCTTCCAGACTCGAATTCCGCGACCGATCAGTTAAAATAATTGCGAGCCGATTGTTGCGCTTTCCCGAAATTCCAGCTGTGAGAGGGTCGTAGTGCGCTTCGTGGGACTCGTGCCTCGCTGTTTTCGTTTTCGATTCAATGCTGGCCTGATCCGTTTTCTCCTGATCTCTCTACCACTTGCGGGTGCAGCCAGGGCAGAAAATGCTGCGTTCGATCTTATCGGCCCTAAGGTTGAAGTCCGGGTCCAGCGCGCGGGCAAGACCTTGCCCATCGCAGAGGTTCCAAACCTTCAGCCGGGAGACCGTCTGTGGCTGCATCCTGACTTGCCCGACAGCCAGTCCGTGCGCTACCTGATGATCATCGCGTTTCTGCGCGGCGCGACCAATCCTCCGCCGGATTCCTGGTTTACCCGGGTCGAGACCTGGACTCGCGCGGCTCACGAAGAAGGAGTTTTCGTCACTGTTCCTGCAGAGGCTGAAGAAGCCCTGATTTTCCTTGCTCCCGAGACCGGAGGCGCGTTCAGCACTCTGCGCGCTGCGGTTCGAGGCAAGCCCGGCGCTTTCGTCCGTGCGGCGCAGGACCTGCAGCAGGCCAGTCTCGATCGCCAGCGGGTGGAAAAGTACATGGACGCAATTCGGGAAATCTATACCGCCGATCCGGAGCTACTCAAGGCGCACACGACAATGCTGGCTCGCAGCTTGAATATCCGGCTCGATCAGCAATGTTTCGACAAGCCGAGTTCACAGCAGGTCCCCTGCCTCACGCAGAACACCGATCAACTTGTGCTGGACGATGCTCACAGCCAGACGATGGTGGCAACACTGACATCCGGCCCTTCTTCGGATCTTCTTGCGCAGATCAGCGCCACGCCCACCGCTCGCGGCGGATACTACAGTCCTTACATTGGCGCGGTCGTTGACGTGGTCCGGATTCTCGCGACCACCCACACGGCGCAGTACCAATACATTCCGGCGCTGGCGTTGCCCAAGCAAAATGAACTCAATCTGCGCCTGAACAATCCTCCATCGTTCCGCAATCCCAAGTCGGTCATCGTGATTGGTCTGCCGCCGGTTCGAACAGCTCCGCCTCCGCCGCTTCGCGCGGTCGATACGGCGCAGGTGCTGTGCGCGGGAAAGCCCTCGCTCCTGCTTGCTGCCGATGGCGCTCCGCTGGTGTTCGCAAGCGAACTCGCGCACGACATGGTTCTTCACGTGGAGACAAAATCCGGCCATCCAATCGACCTCGAAGCTAAGCCGGATCCCGTGCTCGGGGGGTTTACCGTCGACACGCATCCCCTCGAGGCAGCTGATCTAGATGGTGAAGTCGCCGGCACTCTGCGCGGCCAGTGGGGGTTTCACAGCTTCGACGGACCTCACTACCGGCTGCGCACTTCACGTCCAGCACAGTGGACCGTGGCGTCAAAAGATGCCAGTGCCCTTATTATCGGCCGCGAGGATACGCTCCATCTCCAGTCCCAAGCCGCCTGCTGCGTCAGCGAAGTGACTTTCAAAGACGAACAGGGAAAAATCCTTCCGACGGACTGGAAGAATTCGAAAGCCGATGAACTCGAAGTGAAAGTTCCGCTGCAGAAAGCCAGCGCGGGATTGCTAACCATGCAGATCAAGAAGTTCGGGCTGCATGAGGTCGATGAGATTCCTCTCCACACCTACGCGGAAGCAGCCCGGCTCGACACGTTTGGCATTCACGCAGGAGATACGGATGGCCTTCTAAAGGGCACCCGGCTGGATCAGGTCGCCAGCCTCGAGTTCAGCGGAATTGAGTTTAAGCCCGACTCTTTGACCCGTGCCAACCAACAGGATGAGCTCAAGGTCGCGACGGCGGATGCTACCGCCAAAACCAAGCTGCATTCGGGGGACCCCATTGTCGCGCACGTCTCGCTCAAGGACGGACGCATCCTTGACCTAAACAGTGAGGTCGATGCGCAGCGCCCAGCCGTCAACCTTCTTACCAAGAACATCCAATTGGATCCGTCTGCGCCCCCGGCAGTGCGGCTTGGCAGCCAGGAAGAACTCCCGCAGGATGGCCGCCTGAACTTCTTTCTGAAGACTCAGGTGCCAGAGACGTTTCCGGCCAGCGAGAAAATAGAAGTTGCCACGGCGGACGAGTCTTTCCGCGTCCTGCTCAGCTTCAAGGACGGCAATCTCACCATGCAGGACGCGAAAACGGTGCTGGCAGTGCTTGATCCCATGAAGCTGCTTGGACCTTCGGCTTTCGGTCCCTTGAAGCTTCGCCCCGTCAGCGGTGATGGCATCAACGGCGATTGGCAGCCGCTCGTGAACCTGGTACGCATTCCCATGCTGAAGGCCGTTCATTGCGTACCGGACAAGCAGTGCATGCTGAGTGGCGACAAACTCTTTCTCCTGGACTCGGTCAGCGCCGACGCCGATTTCGCCAATCCGGTCACGGTTCCCGCGGGATTTGTGGAGGACGCGTTGGCGATTCCGCCTCCCAAAGGCAAGACGCTCTACATCAAGCTCCGGGATGATCCCGCAACCATCGACACCGTAACTCTGCCGATGCCACAACCCGAGCAGTAAAGCCACCACGAGTCGTGTGGAGACGGCCGCCTTCGGCCGCCCAGCGAAGCGCAGGGAGCCGCAAGGGGCAGAGTTCCACCTCACCGCGATATACTCCCCTCTCAATGGCCAACATCCTCTACGGAGTCAACGGAGAAGGCGCCGGCCACTCCACCCGTGCCAAAGAAGTCCTCACACATCTGGTCAGCCAAGGCCACAACGTTCACGTCGCCTCGTTTGATCGCGGACTCCAGAACCTGAAAGACAATTTCAACGTTACAGAGATCTACGGGTTCCGTTTCGCCTACGTCAACAATCGCGTCCGCTACAAACGAACCATTGCGAAGAATCTGATGACCGTGCCACACGCGGCCAAGAGCCTCTCGCAACTCAACGCGCTGGTGGAGAACGAGAAGATCAACCTCGTCATCACCGATTTCGAGCCGCTCACCTGCCACGTCGGTCATAAGCAGGGCCTGCCAGTCATCTCCATCGATAACCAGCATTGCCTCACCAATGCTGTGGTCTCGTACCCGAAGGAGTATCGCCGCGATGCGGCCGCCGCTAAAATCGTGACCAAGCTGATGACGCCGCGTGCCAACGCCTACCTGGTCATCTCGTTTTTCACCGCGCCCATTCGCAAGCGCAACACGTTCCTATTCCCGCCTTTATTGCGCCAGCAAATTCTTGACGCAACTCCTACCGAAAGCGAACACGTTCTGCTCTATGTGACCTCACCCGCACCGGCTCTGGCGAAGTTGCTGGGATCGATCCGTTGTCGTTTTGTCGCCTATGGGTTCGGGCGCGAAGGCATCGAAGGAAACATCGAATTTAAGAAACCTTCCCTCGACGGCTTCTTCTCCGATCTCGTCAGCGCTCGCGCGATCATCGCCAACTCAGGGTTCTCGCTAGTGACCGAAGCGCTCCATCTGGGCAAGCCCTATCTCGCCGTTCCCGTGAGCCATCAGTTCGAACAGATCTTCAACGCGTACTGGCTCGAGAAGTCCGGATACGGCGCCTATTGGGAGGAGTTGAACAAGGAGCGGGTGGAATCGTTCCTGTTTAACCTGACTCACTATCGCGAGTCCCTTGCCAGCTATCCACGGCAGGGGAATCAGGCTCTGTTGCGGAAGCTGGACGGACTAATCCGAGACTTCACCAAGGCTTAGCGGAGCTCCGCGCGAGTACGAAGGTAACTCGAATCGTCGCAGGCTCTTCGATACGATCTTCGGAGTACTCCGTGTCCCCAGACGGATCTGGGAGGCCTTTCGATGCGAAGATTGTTAGTCCTATTAGCGGCGGGCGTTTTTCTGGGCTCGATCTCCTATGCCCAGGACCAGCCTGCCCAAGATCAGACGTCCGGGGCACAAGATCCACCGCCCCCGACTCCTACGCTCTCCCTCGGAGAGATCGCGCGCCAGGCGAAATTGAAGAAGCAGCAGAGAGAAGCTCAACTCAAAGCGAAGGAAGCCGCTACTCATGATGCGCAGGCTTCGGAGGCTGCACCAGCGCTTCCGGCGAAGACAGCTCATCTCATCACGAATGACGACGCTCCCGAGCGCGCTACTGTAACTCCGGTTTCGGCGCACCCGGTTTCTGCCCCAGCGGATTCCCAGGCTGACACCGGGGACCATCAGGCTAAGGCCGAGAACTGGAAGTCCCAGATCGTGAACCAGAAGAACGCGATCGCTGCCCTGCAGCAGGACATCAAAAGTCTGGGCGACTCCATCCATTTCGCGGGCGCAAACTGCGTCGCGAACTGCGCTGAGTGGAATGAGCGGCAACAGCAGAAACAACAGGAAGTTGAGTCCATGAAGGCGCAACTGGAGGAGCAGCAGAAAGCGCTCGAAGAGATGCAGGAAGCCGCTCGGAAAGAGGGCTTCGGCAGCACTGTGTACGATCCGTAGAAATCGGCGTCAGACGTCGGACCTCAGACCTCAGGGCATGATCCCCGTCTCGGGCGTTGTTCCCGACCCCAATGCTTGTCATTCCGACGAGCGAGCGTAGCGAGCCAGGAGGAATCTGCTGTTTCCCTCTATAAGCTCAATCTTTTCCATTTTTCCCACTCCCCAAAACTCCCGCGCCGTGCGAAATTAGTTCATGCCTCTCGTTGTTCGCCCCTCACCCATTCACGCGGTCGGCGTCTACACGACCACTGCGATCCGCAAGGGAACCCGCGTCGTCGAGTATGACGGTGAACGCATTACTCCGGAAGAAGCCGACCGCCGCTACGATGGAGCGTCGCGCACCTACCTTTATGGCCTCGAAGACGGCAAAACCGTCATCGATGGGGAGGGCCTCGGCGCTTACCTGAACCATTCCTGCGATCCCAATTGCGAAGTGGACGAGATCAAGGGACGGGTATGGATTTTCGCCATCCGCGATATTGGCCCCGGCGAAGAACTGGTGTGGGATTACAACTTGTACGACGATGAAGACCCCGCCCCGTGCCACTGCGGTTCGCGAAGGTGCCGCGGTACCATGTATTCGCGCGAATGGATGGCTAAGATGCGCCGGCGTGAAGCCCGCAAGAAGAAACGGGCTCTGGCAGCATCGTTGGATGGAAAGAAGAAACCTTCGGACTATGCGGTTCCAGCCATCGTGCTACGGAAAGTAAAAGACGAGAACGAAAGCGCCGGGTAGCTCTCAAAAGATCACCTAGTCCCGCAACGCACCACAATCCGGATTACCTGTGCTCGGGCGCCCTTCCGTGCTCCCTCCACCCTTCGATGATCAGATACAGCACAGGAATAAAAAACAAATTCAATATGGTCGACATGATCATGCCGCCGAACACCGTGGTCCCGACCGAATGGCGGCCGTTCTCTCCCGCGCCGGTCGCGACAACCAGCGGCACAACGCCGAGAATGAAGGCCAGCGATGTCATCAGGATGGGCCGCAATCGGATCGTCGCCGCCTGCACCGCTGATTCTACGAGCGGCACTCCGCGCTCGCGTAATTGTTCTGCGAATTCCACGATCAGAATTGCGTTCTTGCTGGAGAGTCCCACCAGCATGACCAAGCCTACCTGGCAGAAGACGTCATTTTGCAGACCGCGAATCCACTGTCCACCCAGGGCCCCCAGGAGAGCCATAGGAACTGCCAGCAGCACGATGAACGGCAGGACAAAGCTCTCGTACTGCGCTGAAAGTGTTAGATAGACCACCAGAGTTCCCAGTCCAAACAAAATCAGCGATGTGCCTCCGGCCTGCAACTCTTCAAGGGACAAACCAGTCCAGCTAAAGGAAAATCCCTGCGGCAGTGTTTTGGCGAGATCTTCCATTACCGCGATGGCCTGCCCCGAGCTGTACCCTGGTGCTGGCGACCCATCGATTTCGGCTGACCGGAACAAGTTGTAATGACTGATCACCTGGGGGGTCGTGGTCTGGGTGATCCTGATGAGGTTATCGAGCGGCACCATGGCCCCAGCATCCGATCGGACGTAGAACTGCTTCATATCTGTCGCCGTCGCCCGGAATTGTTTGTCCGCCTGCACGTAGACGCGGTAGGAGCGGTTGTTGAAATCAAAATCGTTTACATACGCCGATCCCATGAACACGCCCAAGGTGTCGGTGATCTGTGAGAGCGGTACGTGCAGGCTCTTCGCTTTCTCGCGGTCAATCGTCACCAGGTACTGCGGATCGTTCGCTGTAAATGCCGTATACAGCCCCACGAGTTCTTTGCGGCCGGCCGCTTGTCGCATCAAGCCCTGCGTCGCTGCGGCAAGCTCTTCCGGAGTATGTGCTGCCAGGTCCTGCACAACGAACTGAAAGCCACCGAACTGGCCCAATCCCTGGATCGGCGGTGGCAAGGTTGCAAATACGATTGCCCCTGAAACTCCAAACAGCATGGGGCGAACTCGGTTCACAATCGCTTTGGCGGAGTGTTGTTCCCCCTTGCGCTGCGAATACGATTTCAGCGGAACAAAAATTAGTCCCTGATTCGCCGCCGCCCCCGCAAAGCTGAAGCCCGCCACTGAAAAAGTTCCTTGCGCCTCGGGAACACGGGCCAGAAATTGCGATACTTGCGAACCGATCGACTTCGTATACTCCAGCGAAGCTCCCGCTGGGGCCTGGATCACGATGATGAAATAGCCTTGATCCTCATCCGGCACAAACCCCGTCGGTACTCGCGTGAATACGAAATAAGTCAGACCCAGGCCGGCGAAAAACAGCACTACCATTACCAGTTTGTATTCCAGGACGTGATGCAAGAGGGCACGGTACCCACGGGTGAGCAGGGCGACGCCGTCGTCAAACTTTCGCAGCAGCCACCACTTTTGCCGGTGGGAGTCGCGCAGAAAAATTGCCGCCAGTACGGGAGCCAAAGTGAGCGCATTAAAGGCGGAAATAGCGATCGAAAATGCGATAGTGAGCGCAAACTGACGAAACAGGATACCGGTCGTCCCGGGGAAGAACGCCACAGGGACAAACACCGCAACCAGCACCAGCGATGTGGCAATGACGGCACTGGTAATCTCGGTGGTAGCTGCTGTCGCCGCTTTGCGGGAATCGTGTTCACCTTCAGCCATATGGCGCTCAATGTTCTCAATGACGACGATTGCGTCGTCGACGACCAGACCGGTGGCAAGCGTGATACCGAACAACGTGAGCGTGTTGATGGAGAAGCCGAGCAACTTCACAAAGACGAAGGTGCCGATCAGCGAAACCGGAGTGGCGATGAAGTGAATCATCGTCGTCCTCCAGTCGCCGAGAAAGATGAAAATCACAAGGATGACCAGCAAGATTGCCGAACCTACTGTGAAGACCACGTCGCGTATGGACTCGCCCACCGCGTCGGTCGTATCAAACGCAACTTTGTAGTGCATCCCAGGGGGGAAGGTTTTCGAGAGCCGTTCCAGTTCGGCGATGGCTCGGCGGTCGACATCGAGCGCGTTCGCTGTGGAAAGTTGCAGCACGGCGATGCCCACCGAATCCTGCCCGTTGAATTGCAGAGCGGACGCATAGGTCTCGGCGCCTAGCTCCGCATGGCCTACATCTTTCAGTCGCACCAGCGTGCCGTCGGCATTCGTCTTCAAAATAATATTGTCGAATTGCGCCGGTTCGCTTAGACGCCCCACGGCCCGCACGCTAACTTGATAGTTCTGCCCTGGAACTGCCGGCTGCTGCCCCACTTGCCCTGCAGCCACCTCGACGTTCTGTTCCGACAGCGCATTCACCACGTCTGGCGCTGTCAACGCGCGTCCCGCCATCCGTACCGGATCCAGCCACAGCCGCATCGAGTATTTGCGCTCGCCGAAGATAAGCACATCCGCGACGCCCGGAATGCGCTTCAGAGAATCCCGCACGTACACGTCGAGATAGTTACTCATGAACAGCGTGGAATAGTTGCGCTCCTTGTCCGAAAAGACGGCGGCGCCGAACACAAAGTTCTGCGATGTCTTCGCCGTCGTAATGCCCACCGCTTTGACCGCGCCCGGCAGGCGGCCCTGGGCCGTGTTCACGCGATTCTGAATGTCGACCGTTGCCAGGTCCGGATTCCTTGTCAGATCGAACGTCACCAGCACCTGGCTCGTCCCGTCATTCCCACTGGTCGACGTGATGTACTTCATCCCCTCGGCGCCGTTGATCTGCTGCTCCAGCGGAATCGTGACCGCACTCTCCACCGTCTGCGCGCTGGCTCCGATGTAAGCGCTGGTAACGCCCACCTGCGGCGGTGCAAGATTCGGAAACTGCGCAATCGGCAATGAGGGGATCACTGCCGCGCCCGCCAGTACAATCAGCAATGCACAAACAGCCGCAAACACCGGACGTCGTATGAAGAAATTAACGAACATGAGAGATCAACCCTCGAAAACAGCACTTGGCACCTAGCGGTTAGCACTTAGTCCAAAAGAGTTTTGTCAGGTTCTAGCAGCCTTTGGTGGCTAAATGCCAAGTGCTAAATGCCAAGTGCTATAACAAACTCCCGGAATGTACCCGCAACTCGCAGCTAACTCATCGGAACGACCGGCGCTCCGTCCCGCAGAAACTGGGTCCCGGAAATAATCACTTTATCCCCCGGCTTGATTCCATCCCGCACCTCGTAATTGTTGCCCACGGTTTCGCCAATGGTCAGCGGCTTCTGCTTGGCTACGAACGCCCCGCCGGTCTGGGGCTCTGCCACAAATGCGAAATATTGTCCTGCAAGTCGCGACACCGCCAGAATGGGGACCTCCGGGCTCTGATGCGTTCCCCACACCACCCGCGCCCGGATAAATTGCGATTGCCGCAACGCATCATTCCCATTCGGGATGTGGGCTTTCACCAGCACGGTCTGCGTGGTGTTGTCGACTTGCGGAGAAATAAAGCTGACACGCGTATCAGCCAAAACCTTCCCGTTACTGTCCAAAACCTGCACCGGCAAATTCATCTTCAACTGCGACGACCGTTCGATCGGCACATATACGTAAGCCTCAAGGGTTCCCGGTTGATCGACCGTTGTGAGCTGAGTTGTGCTCGTGACTCGATCGCCCACCCGCACCGGGATATCTCCCACGATCCCACTTCGCGGGGCGGTCACTTTGTAGTAATGCAGTTGCACCTGCTGCTCGCTCACCTGCGCATCGAGCGCCTCCATCTGCGCTTGAGCGGCTTCAAACGTGGCCTTGGCTTGATCGAGATCCTGTTTGCTGACCACGCCTGCAGCAGAGAGCCCCTGACTGCGTTCATACTGTTGTTTCGCCCAATTCAACTGGGCCTGCTGCGCCGCCCGCGCGCTCTCCTGGCTCTTCACGGTGGCCTGTTGCTTCAACGGATCGATCTCCATCAGTGCGCCGCCCGCCGCGACTTTATCGCCCGAGTGCACGAAGATCTGCGTGAGTTGCCCTTCGACCTGGGGCATGATCACCGCTGAATCGCGCGACTTCAAAGTCGCCACGTATTCCGAAGCGTCGTTCACAGGCTGCGCCTTGGCTTCCATGACTTTCACAGGCATGGCCTGCATCCCGGCAGCCTGCGGATTCTGCGGCTGGCCTTTGGAACATGCCACCGTCACTGCCAAGACAAGGCAGAGCAGACTATTCATCACGATTTGCTGAAGCTTGTTCGCCATAGCTGATACCGTTTCCACGTCTCTCGCGATGTGCGAGTCTTATCCCCCTCAGGGCCTCAAGGTCAGAATGCCGACCGAATACCCGTTCAGGTCTATCGTAATCTTCGCCGCCGGTGTGACTGTTGTTTGCGCCGGACCATTGGCCGCGCTGGTGTCTCTATCAATTACCAACAGGCGGGCACTCGAAAAACTCCCCAGAGCGGACACGTCGACGGTCATGTTGAATGGGACGCCTGGTCCGTTGTTGTCAGTTGCTGGACTATTTACCGCATGATTTGCCACCATTACAACCACACAGTAGCCAGTTTTAAGAATTTCATGTCGGGGCATTGTATCCCGAAAATCGATTTTTCTCCGTGATCAGAGACCCTTGCCGAGGCTCGCTTAGATAGCCCAAGAGTCGACCACCACTCCCGCACCTCGCAGATACGACGACTGCCCGTCAAACGGTACACCCACCAAGATTGGCATCCCTAGACTCTTCCGCTTCATTACGACCCTCCTTTAGGCGCCGTGCACACCGTTCTGACGCCAAGCGCACGAGACCACTTTCAGGTCTTGCGGACCCACAGAATCCTCCACGTGAGCCTCTGCATCCTTTATCCTAGAACCAGCACTCTATATGACCCCGACATCTAAGACTTCCGGCACGGTCGTCGACCGCGCCTCGAATAATGGTTCCAACCCGGAACGCGAACGCGTTTTCAACGCTTACCGCCAGTGGGGATACCTCGAAGGCGACCTGGACCCTCTCGGCTTTCTCCGCCCACGCTCGACGCCCGAACTCGAACGTGAAGGCGAGTACGCCCGCGAAGCGCGCACCATCTACTCCAGCACCATCGGCGTTGAAATCAACCACATCTACTCTCCTGAACGACGGCAATGGATCTTCGAGCGCATGGAATCTGAACCGTCTGCCGAGGATCAAGCTCGTATTCTCGATTTACTCATCCGCGCCGACATCTTCGAGCAAGTGATGCAGCAACGCTATCTTGGCAGCAAGCGCTTCTCGCTCGAAGGCACCACGGCGCTCATCCCGTTAGTCGACGAAGTTCTGGAATCCGCATCACGCCTGGGCGCGATCGAACTGGTGATGGGCATGAGCCACCGCGGCCGGCTCAACGTGATTGCGCACGTCGCCAAGCGCCCGGCGCAAGAAATCTTCGCGGGATTTGAAGATGTCGACCCGCGCAGTGTCCTCGGCTCCGGAGACGTGAAGTACCACATGGGCGCCACCGGCGAATACGTCACCCGGAGTGGCGGCAAGGTTCACATTCATCTGGTATCCAATCCGAGCCATCTGGAAGCCGTCGACCCTGTGACGGTAGGACGCACACGCGCCAAGCAGGATCGCACGGGCGAAGGCGGACGCGAGAAATACCTTCCACTGCTGGTGCATGGCGATGCCGCGTTCGCCGGTCAGGGAGTTCTCGCCGAAACCATGAACTACGCCGATCTTCCGGGATACACCGTGGGCGGCACGATTCACGTCGTGGTCAACAATCTTCTCGGCTTCACGACCAGTTACACCGAGGAGCATTCGACGCGCTTCGCAGCCTGCATCGCTCGGCGCCAGTCGATCCCCATATTCCATGTCAACGCCGAAGACGTTGATGCCGTCGTCCGCGTCGCCCGCCTGGCTACTGAATTTCGCTATCAATTCGGCACTGACGTTGTGATTGATCTCATCGGCTACCGCCGGCATGGCCACAGTGAGGTGGACGATCCCACCATCACCCAACCTTTGCTTTACAAAAAGATTAAGGATCACCCGCCACTCTGGCAAATCTACGCGGATGATATCGGCGAGACGGACGCGCAGTCGAAAGCCGACGCGATCCGCGCTGAGTTCGAGGCCGCACAGAAGAAAGCCGGCAGCATCAAGCACAAGCCTCTTCTGCGAGAACTCCCCAAGTATTGGGGCAAGTACTTTGGAGGTCTCCATCGCGACGAGTACGAAGTCGAGACCGGACTCTCATTCGAAGAGTTGGCGGAGCTGACCACTCGCCTTACTACGTATCCCGAAAGTTTTCACATTCATCCGAAAGTGAAAAAGTTGCTCGAGCAGCGCGCCGAGATGGGAGTCGGCAAGCGCCCGGTGGACTATGGCATGGCCGAAGCTCTGGCTTTCGCGAGCCTGGTGAAAACAGGCACGCACGTACGCATGTCGGGACAGGATTCTCGCCGAGGCACCTTCAACCAGCGGCACTCGGTGCTGATCGATATCGAGAACGAAAACGAGTATGTTCCGCTCGAAAACATCGCCGCTGATCAGGCTCGCTGCGAAATCTATAACTCGACGCTGTCCGAGGCTGGCGTTCTCGGTTTCGAATACGGATACAGCCGCGACTATCCCGAATCTCTAGTTCTTTGGGAAGCGCAGTTCGGAGACTTCGTCAACGTCGCGCAGGCGATCATCGATCAGTTCATCAGCGCCGGAGAAGCGAAGTGGAATCTCCTTTCCGGTCTCGTGATGCTGCTGCCGCACGGCTACGAAGGACAGGGACCGGAACACTCAAGCGCGCGCATCGAGCGCTTCATCCAGCTGGCCGCGAAGCACAACATCCAGATTGCACAGCCCTCGAACGCGGCTCAGTATTTCCACCTTTTGCGCCGGCAGGCCTTGCGTCATTGGCGTAAGCCGCTGGTCGTGTTTACGCCAAAGAGCATGCTGCGTCACCCTGATGCCAGTTCCCCGATCGAGGATTTCACGCACAAGAATTTCCTGAACGTCATTCCCGACACGACGGTCGGAGAAGCTGAACGAATCCTGATCTGCACCGGCAAAATCGGCCACGAATTGCAAGCTGAACGGAAAAAGAGGAAAGACACGAGCACGGCGATTGTTTTCCTCGAACAGCTATACCCGTTCCCCGAACAGGAAGTCGTTACAGAGTTCGACCGCCACGGCAAGAACGCCGACATCGTCTGGGTGCAGGAAGAACCGGCGAACATGGGAGCCATGTTCAACATACTCCCGCGCCTAAAGCGAATCGCAGGAGACCGCCCAGTCCTGACAGTAAAGCGCAGCTCCAGCGCGAGCCCAGCGACGGGCAGTACAAAAGCGCACGAAGTCGAGCAGAAAACATTGCTCACACTGGCGTTCACGATCAAATAGGTAAGAGAGAAGTCTATGTGGGGACAGCCGCCATCGGCGGTCCCGCCAAGCGTAGCGAGCGAGGTTTTACGTGGCGAGGGTTCCCCCGCCGACGCTGAACAGCACTGAAACAACCTTTCGCTTACCGCCCCGGCCGCTCCGTCACCGCCTTCCCACCACCACCCGGCAACTTCGCCGCAGGCTCCCCCCTCAACAACTCCTCCAAGCTTCCATACGCATAAATCGTCGGCGCGTGATTGGCCATCAACCCGCCGGTATCCGCCGTGGGGCCATAGTTGCTGTGAATCTCCCGGCCCAGCATGCGAAGCATAGCCATCATCTGTCCGCGATGATGCGAGGTATGCGCAACCCTCCGCACCATGACCCACGCTCGCGAGCGCCCCACGTCAAAGAATTTGACCTCTTCCTCCCACCACCATTCATCTTTCGCTTGCAGCGCCGCCAGTCGCTTTCCGCTGTCTTCCACGTATCGCTCGATGAAATCCGTCCGGGTCTCCTGCTTCGGCAACGGAGGCGCGCCCACATCGATCCCCAGCATGTTCCGAAACCACAAATCTTCACTCACACACTGATGCACCATTTGCTCCAATACGCTGCGCCCCCGCGGGTCCCCACTTCTCGGCCGTAGACCCAGATCCTCATCCGTGAACTCGTTCCACACGCTTACAACTTTGATCCGTTCGGTTGCGTATGTCTCAACCAGGAATGCATATCTCATGGGGATCGCCTCGCGTTTTCCTAAACTCCGGGCAGAGTAGAGAACAAGGTTACGCACTCGAGCACGATTTACAAGCGTGGAAACGGCATTGTCGGCGGAGAAAACTGGCGGAGGAAACTATTCCTTATGCTCGCGTCGTCTTAAATAGTCGATGAACATCTGCTCGACCGGCTTGTCGTAGGAGATGAGCACATGGCGGACCGGGCGTCCGCTGACGAAGTGGCAGACTTCCTCAGCCAAGTTCTTCGCGTGGTCTCCGGCGCGCTCCAGCGACTGCGTCATAAAAATCACCTGCAGACTCGCCTGCCGGTGAATATTTTCCGGATTCTCAATGTGCCGTAGGAAAATGAGATTCCGCAGGCGGTCCATCTCTGCGTCGGCCCGCAAGACCTCCACCGCCTCGCTGACATCTCTCTTGGAGAACGCATCGCCGCAATCGGTGAGCATCTTCTCGAGTATCGTCGCCATCTGCGTAAGATCGCGGGTATCTTCCGAGTCGATCCGCCCGCTCACCGACTGGGCACTGTTGGCGAAACTGAGCAGTAGATCGCCAATGCGCTCCAGACCGATCATGAACTTCATGCAGGCAAGCAGCTCCCGCGCTTCCGCGGGTCCGACCTCGGTAATGGCGGTGGTCACACCATTGTCGATTTCCAGGTCGAGGGTATCGAGTTCGCGTTCGCGCTGGCGCAAAGAATTGAGCAGCACGCTCGATCCGGTCGCGATGCCTTCGGCTGCCGCGCCCGCGGCTTCTTTGGCCATGTGGCAGGCCTCGACCGTGCGGCGCACGATGTAATGATGAGCCGGTTCAGGATTCGGGCTCTTGACTGCTGTACTCATGGATATATCCGCCGGGCGAGAACGCGGGCGACGCGGTGCTCGCGTGAGACCATCGCCGTTACTCTGCCAATTCTGGGATCGGATCGCCAACGGCTAAGCATAAACGGTTTGATCCGGCCTGCGGTTAATAAGCTGTGAATTTTGCACCATTTTAGCGACTGCCGCCGGGTGCTCGAGTCACACCCACAAAATCGCTTCCGTGCTATCCTGCGCGGTGCATTTCCGTAAACGTTTACGGAGATCTTAGCACTTCGGGAGACGAAGTCGAATGAAACGCGCCCTGCAATTTTTCTTCTTACTAGTAATCAGCTTTCTGGCTATGAAGAGCGCCGACGCCCAGTGGACGCCGATGAACCCGGTCCGAAAGGTTCAGCAAGAAGCCGACGGCGTCGTGTTCACCATGGGAACTGGCACGTTGAAGGTGCAAGTCTGCTCGGACTCGATCATTCGAGTTTTGTATTCACCAACGGCAACCTTCCCCAAGAGAACGGACTTCGTGGTGATCAAAGACAGTTGGCCCACGGCGAAGTGGGAAATGCAGTCCGGAGACGACGCCGTCACTCTCGCCACTTCCTCGCTGAAGGTTACTGTCACGAAGAAAGACGGCGCCATCGCTTACGCCGATGCGAACGGGAACCCTCTGGTACAAGAAGCCTCGCGGAGCATGCGAGCCGAAAGGGTAAACGGTGAAGACACCTACCGCGCCGAATCGTTTATCAACGTGTACGGTTCGCACGAGGGACTCTATGGCCTCGGACAACACCAGTCCGGCGTGTGGAATTATCGCGGCGAGTCGGTCGACATCGTTCAGGACAACAGCAACATCTCCGTCCCGCTGATGGTATCGAGCAAAGGCTACGGGATCTTCTGGAACAACATGTCGCGCAGCAGGTTCAACAACCGGTTCGCAAATTATCTGTACATCAGTTCGGAAGTGGCCGACGTTATCGACTACTACTTTCTCTACGGACCCGAGTTCGACAAGATCATCGCCGGATACCGCGAGCTGACCGGACAGGCTCCCATGTTCGGCAAATGGGCCTACGGATTCTGGCAATGCAAGAACCGCTACAAATCGCAGGACGAAATCCTGGGAGTCGCCAAGAAGTATCGCGATCTGCACATCCCCGTCGACAACATCGTGCAGGACTGGTTCTGGTGGAATCGCAAGGGAGAATTCGTCTTTAACAAGAACTATCCCGATCCGAAAGCCATGATCGACCAGCTTCACGCCGAGAACTTCCACTTGATGATTTCGATCTGGCCTTTCTTCGAGCCAGGATCGACGAACTACGAACACATGAACAGCAAGGGATGGTTCGTCGACAAGTTCAAATATGCCAAACCGCCCTATCACACTGACGCCATGGCTGTGTATGACGCGACCAGCCCAGAGGCTCGCAAATATTACTGGGATCTCGTGAACAAAGGACTATTCAGCATCGGCGCCGACGCCTGGTGGATGGATACCACCGAACCGGAAACGGAAGGACAAGAGGAAAACATTCTGCTGCACCATAAGCTCGCGGCCGGCAGTGGCGACCGGTATGTGAATGCCTATCCGCTGCTCGACACCGGGGCCGTGTATCAGGGACAGCGCACCGCGTCGGACAAGAAGCGCGTTTACATTCTCTCTCGGTCAGCGTTTGCCGGTTCCCAGCGCAATGCCGTGACTGCATGGTCGGGAGATATCAATTCCGATTGGTTCAGCTACCGCCGCCAAATCCCGGCAGGATTGAACTTCGCCGTTTCCGGGATTCCGTACTGGACCACCGATATCGGCGGATTCGTATTCGGCAGCCCCGCTGATCCGGCGTTCCGCGAGTTGTTCGTACGCTGGTTCCAGTACGCAACATTCAATCCGATTCTGCGCGTTCACGGCACGCGCAATCCCGACGAGAATGAGCTATGGTCGTACGGCCCGGATCCTCAAAAGATCCTTGTAAACTTTGACCGCTTGCGCTATCGCATGCTGCCATACATCTATTCGCTGGCGTGGAAGACCACCAGTGAGAGCTACACGCCGATGCGGCCGCTGGTCATGGATTTCCGCACTGATCCCCGCGCTGACAATATCGGCGATCAATTCATGTACGGGCCGGCATTCCTGGTGAATCCGGTGACCGAGCCCGCTTCCACGACGAGACCTGTCTATCTGCCCCAAGCCAAGTGGAACGACTTCTGGACGGGCGCCCCCATCGAAGGCGGCCGGATGATCAACGCAATCACTCCCCTCGAGCGCCTGCCCCTATATATGCGGTCTGGGTCGATTCTGCCGCTAGGGCCGGACGAAGAGTGGTCCACAGAAAAACCCGCCGATCCGATCGAGTTACGGATTTATCCGGGCGCAGACGGCGACTTCACCCTCTACGAAGACGAGAACGACACCTACAACTACGAGAAGGGCGCCTACGCGACAATCTCGTTGCACTGGAATGATGCCGCACACACCCTGACGATTGGGGACCGTAAAGGACAGTTCCCGGGAATGCTGGAGAATCGCACCTTCCGTGTGGTTTTCGTTCGAGAAAACCACGGCGTCGGCGTAAACCCAGCCGACCAGACGGATAAAGTTGTTGAGTATTCCGGCAAGCAAGTCACCGTAACCCAATAACGAAGGCGCGGGTAAGGAACGTGTGGGGACGGACGCATTCGTCCGTCCAGCGAAGCGAAACGAGCGCCCCCCGAGCACGAACCCGTCCGGAAGATCACTAATTCGCTCTTGACGACCTCATACATGAAACCAGCCGGACGAATGCGTCCGGGGCCACATGTTTAATTTTCTCTTGACACAGTCGCCTGCCCAGTGCCAATATGGCGTCATACGACATGTCGCAAAAAGCCATAACGGAAAGCTTACCCTTGTCCGAACCCGTCCTGCTGATTCTCCTAAGCCTGGCGGGACAACCCCAGCACGGCTACTCCATCCTGAAAGACGTCGAACGCATGAGCGACGGTCGCGTTGTCCTCAGCACCGGCACGTTGTACGGCGCACTTCGACGATTACTAGACGATGATTGGATCGAGCGCTTCGAAGAAGAAGACACTTCCAGGGGACGCCAAGCGTACCGCCTGACGCCACAGGGACGCCGCAACCTGCAGGGAGAGATCGACCGGATGAAGAACCTCACACGCCTGGCGACTCTGCGAGTTGCGACGAAAGAGAGTTGATGATGCTCACTGTCTACCGAAAGCTGCTGCGTCTGTATCCCGCCGAACACCGAGAACTGTTCGGGGAAGAAATGCTGGCGGTTTTGCGCGAAGAGAGTGACGATCACGCGAAGAAGAAATTGCTCGCGCGGGGCCGCTTCTTCGCCCGGGAAATTTCAGGCCTCGTGAATGGCGCGCTCCACGAGCATTTTCGCGCATGGATCGAAATTCAAGATGGTCTATCCCTTGCAACCGGGAGGTTTAATATGCGCAACGGATTCCGTTTTCCAAAAACGACGATTGTATTCATGACCCTCATTCTTGCCGGTGTGGTGACGGCCATCAAGAAAGGCGAAGACATCGCGGCCTCAGTGCCCAACATTGATCCGCCGCTCCCCATTCACATTCAGCCCGTGCACTCGATTCTGTTAGGGGGACTCCCGCTATTCTTCGCGTTCTTCTATGCTGCCGGCCTGATCGGGTGGGCGATTCTGTTTGCCCTGCGGCGCTCCGGTACGCACCGCCTGGACAACATGTCCGCCGCACAAAAATAGCTGCATCCAGACTGCCATTCCTTACTCTCGCTGGTAATCTCCAACCCGCCGGACCTGCGCATTCACTTGCCTGACGCCATCATTCTCTCTAGACTCGTTCCTCTATATTCGAAGCAGCAAGTTCATTCTGCAGCGGGCTGCGTATACTCGAGGGCGCCTTGACCTGGTACTTTATCTTTTTTTTCTTGTCGGGTTTCTGCAGCATTCTCTACGAGCTTATTTGGTTGCGCCTGTCTATGGCGCAATTCGGCGTTACCACCGCAATGGTGTCAATCGTTCTTTCGATCTTCATGGCGGGTCTGGGCCTGGGCTCGTGGATCAGCGGCAGGTGCCTGAACGGTAATCGCTTACCTGCGCTTCGACTCTACGCGCTGATTGAATTAGTGATTGGTGGCTTGGGCCTCGCTGTCCCTTTCGCGCTCGTCTGGAGCGGTCATACCCTGCAGAACATCGCACTACATTCTTCTTCCGGCTACTATTGGCTGGCTGGTTTCCTGGTGGCGTTCACCCTGCTGCCGGGTTGCTGTCTGATGGGGACAACCCTTCCCGTCGGAATGCGCGCCATCGAGCAAACGCTGCCCACTGAATCGCGCCGCTCGTTCAGCTATCTCTACATGGCAAACGTTGCGGGCGCCGTGGCTGGAACTGCATTGCCGCTGCTTCTGATCGAGTGGCTTGGATTTCGCGGAACTCTCAAGATTGGTGCCGCCTGCAACGGGCTGATCGCCATTTCAGCCCTGGCACTCTCACGAGGGCCGCTGACATGGCGCGTATCTCAAGAAACTTCACCCGTTGCGGTCAGCACTCCACCAATTTCGAATACAGGTGGCGGCGGCATCCTTGCGCTTCTCTTTTTGAGTGGTCTGACTTCTATGGCAATGGAAGTCATCTGTGTTCGTCAATACGCGCCGTTTATGGGCACCGTGGTGTATTCGTTTGCTTCGATTCTTTCGGTGTACCTGCTGGCGACGTTTGTTGGGTCCCTGATCTATCGGCGATGGACTTCGCTGGAGTGGCGGGAAAATCCGGCAATATGGAGTATTCTCGCCGCCGCAGCATTGCTTCCCCTGGTCCTCACGAATCCGGACATTCAACTGTCGAGACTTCTTCGTTTAGTGCTGGGGCTCTCTCCGTTTACAGGACTGCTGGGCTTTATTACACCCATGCTGCTGGATCGGTTTTCGGCGGGCAACTCCAGCAAGGCCGGAATCGCATATGCCGTCAATATTGCAGGTTGTATTCTCGGACCACTGCTCGCGGGATTTATGTTGCTCCCCTTTATGGCCGGGCGCTGGGCGCTGATCGGACTCACTGCGCCATGGCTT
>QIAL01000044.1 GCA_003225535.1 Acidobacteriota bacterium | reverse complement strand
CGCGTCTGCGTCAACAGCCTCCACTCCCTTGATGAGCTTGGCGCTAAAGGCAGAGCGCCTTTCTTTGAGAGCTAGATCGAGCGAGTCCACGTTCAGGTCCCGCGCCTTCGTTATGTACCAACCGTAAAACTCCTGGACGAACGCTAGACAGGACTCCTTGGTTGCCACCGATTTCTGATCTTGTGCGGAGATTAACTGGCAGAAGGTTACAGCAATGATGGCAGCAGAGAACCTGATCTTGCCGAGATTCATAACAATACAGAATAGAGTGTCGGACGGCCCGTGGTCTGCTTACTGTTGTAACATCGCGATTGTGCTCAAATCCCCCCCGATGGCGGTTCCCAGACCCTATTCACACCTGCAGGTTGTGCAGATAAGGAACGCTTTCCTTCATCATGTCCAGTTTCATCTCGACGAAGTAATTCTTAATGCCGGCGGTCTTGGCTGCCGTGAAAATCTTCTTCCAGTCCAAGGTATCTTTTCCGACTGGTACGATCTTCTTCTCGGGTGCTGACCATCCCTGCACGTGCATCGAAACGAAGCGGCCCGGATACTTGTTGAAATATTCGGCGGCGTCGAAACCCTGGCTAATGGTGGAAACTTGAAACTGGAACTTGACGAGTTTGGGATCGAGAAGTTCGAAGAGAATGTCGTACGTGCGTTTGCCATCAACCGTGGACGTCTCAAAGTCTTCATTGTGCAGACCTTGCTGGATGCCAGCTTTGGCCGCCTTCTCACCCATTTTGTTGTACTCGTCGGCGGCGCGTTTCACGTCGTCCATGGTCGGCTTTTTAGGCCCGCCGAGGCTGGCGACGAGCATCTGCGTCAGGCCGACATCCTTTGCCCATGCGATGCGGTCGTCCTGGTTCGTGCGAAGTTCTTCCATGCCGAAGTGTGAGCTGACGCAGGTGAGACCAGCATCATTGATGATCTTTTTGAGTTCCGCTCCTTTGTATTTGGTGAGCCCTCCGAAACCATACTCGGTGTAACCCGCAGGAGAGCAGAGTTCAATGCTCTTAAATCCCGCCACAGAAAGCTGGTTCAGGGTTCCCGGAAAATCCTTGGCGATCATTTCCCGCACGGGCCAAGTCTGACAGCCGATCGGCAGTCCCAGCGGGTCCGCATGCAGTTTCAGTACGCCGGCGGAAACCAGGCCAACCGCGGCGGCTGAAGTTGTAGCGGTCTTGCAGAACTCTCTTCTCGAGATTGCAACCATAGAAGCCTCCTGTGTTGACAGCCGCCCGCCTACAGTTCCCACCCCTTGCGGCGTTCCGGGCGAACATACTTCTGCGCGAAGTCGGAGTTGTTTGCCTTCAAATTTGCGTGATCCCAGGTAAGCTTCTGTCCGGTAAGGACGGCCACATTCCCGAGCAGCAGGGTCTCCGTGACCAGATCTTCAAATTCGAAATTCCCACCTGGCTTTGTCTTGGCGCCCTTGCAGGCATCAAGCCACTCCCGCTCGTTGCCCGGAGATCTTGGAAGTGTTTTCGGGGGTTGTTTGTAAGCGTCCATCTTGCTCTGAGGAATGATCTTTGGATCTTTTCCATTGAATCCGCAGAGAATCTTTCCGCGATCTCCTACGAAGAGCAGGCCCTCGTCTTCGTCAGGCTCTCCGCGGAAAGGACGATTCTCTTCCAACTCTGGCGGCCGAGACGGCTTGAGACCGCCATCGTACCAGGTGAAGCGCAAGGGCGGCATGTCACCGCGGGCGTCAAAGTCATAGCGAATGATTTCGGCCTGCGGATAGGTTTCGTCGTAGCGATCGGTCGAACTAGCTTCGACAGCGACCGGAGTTTCGAGTCTCATCACGCGGAAGATGGTGTCGTAGCTATAGCAACCCATATCCCCGAGCGAGCCGCAACCGAAGTCGGTCCACCCCCGCCAGACAAAGGGCAAGTACGCACGATTGAAGGGGCGCTCCGGAGCGGGACCGAGCCACAGATCCCAATCGAGACCTTCCGGGACAGGCTCCGCCTCTTTGGGACGCTCGACTGCCTGCGGCCAGAATGGCCGGCTGGACCAGTTGATGACCTCGCGAACGGGCCCAATGGCTCCAGCCCATATCCATTCGCAGAGTAACCGAGTATCTTCCGAGGCTTGATTCGCAACAGCGATCTGCGTCGCCACTCCGGTTTCGCGCGCAATTTCAGCAATGCGCCGTGATTCGTAGATCGTGTGCGTTAGCGGCTTCTGGCAGAAAACGTGTTTCCGCTTCTTCATCGCCGCAGCCGAAATCGCTGCATGCAGATGATCCGTCGTGCAGACGACGACAGCATCTACATCCTTTTCCTTTTCGAGCAATTCGCGGAAGTCATTGTAGGCCGCGCATCCTTTGTATTGGCCTGAGCGCTTTTGCGCGCCGTAGTAGCCTTCCACAATCTTTTGGGCGGGCTCGCGGCCGGCCACACCGCTGGTCACCTGGAGCGAATGGCTGAGTTGAATCGGCTGATTTGGGCTGAGCCACTCCCAACCGCTGTCGACTCCGATCAACTTACGCACGGAATTGCAGAACTCGTGGTCGCTCCATTGCGGGTAGCCGGCGCTGCCTTTGTTAACGTCGCAGACGGCCACGCCCTGCACGTCAGCCTCACGCAGGAAATGAAACATGACGCGTAAGCCTTGGGCCCCCACTCCAATGAAGGCGATGTTGACCTTGTCGCTCGGTGGAACATATCCAGAACCGCCTAAAACATGTCGCGGAACGATGGAGAAGCCCGCGGCAGCAGTTGCGCTTTGGGCCAAAAACTCTCGTCGGGAGAGCAGATGCGATGAATGAGACCGCTTGATGGGATTCACTGTTCCTCCTCACGCCCTTGGTCCTGGCTGCATGAGAATCTGCGGGCGCTGCGGTGCGAACAACTCGGATACTGTAAACCAGTGAGTCGTCGGTAACAATGGCGGAAATCACTTCCCTCGCGGACTAGCCGACTTTCATGGTGAAAGAGCGAGGGCGCGCGCGGTCTGCGGATGTCGCAGTGTTAGTATCGATGCGCGAAATTACTCTCTCGAAGAATCAAACGAATGTTTCCGCATTGTTGACCCATGCGCGTTGACGCTCATCAGCACTTCTGGAAATACAACCCGGCCGAATACGAGTGGATCGACGATTCGATGGCCGTGATCCGGCGAGACTTCCTGCCCGAGGATTTAGAGCCTCAACTTGAACGCAACGAGTTCCAGGGATCAATCGCTATTCAGGCGCGACAGACGCTGGAAGAGACTCGCTGGCTACTGGAGTTGGCGGACCGGTCATCCAAAATCCTTGGAGTGGTTGGATGGGTAGACTTGCGTTCTCCCGAGGTGCGCTCTCAGCTTAGCGAGTTCACCAGAAATCCTAAGCTGGTAGGCATCCGCCACATTGTGCAGTCGGAACCACACGACCGCTTTCTCTTGCGCCCCGACTTTCTGCGGGGCGTCGCAGTGTTGGAAGAATTCGATCTTACCTACGACATCCTGATCTACACGAGACATCTTCCAGTGGCGACAGAATTTGTTGGGCGATTCCCGCGGCAGCGTTTTGTGCTTGACCATCTGGCCAAGCCTGCGATCAAGAGTCGAGAGATTGAAACATGGGCTGCTGGAATTCGGCGTCTGGCGGCTCTCCCGAACGTGTTCTGCAAGCTCTCGGGACTGGTCACCGAAGCCGACTGGCAGCGCTGGAAGCCGGAGGACATCACTCCCTATCTCGATATCGCTTTTAAAGCGTTCGGAGCTGAGCGACTCATGATTGGCTCCGACTGGCCTGTATGCCTGGTGGCGGGTTCGTACGGTCGAACCGTGTATGTCGTAAAGAAGTATCTTCAGGGACACCCGGCCGAAACTCGCGATGCTGTGCTGGGTGAAAATGCGCGTCGCTTCTGGCGGCTGAAGGCATAGCGGTTCTTTGATATTGCACTTGGGCCGAATTGCGGGTCATTCAGCAAACGTTTACACTGCCCTGCATCCAGTATTCTTCAGTGATCGTGTATCAGCCATGAGATCCCGTGTAGTGCAACTCGATTCCCGTGACAATGTCCTGGTTGCGTTGACGGACCTGAAACGAGCCGAAAGTGTCGAATGGGCGGGCCGACAGCACGTTTTGAAGTCCGATGTCCCAGCGAAGCATAAGTTCGCCACGACAGACCTTGCTCCTGGCGATCACGTTGTTATGTATGGAGTCCTGGTAGGACAGGCCGTCAAGCCGATTGCTGCCGGTGAGCTTCTGACCCTCAGCAACATACGTCATCAGGCCGCAAGCTTTCATCAACAATCGGAACCGTTCCGCTGGTCGTCTCCTGACGTTTCGCAGTGGAGTCGCAAAACGTTTGCGGGTTACCAACGATCCGACGGACAAGTCGGCACGCGGAATTACTGGTTGGTTGTGCCTCTGGTCTTTTGCGAAAACAAGAACATTCAGGTGCTGAAGCAGGCCTTCGAAGAGGAATTGGGATTTGCGGCTCCGCAGCTTTACAGGCGGCAGGTCGCGGAACTGGCTAAGCTTTATCGCGAAGACAAGCTCACAGAACTGGGACAGCACGGCATTGTGGAGCAGCCGGGGATCTCTCCTCACCAGCGCCTATTCGAAAACGTCGACGGCATCCGCTTCCTGCTCCATGAAGGCGGCTGCGGTGGAACGCGGGAAGACTCCAACAATCTGTGCGGGCTGCTGGCGGGATACATTCATCATCCCAACGTGGCCGGAGCGACAGTCCTCAGTCTGGGTTGCCAGCACGCGCAGATCGAGATACTCCAGTCGGAGATTCGTAAGCGCAATCCGCGATTTGACAAGCCATTGTTCATCTTCGAGCAGCAGAAGAGCGGTTCCGAGTCAGCGATGATGACGGACGCAATTCGGCAAACGTTTCTGGGGCTGGCGGAAGCTAATAAAGCACAGCGCGCCACCGCTCCTCTTTCGAAATTATGCGTGGGCTTGAAGTGCGGCGGCTCTGACGGATTCTCCGGAATTTCTGCGAACCCTGCGATCGGGCACACTTCAGATCTGCTCTCTGCATTGGGAGCGAGAACCATCTTGTCTGAATTCCCTGAGCTCTGCGGCGTGGAGCAGGAATTAATCAATCGCGGACGAAGCAAAGAAGTCGGCGATCGATTCATGAAACTGATGACGGATTACGCGGCGCGAGCCGCGGCTGTGCGCTCGGCGTTCGAAATGAATCCCTCGCCAGGCAACATGCGAGACGGACTGCTGACGGATGCAATGAAATCAGCGGGCGCAGCGAAGAAAGGGGGTAAGTCTCCGGTCGCCGCGGTGCTCGACTATCCCGAATATTCAACTGAGCCCGGGCTTAACCTGCAATGCACTCCTGGAAATGACGTAGAGTGTGTTACGGCGCAGGTAGGAGCCGGTGCAAGTGTCGTCTTATTCACAACAGGATTAGGCACGCCTACCGGCAACCCAGTCGCACCGGTGGTGAAACTTTCGACGAACTCCAGGCTTGCCCAACGCATGCACGACATTATTGATGTCGATACTGGAGCAATCATCGAAGGCGCGCAGACGATTGATCAGATGGGGGAGACCATACTCGATTTCGTGGTGAACGTTGCGAGTGGGGAAATCCAAACGAAAGCTGAGATGAAAACGCAGGAAGACTTCATTCCCTGGAAGCGAGGCGTCTCCCTCTGAACGACAGCACGGATCTCGGACGCGAATTCCGGCTCGACGGCAGAGTCGCCGTGATCACGGGCGCGGGAAGTGGAATTGGCCAGGCTATCGCGTTGAAGTTTGCCGCACATGGCGCGAGCATTCGCATTCTGGATGTAAACCAGGAAGGCGCCTTGGTCACTAGCCAGCAGATTAGAAAGAATGGTGGTGATGCCTCACTCCACGTTTGTGATGTGACTGATCAGCCGCAGGTAAAAACTATCTTCGCCGAGCTAGTCGGCAAGGAACGGATTCACATTCTGGTGAATAACGCCGGCGTCTCGCACATCGGAACCGTCGAGAGCACGACAGAAGCGGATTTTGATCGCCTGGTCCGGGTCAACATCAAGGGCTTTTATAACTGCATGCACGCCATCGTGCCGCACATGCGGGACAACCGGGGAGGAGTCATCCTTAACATGGCGTCGATTGCCGGCTCGGCGGGGCTAGCTGATCGCTTTGCCTACTCGATGACCAAGGGAGCAGTGATCGCGATGACGTACTCCGTCGCGAGGGACTATCTGACACACAATATCCGCTGCAATTGCATCTCTCCCGCGCGAGTGCACACACCGTTTGTGGATGATTATTTGAAGAAGACCTATCCGGGGCGCGAGCAAGAGATGTTTGGGAGGCTGGCGAAGGCGCAACCGATCGGAAGGATGGCCGAGCCGAGCGAAGTCGCCTCGCTTGCGCTATTTTTGTGTTCTGACGAAGCATCCTTTATTACTGGCGCCGACTATCCGCTCGATGGTGGGTTTTTCAATCTACGGGGTTAGGCATGGATCTGCAGTTGAAAGGCAAGGTTGTGATCGTCACAGGCGGCGCGAAGGGTATTGGAGCTGCGATCGTCCGTGCGTGCGGCACCGAGGGTGCCGTGCCGGTAATTGTGGACCGCGACGCCAAGGCCGGCGAGAAGCTGCAGTCTGAAATTACAAGCGGAGGCTCCCGGTGTGGTCTGATCAGCATTGATCTCGACACCCCGGACAATTGCGAGAAACCCGTTGCTCAAACGGTGAAAGAGTTCGGACGACTCGATGCGCTGGTGAACAATGCCGGACGCAATGACAAAGTGGGTCTTGAGGAGGGAAGCCCCGCGGAATATGTGGCTTCGCTCAATCGCAACC
>QIAL01000913.1:1029-2924 GCA_003225535.1 Acidobacteriota bacterium | reverse complement strand
ATGAGTATGCCCTTGGGAATGCGTCCACCGAGTTTCTGGAATTTCTTGGGGTCTTTGAGGAACTCGACCAATTCGGAGACTTCTTCCTTGGCCTCTTCCACGCCGGCCACATCCTTGAAAGTAGTCTTGTTCTTTTCTTTGCTGAGCATGCGCGCTTTGCTCTTGCCGAAGCTGAGCGCCCCTTTGCCCGCCATTTTTATCTGGCGGATGAAGAAGAACCAGATAAGCAATCCAATGACAAGAATCGGAAAGACGCTGTAAAGAAGCCCCAGCAGAACCGTATTCGCCTCTTTGACCTCAAATTTGCGGCTCTTGAAGACTTTCGTGGTGAGCTCCGGGTAAAGGAAGACCTTGGCTTTGAAAGGGGCTTCCACCTGTCTGCCATCCGGCTCGGTCCTCATATATTTGCCGGTGATATCGTTCAGAAAGCTCCCTGGCGGGCTATAAACAATAATGGCGCGAACGATCTGATTGGATTCGACCAATTGCTCGAACTGGGACTGCGAGAGAGAATCGCCCGTGGAAGTGGCGTTGTTCCGGAAGAACATCAGCAAAGGGATCGCCCCAAGGATGGCAATCCAGAGTATGTATGTGCGGGGTGGCACTTTGAACTCGCCACCCTTCTTTCCGTTCCTGTCGTTCCGATTATCTTCGGGCATCGTTTCTTAGAGTTTCTCGCAAACGTAACACTGGCTCTGAGTGCTGGCAACAACGGTAACTCATTGGCGGTGCCAGTACCATTTCAACTGCCTCAGGCTGTGGCTGTCGAGCTTGAAGCGTTCCGAAATTCGGAACCCTTCCACCCATAGAATATCACCGGCAGTAGTTGCCGCTAGCAGCAACTTATGCCGTTTCGCGCGCAAGACCTTCTGGTTTATGAACAAATCCTGCAACTTCACAGCTTTGGCCATTCCAATCGGCTGAAAACGATCTCCCGGCTGCCAATGACGCAGCACGATAGCAGACCCTACTTTGTCGGCGTCAAACGATTCGCCCCCTGGCCTCGATTTCGGCGGCTTGAAGGGTCCCTTTGGCATCGCGTCCATCTTCCACTCAACCTCAAGTCCACCAAATGAGAGGGCTCCGGCGTTCTCCGATAAGGCAACGACAACTGCTTCGCCATTAAACGAGGAACCTGACACTCGCTCCAATATGACCTGACCGGAGGCATCTCGCTTCAATACCGTATCCGGCGCGATCATTACGGGCGTATCGGCAACATGACGAAGCTCTTCAATCAGATCGAAATTCGGCCGGAGACCCAATTCAATCAGCCGTTTGTGAAGCAAACGTCGTTGCAGAGCGATTGGCAGTTGCGAGAATTCCGGAGAGTTCTCCCTCTCCCCCCTGGGGGAGAGGGCAAGGGTGAGGGGGTCTATTCCATCGACGAGGTCAGATTCGCTTCGCAAGATTGCCATCAGACGCAGCATGGTTTTCTCCAGGGCCGGCTGATAGCGCTTCCGTAGCAACGGGAGAAGCTCATACCGAATGCGATTGCGCAGGATGTCTAAACTTTGATTCGTTTCGTCTTCGCGAAATTGAATCTTCTCGGAACGGGCGTATTCGAGAAGTTGCTGTTTGGAACGATCCAGGAGTGGCCGAATCAGCCTCAGGTTTGGGTCCGCAGGCGATTGGCCTGACCAATCCATGCCGGCGAGCCCTTCTGGTCCGGCGCCTCGCAATAACCGAACAAAAAATAACTCGACCTGATCATCGACGTGATGTGCCAAGGCCATGGTTTGAATCTGGTGTTCGCGAGCGACCCGTGCCAGAAATTCGTGCCGAAGCTGGCGCGCGGCCATTTCAATCGAGATTTTCTGCGCCCGCGCGAACTTTCGGACATCGGAGCCTTGGACCGAAATGGGCAGAACAAAGCGTTGAGCTGCACGCCGCAC
>QIAL01000913.1:0-984 GCA_003225535.1 Acidobacteriota bacterium | reverse complement strand
TCCAGCCGAACGATTCCGAAAGCCGCTGCAAAACATTGAGCAAAACCATCGAATCGACGCCTCCCGAAACTGCAACCAAAACCTTCTGCCCTTTCTGAAGAAGGTCGTGCTCTCGAACTGCGGCATCGACTTGCTGCGCGAGAGGCTTCACGTGCGCAGCTCCATTTCAGCAACAGGATTTGGTGGAAAAACCGGCTTTCGGCGCATCGACATCTGGTCCGATTGTAGCTTCAATTTCGCGGATGTTGAACGGTATTTTGACACCAAACTTCTCGCGGAAGATTCCGGGTTCCGCGTTGCAAAGCTTGCGGCAGCACGGCATCACTCCCACTCGCTTCATCCTGACTGTCAGCGTCGCAAAGCAGCAAATGTTGCTGTTCGAATTGACGCGAACGTCATTTGCGCGTCCTCAATACGAGTTCCGCAGATCGTTCCTGGTCTCGACATCGAGCTATGGCACAGGCCAGGTAATGAACTCGAACCAGACACCGCTTGGCCTGCATCGCATCGCCCGGAAGGTCGGAGCAGGCCAACCCGTGGGAACGGTCTTTCGCAGCCGGGAAGCGGTGGGGCTGAGGTGGCAAGGCAAAGCCGATGCCACCATAGTTCACCGCATCCTTTGGCTGGAAGGATTGGCGCCCGGGTTCAATCGCGGAGGAAAGGTCGATACTTTTCAGCGCTACATTTACATCCATGGCTTCGGCGACGAAATGACGCTTGGCCGCCCGAAGTCACACGGTTGCATCCACATGGCTGCGGAGGATTTGATGCCGTTGTTCGACCGGCTTCCTGTCGGCACGCTGGTCTGGATCGCCGAGCGGTAGCTCTTTCCGACTTTTGCGCCCACCCTTTTAGTCGTAAACTAAGCAAGCAATGACTTTGAGCGAACAGATGGCGCAATTGGGCAAGCAGGCGAAAGCGGCTTCTCGCCAATTGGCCCGGCTGAGCACCAGCCAGAAGAATCTCTGTCTGACTGCCATGGCA
>QIAL01000043.1 GCA_003225535.1 Acidobacteriota bacterium | reverse complement strand
GTCGTAAAACGAAGCCGTTTATTTCACCGCGGGAGCCGGATACTCCGGCAATTTTTCTTTGTTCTGATTCGCGCGCTTCACTTCCAGCTCGTCGAAAAGAATGGAAGGCGCCACGATGCTGTGCGGAACGCTCGTTGGACGATTGTCGACGTAGGCATCACCTCCGGCAGCAACCACGCTGCTGCGCAGCGCCCGCATATCGAGTTCGCCAAAAACAGCTCCCCGCACCAGTTCCTCGTGTCCGTCCTTGCTCCAGATTTTGTAAAGCAAGCGCGGCGTGAGCTTGGGACCGAATGTCTCCACGTAGTAGCAGTAAGGGAGGTCGCGCTGCTGGCACTGTTCGATCAGTTTCTTCTTGAGATCTTCCTTTGACATGGGCTGGGAAGCGGTGACGATCAGGTTGCTGTTGAACGGCATCGGCTTTCCGGTCGGAACCTGCGCCCGTCCGTGTCCATTCCTGGATCTGAAGTAATCGGTAAGCTTAGCAGATCAATTTGTGAACGTCTGCTGAGAATCAACAGTGCAGTCCAGAGATCGCACGCAGAGGTGGTCCCGTATAAGGACGAGTTCTGAGGCTAGAACAACTTTGTTAGAACGCCGGGAGTCGCTCCGTTGATTTTGCTCGTGTATCCGCTGCCTGCCGGTGTCCAGACTTCCACCGTGCCGGACTTCCGCCATGTAAAGGTTATCTCACCGTTGGGCGCCATGAACCAATACGCTGTACCTTCGGGAAGATGAACCGTAGTCTGGCCCGTGGTGGGCGCCTTCTTCGTGTAAGTGACCGAGCCAGACCGCATCAGGTAGTATTCGGTGCGACCGGCGTAATCGAGCTGCCACCAGCCGGGGAGTGCCGCCGCTTTGACTGGGTCAGGCGTTGGATCGTCATCGGAGAAATGAATCAGCGTATAGGTATAGTGGCCCGGAGGTTTGAGCCACCAACTGTCCTCAACCCACGAGCGGCCAGGAAACCGGCAGATTGTGTGACACGTAATTCCTCCGTCTGTCTTACCGCCAATCTTTCCCGCGTACATCGCCGAGTGACTATACTGTTTTGCTCCCCCATAGTCCCCGGCGGGGTCAATATTGAAATAACCCACCATGTCTCCCGGCTTGAAGACTCCGGAATCGATAACCCTTTGTCCTGCTTCCTTGACCACCTTCTCGCAGAGAGTTTTGGTGTTGGGCAGGCTCTGCAGAGTATTCACCAGGGACGGCACGCCGCGCTCGTTCATCTTGACTCCTCCGGCGGATATGCACCTCGACAGGAAATGAGCGCAGTCTGCAATTCCGTCCCAGGAATTGATGAGGATCTCTTCGGTCGTACCGCTGACAACACGCCGAAAGACAGCCTTCTCCCCGCCCCCGCCGTCGTCGACAAAGAAAGGCTGCCAGCCCTCGCCAACCGGTGCCTTCTTCCAGGATGAGGTGGGAATCACATTATGCAGGCGAACCTGGCTGATCGAGACGCTCTGGTTGCTAAGCCAAAAGATTCCGTCGTCGGCGGGAATATTCCAATGTGTATCAGCAAAGCTGACGGCGTCAGTTCTCTTGTAAGCCATATTGCACAGATTCCTTCACTTGATCCATTTAACGGTGCCGACGGCATGGTCTACCTTATCTTCGAGCTCTGTCAGTTGTTTCGTGGCTCTTCCGATACAACCGTGATTATGGACAATCGTTTTTGATCGACCATGGTTGGAAAATGTCAGAATTGCGGTGGGCTCTCCCGCGTCAATCGATTCGCAGTGTTCTTTGTTGGCATAGCCGTAGTTGTCTTCCAGTTGGAAGAAGCCCGCTGCCTCGAAATCATGTGTCAGATTGTTGAGTACTTCGACGGGAATAACGCTCTTGATCAGGCCGGATTGGCGGACGAAGTGCCGCCCCTCATAAATCACAGTGCCGTCGGCGAAGATAGCAACTCTGTAAACGGCGCATCGCTGTTCACAGGCGCCACGTTGTAGGACAATCAGGGTATCCGCGGAGGGCTCGCTGCCTTTAACGGTTTGACCAAACGATGACGCCGCAGTGGCCAAGGTCAAAACCAACAGAATGCCGACCTTGAACATGCGTGACGAAACCTCGACGCCGCCGAGCTTAGCATGCGCGATTGCGG
The DNA here is from genome assembly GCA_003225535.1 of Acidobacteriota bacterium. Classification (GTDB taxonomy): domain Bacteria; phylum Acidobacteriota; class Terriglobia; order Terriglobales; family Acidobacteriaceae; genus Sulfotelmatobacter. The sequence continues at coordinate 6,725 of QIAL01000043.1, read as the reverse complement.
ATTTCAAATCGACATGGCTCACGGATGATTGACGAAGGCTGCCCAAGCTGGAAGGGCAGCGCAGCTTATTCGCTGGTGAAGTAGTCCACGGTCACCGGATTTTCGAACAGCGAATAGTCTCGCGTGACCACGGTGATGCCGCTCTCGGTCACGAAATATCGTTGCCGGTCCGCCTCGGCATCGTAGCCGATCGTGGTGCCCTCGGGAATGTGGACGTCGCGATCGAGAATGGCCTTGCGGATGCGACAGCGCCGGCCCACACTGACGTGCGAGAACAGAATCGACTGGTCAACCTCAGAATAGGAGTTGACGCGGACGTCGGGCGAGAGCACAGAATTCGTTACCTTCCCGCCGGAAACAATGCAGCCGTTCGAAACGATCGAATCGAGCGCGGTTCCGGTTCGTCCGGCTTCCGCAAAAACAAACTTTGCCGGCGGATACTGCCGCTGATGCGTGCGGATGGGCCACTCTTCGTCATACAGATTGAAAATCGGAGAAACCGAAACCACGTCCATGTTGGCTTCGTAGTACGCTTCCAGCGTGCCCACGTCGCGCCAGTAGAGCGCCTCTTTCTTATTCTCGTCGACGAAATCATAGGCATACACACGATAGTCGTCGACCATCTTCGGCAGAATGTCTTTGCCGAAATCGTGGCTCGACTGCGCGTTTTCCGCGTCCTTCAGCAGGACGGGAATCAGCACGTCGGCGTTGAATAAATAGACGCCCATCGATCCGGCAACCTTTTCCGGATTCAGTGGCGCGCGCAATGTTGTTGTCTTCGGCTTTTCCTGGAATCCGTTGATACGTCCGTCTTTATCAACGTCGACCACACCGAACTGATAAGTTGTCTCCGGGTCGATCTGAATGGTGGCCAGTGTGATGTCAGCTCCCGAATCCAGGTGCTGCTTCATCATCTTGCCGTAATTCATCTTGTAGATGTGGTCGCCGGAAAGAATCAGAACGTGTTTCGGCTGCTCGGATCCGATGGAGTAGATGTTCTGATAGACCGCGTCCGCCGTGCCCTGATACCACTGATCGCTCACCCGCTTCATCGGGGGCAAGACTTCAATGAACTCGCCCACTTCGCGGCCCAGGATGTTCCAGCCTTCGCGGATGTGTCGGTTCAGCGAGAGTGCCTTGTACTGCGTGAGGATATAAACGCGCCGCAGTTCCGAGTTCAGGCAATTCGACAGTGTGATATCGATAATGCGGTAGATGCCGCCGAAGGTCACCGCGGGTTTGGCCCGATCGCGAGTGAGAGGATACAGCCGTTCGCCAGCCCCGCCGGCCAAAAGCACCCCGAGAGTGTCTTTCATTCCCAGCCCTCAGATTCCGCCGCACTGCCTTTTTCATCCCGAGGATTTAGCGTCACGGCACTTGCGGCGAAAAAACAGTTGATGGTAGCACAAATCAGAAAGGTTGCCGGAAAGCACGCCGAGATGCGATTTCGTATAACTTGCAGAGATTGAGGCGAAGGTAGGGCGGCTACTCGACCAGGTATTGAGCTCCTGATCTACTTGCCTTTGTCGTGATGTTCTTCGTCGATCTTGATGCGCAGCGATTTCAGGAATTTCAAATCCTGATCGCTGACCTTCAGTTCGGGATTGGAGGACATCGTGGTAATCAGAGAGGTCTTGTCCGGCGATTTGTCGCCTTGCTTGCTCACGCCGATCGTGGCTTCCAGCACCAGGAAAATATCGTACCCGCCTTCTTTTATGCGGGACACAACTTCAGAAATCTGCTCGGAGTCGGAAAGAGATTCGTTGATCGCATCGCCGAGCTCTTTCATGAGTTGTTTGAGTTGTGGATCCACTGAGCCTCCCCGAAACCAAATCGCCAGCCTAACTTAGTCAGATGCCGGCGGCGTCGGAACGGTTCACCGCCGAGTCGTGTTTGCGTCATTGTAGCTCCCAAGACTGTTAAAATCGAGGTCGTGAGTCAAATTTCCAGCTTACGAAAGGTTGGGGTCGCGTTACGCGTGGTTCGCGACATGGCGGGCCGCAACCGGCGGCTCAATGCCGCCATGTCCGCAGTTCGCGCGACCGCGCGGTCTTTCGGCCACATCCTTCATCTTCTGTGGCTGGAGGTAACCGGCACCGTCTTTCTGGCGATGGCGGCCTTCGGCGGAATCGCTCTCGTTCGTGAATACACCAAGTACACAGCGGGGCGAGCGACCGCCAGCCGAGTCGCAATTGCGGTTTGTTTTACGCTCACGTTTGCCTGGTTCGGCCTGACTTCGTTCTTGAGAGTACGCAGAAAAAGCCAACGCCCGTGATTGTGTTGTTGCAGCAAACTTTTTGTCATCCTGAGCGGCGTTCTTTGCCGCGAAGGATCTGCTCTTCTTCTCGTCGGTATGATAGGCGTTAGTCTTGGAAAGACCGATGACTGAAAAGTCGAAGTCCGCCGTGGCGCCAGAAATCGAAACCTCCTCCCACATCCCGGTCAAACCTCTGTACACTCCCGCCGATCTCAAAGGCACCGATTACGAAACCGAAGTAGGCTACCCCGGTGAATACCCATTTACGCGCGGTGTTCAGGCCACCATGTACCGCGGCCGCTTGTGGACGATGCGGCAATACGCCGGCATGGGCGACGCCGAGGAATCGAACAAGCGCTACAAATATTTGCTGGCGAATGGGACCACCGGGCTCTCCGTTGCCTTTGATCTACCCACGCAGATCGGCCTCGACTCCGATCATCCCATGGCCTTGGGCGAGGTGGGCAAAGTCGGCGTGGCTATCGACTCCATCGAAGACATGCAGCGCCTCTTCGATGGCATCGAACTGACCAAAATCTCTACGTCGATGACTATCAACGCCACGGCATCGATTCTGCTGGCTCTATATGTAGCCGTCGCGAAGAGGCAAGGCGCCGACATCCGCAAACTCTCCGGCACTGTGCAGAACGATGTCCTGAAGGAGTACATCGCCCGCGGCACCTACATTTACCCGCCGGAGCAGGCCATGCGCGTCATCACCGACATGTTCGCATGGGCCAACGACAACGTTCCCGACTGGAACACGATCTCCATCTCCGGCTACCACATGCGCGAAGCCGGATCGACTGCAGTGCAGGAAGTCGCATTCACGCTCGGCAACGGCATGGCCTATGTCGAAGCGGCGATCAAGGCCGGGCTGGATGTCGACAAATTCGCTCCGCGTCTTTCCTTCTTCTTCAATGCGCACAACAATTTTCTGGAGGAAGTCGCGAAGTTCCGTGCCGCCCGCCGCATGTGGGCCCGCATCATGCGCGAGCACTTCAAGGCGAAAAATCCGCGCTCGTGGATGCTCCGCTTTCACACCCAAACCGCCGGCTCAACCTTGACCGCCCAGCAACCGCAGAACAACATCGTTCGCACCGCGATCCAGGCCATGGCTGCCGTTCTTGGCGGCACCCAGTCGCTGCATACGAATTCCTACGACGAAGCTCTCGCCCTGCCGACTGAGCAAGCTGCTCGCATCGCGCTGCGCACACAACAGATCATCGCCTACGAGTCGGGAGCGCCGCAGACCATCGATCCGCTCGCCGGGTCCTACTACGTTGAAACTCTGACCAATGAAATCGAGCAGCGCGCCGCGGAGTATCTGGGCAAGATCGAAGTCTTCGGCGGGATGCTCAAAGCGATCGAGCGCGGATTCGTGCAGCAGGAAATTCAGAACGCCGCTTACGAATATCAGCAGCAGGTCGACACTCAGGAAGCGATCGTTGTCGGCATGAATCGCTTCGAGATTGAAGAAGAGAAGCCGATCCCCATCCAGCGCATCGATCCTGCCCTCGAACCGAAGCAGATCGAGCGTGTCCGTGCCCTTCGAGCGAGGCGCGACGCCGGTCCGTGGAAATCGGGGCTAGCCGGCGTCGAAGAAGCTGCCCGCTCAGGCGCCAACGTGATGCCGCGAATCCTGGCCGCCGTCGAATCCTGTGCAACAGTTGGAGAGATTTCAGACGCAATGCGGCGAGTATTCGGAGAGTACAAGGAAGCGGTTGTGATCTGACGAACTAGGAAGTCGCCTTCGGCGACTGGACAGCCGACGGCTGTCCCCACAAAATCTCTATAGTTCTACGCCGGTTGCCCTTCCATTTCGGCCACCGCCGCATCAAGATGGGCCAGCGTCTCCTCCACCGTCAGCGAATACATCTCCCGCCCCAGGCCCTCGCCCGATTCAAGAGCCGTCTTAAGAAAATGCCCCGCAATCTCTAACGCCAGCGAATCCGTGATGGTTTTTCCTGTGCGCTTCTTATACTCCACCCACGAAGGATGCGGCAGCGCCACCCATACTTTTTTCCCGCCCGCCAGGAACTTATAATCCACGGCATCGGCGTGCCGCGTGGCGATCGCTACGATCTGGCACTGATACACACAATGCACCGGCTTCTTCGTCCAGCGGTCGGTTGCAGTAAAGTTCTCGATTGTGATCTGACGAACTAGGAAGTCGCCTTCGGCGACTGGACAGCCGACGGCTGTCCCCACAAAATCTCTATAGTTCTACGCCGGTTGCCCTTCCATTTCGGCCACCGCCGCATCAAGATGGGCCAGCGTCTCCTCCACCGTCAGCGAATACATCTCCCGCCCCAGGCCCTCGCCCGATTCGAGATTTCCTTCGCTAAAGAGATGAGCGCAACTCCGCTCGACGGGCATGTTTTGTTGGTGTTCGCCCACAACAACGACGACGAGCCGCGCTTCCAGATCAGCTTCATGACTCCCCAATCGCAGCAGATCTTTGGCGTCGACGTCGATTCGCTGGCTCCTGGGAATCCGGCCGTCATCGATGTATCGACGCTGGGCTATCCAGCCGAACGTTTGAACGACCTTCCCGCGGGGGACTACTGGGTGCAGGCAGTCTTCAACATCTACGAGACCTTTCACATGGGCAGCGGCCGCACGTTGAAATTTGCACCGGACAAGGGCGAAGGACAACACTGGCAAACGAAACCCGGGAACCTGTACAGCAAGCCCGAGAAAATACATTTCGATCCCAAGTCACCGCAGACAGTACACATCTCGTTGACCGAGAAAAATCCGACGGTGGAAGAAGATCCCAAGCTGGCCGACAAGATGGCGGGTTGGAGCGGCGCGAACGACGACCACACTATCGCCGATAACAAGTGGGTTAAGCACATCCGCATCCAGAGCGACTTGCTCACCAAGTTCTGGGGCAGGCCCACGCATCTTGGCGCGGTGGTCTTGCTGCCCGACGGTTGGGAAGATCATCCCGATGCGCACTACCCGGTGATCGTTTTGCAGGATCACTTTCACCGCGATCTGCCGACCCTCATTGCCTTCCGCAGCACGCCGCCCAGTGCGAATCTTAATGACGGTGATCTCAGGGTGGCGCAGTCGGGTTACAGGCTCTATCAGGATTGGACTGCCGGCCGTTTGCCGCGCGTGATCGTGATCTCGATCCAGCACGCTACGCCGTATTTTGACGCCTCCTTCGCCGTGAACTCCGAAAACGTCGGGCCCTACGGCGACGCGATTACGCAGGAGTTGATCCCTTACGTCGAGAAACAATATCGCGGGATCGGCCAGGGATGGGCGCGCACCGTTTATGGCGGTTCCACCGGCGGATGGGAGAGCCTCGCTTCCCAGGTCTTTTACCCAGATTTCTACAATGGCGCGTGGGTGTTCTGCCCCGATGTCGTCGACTTTCGCGCCTACATGACCATGAACCTTTATGAAGACAAGAGTGCGTTCTGGATCGAGAGTCCTCTCGCGCGTGTGCCGCGTCCATCGGTGCGTCAGCCGGACGGACTCATACTCTCCACCATGGAGCAGATGAACCGCTACGAACTGGTGCAGGGAACGCACAGCCGCTCCGGCGAACAACTCGATACCTGGCAGGCCGTCTTCAGTTCCGTGGGAGATGATGGGTATCCGAAGCCTGTATTCAACAAGCGCACGGGCGAGATCGACCACGAAGTCGCCAAGTACTGGAAGGAGCACTACGACTTGAGCGCTATCATGCAGCGCGACTGGAAGACGCTAGGCCCCAAGCTCGCGGGGAAGCTACATTTCTATGTGGGCGAGGCCGACACGTTTTATCTCGACCGCGCCGTCCACCTGCTGAAAGACTTCCTTGATACGACAACCGATCCCTATTACCGGGGCAGCTTCGAATTCGGTATGCGCAAGCCGCACTGCTACGCGGGCGATCTCGACCCGGCGGTCGGCATCAATCAACATTATTGGCCTGAGATGGTCAAGCACATGGAGCAGACTGCGCCTGCAGACGCGGATTTGAAGACCTGGAAGTACTGACTCGACGACTATTGCACGCCTCGCGCATTCAGGAACGCGGTGTATTGCTTGTCCGTCCTGAGGACATGCTGCTTCAACCACGTCTGCAGAAAAAGCAGAAGCTCAACCGCAACTCCAGCCTTCGCACCCCGATGTCTTGCGAGAAGAGTCGTCATCTTCTTGCGAAACATCTCATGCTGAATCCTGTGAGTCGGTAATCCGGGAAAGCTGTGCCGCTCCATCAACGATTCTTCGGCGGCGAAATGCAGCCCGGCGTAGGTCACTAACCTATCGAGAATCCCGTCGATCACAGCGTTGCCTTCACCTACCCGTAACGCCCGCTCGAGTTCATTCACAGTATCGAACAATCCCTGATGCTGCTGATCGAGAAGGGCTACGTTCACTTTGTACAAATCCGTCCAGCGGAATACGCACTTCGTATCGGACATCGTGTTGCCTCTCGGTCAGAATATTCCGCTCCGCGCCTGGA
>QIAL01000912.1 GCA_003225535.1 Acidobacteriota bacterium | reverse complement strand
AACCTGTACATCTTCCTGGAGAGCGGCAGTGACGATCATCTCCGGCGTCTGCCTCAGGCCAGTGTAGATCACTTCCATCCCCGCATCGCGGAGAGCCCTCGCGATCACCTTGGCGCCTCGGTCATGGCCGTCGAGGCCAGGTTTTGCGACCAGCACTCGGATTTTCGCGTCAGTCATCGAACACCATTTAAACACAGAGGACACAGAGGATCACAGGGGACGGCTCTGTGCCCGCCGCGGTCAAACGGTTTTTATATCCAAGCTGCGCCACATATACCAGCAGGCGACGCTTCGATAGGGCTCCCATGCACGGGCAATCTTTTCCATGTCCTTCGGCTTCGGCAGCTTGCGTTTTTTGTAATGCTTCTTGACGGCTACCTGGACGCCATAATCGCCGGTCGGCAGCACATTGGGGCGCCGCAACGAGAATATGAGGAACATATGGGCTGTCCACACGCCGATGCCTTTGACCTGCGTGAGGTGCTTGATCACTTCTTCGTCTGACAACTTCGGTAGACACGAAAAATCGAGTAAGCCCGTCGCGGTTTTGTCTGCCAGATCTTTCAGATATGTCGACTTCTGTTTCGATAACCCCACGCTCCGGAGCTGGGCATCACTCAGTTTGAGGATGCCTTCCGGCGTGATCGGTTCTCCAGCGAGGGCGGCAAAGCGCTTGAAGATCGTCACGGCCGCTTTGCCGTTCAGTTGCTGGTAGACGATCGCCTCGGCCAGGCTGGAAAATTCCGCCGGTCCAAACTCCATCCGGCAGGGGCCTACACGCTCGATGATCGCGCGCAGGACAGGGTCGGACTTCTTGAGATGAATAACCGCCCTCATGGTCTATACATGTATCACATCGAACACGCCCTAGGCGAACAAAATACGAATAACGCTGGTTACTGGGATCGTTTGACTGCTACACCCAGCACTTCGTAGTGCCCGTTGCGAAGTAGTTTATCGGTGCCGATGAACGCCCGTGCGGGGAAGTCGCCGTGAAAGTAAATCTTATAGACAGCGTTGAACGTGTCGTAGAGCTTCAAATCGGTACAGAAGATCTGCATCGAGACCACGTCGTCCATGGACATCCCGGCCGATTCCACCGTTTGCTTGATCCCATCCATTACCAAGCGGGCTTCGTCCTCTGCGCTCGCAGGAGGCAGATCTGTTTTCGCATCGAGTCCAATGTGGCCCGCGATATAGAGTGTGTTGCCCACCAACACGGCCTCGCTGAAGGGCAGCGCCTTCCGGTCACCCGACCGCGGTTTCACGATGAACTTCCGATCTCCCGCGTTCGCCGCGATTGAGAAGGTCAGTACAAGGAGCAAGCAAGTGATTCTGCGTAGCGTCATGATTTTCCTCCGATAGATTCTGACTTCGTTAATGAATTGTCGCCAAAAACAATCCCACAATTCCTCCGCCCAGCACAATCCACGCTGGACTGATGTTCCACCGCAACAAGATAGCGAGCGAAGCAAGCGAAGTCAGCCAAGCCGGCCATCCCCTCAGTGCATCGATGCCCAGGCGAACGGTCACCCCGACCATGAGAGCTACGGCGCACACGGTCACCGAATCGAGGAATGCGGCGATCCAAACTGATTGCCGCAACCGAAATAACACGGGCGCCAGTAGACCTACATAGAAGAACGACGGCAGGAATATCCCGACGGTAGCGACCACAGCTCCCGAAACTCCGCCCAAAATATATAACCGCGTCTAGCAATTGCTGGCGCGTCAGCCAGGCGTGCTGTTGAACCAATCCTTGCTCCAGAAAGGCCAGCAACACGTATCCGCCGCCATAAAGGACTGCACCCACCTTGAGAAAGAAAAATCCAATCTGGCTAATGGGCGGGCGGAGTGCGAAAGCCCCGGCGGCGATGGATCCCGACGCGGCGTAGGCAGCAAAGCGCAGCGACGGAGGGAAACCGTTCTTCCTGGGTATGAAGATAAAAAGAGCATCAGACCCAAGACTTGAAGCTCGCTTGGCCAGCATGCCAAGAAGCCCACCGCCGAACAGGATCAGAATTGGATTCAGCCCGAAGAGGAACGCAGCCAGAGAGAGCGCGGCCAGCAGGCCCAGCCCCGCGTTCTTCACCGCAGTCTTTCCCAGACGCCAGATCGCAATTGCAATCACCGCCAACACTGCTGGTTTGATTCCCGCCAGAACCGACGCCGCCTGCGGCAACGATCCGAAACGCACATAGGCCCACGCAAACGCTCCCGTGATGAACGCGGCCGGAAGGATGAAGCTGGCGCCCGCCACGCACAGCCCGGCCCAGCCCGCGCGAACGAATCCTACATTGATCGCCATCTCGGTGGACGTGGGCCCAGGGATAAGATTCGCCGCTCCCAGCATGTCCAGGAATTGCTGTCGCGTTACCCACTGTCGCTTGCGGACAACCTCTCCCTCGAGGAGCGCAATGTGCGCTGCTGGTCCACCGAAGCTGATGGCACCCAGCTTCAGGAAGAGAGCCGCCAATTCGCGCAGTCGGCCGAGTTGGGTTGGTGCCTGGCGTGTTCCCGCCGGACCAGGATTCGCGCTGTTCACGCGCTCTGGTGCTCGCCGCGGCGGAAATTTTCGATCAGATATTCTGAGGTGCGAAGCGTGAACGCCAAGATGCTGATCGTAGTGGTCTTGTCGGTGCAGTTCAGAAACACGCTCGCGTCGCACACATAGAGGTTCGGTACATCGTGAGTTTGGCCAAATTGATTGGTCACGAATTTCTTCGGATCCGTCCCCATGCGGCATGTCCCAGTCTCGTGCAGGCTAAATCCAGGAATCTCCGGCGCATCTCCCGATTCTTCCAGTTCACCTCCGGACGCTTTCAGCACCTCGGCGCAAACCTGCTTGGAATGCTCCCACATCTTCAGCACGTTTTCGTCCCACTCGAAATGCATGCGCGCCACCGGGATACCGTAAGGATCCTTGACCTCAGGATCGAGATCCATGTAGTTGGTATCCGATCGCAGAGTCGGCGCCTGGATCCCGAAACTCACCGGAGTGGGATAACGCCGCTTGATCTCGCGCTTGAACGACGAACCAAAGCCATCGAGTGCCTTCGCGAACCAGGGGAATTCGGTGCACCCGCCGTCAGGATAGACGGAGTATCCGCGAATAAACGGCTCCTCCTGTGGGCCTTTCAGGTTCTGCCAACGCGGCATCCACGCGATCGTGCCATCGGCGACGTGGTCCGGAAAGCTGGGCTGCCCCAGCAATTGCGGCAGGTATCCGCGCGCCGATTCGCCGTAAAGATGGTCGCAGAGATTGCGGCCCAGTTGGCCGCTGGAATTGGCTACGCCGTTCGGCCACTGCCGTGACTTCGAGTTCAGCATGATTCGTGACGACTCGATGCATCCCGCAGCGACAACCACCGCGCGGCCGTGCACCTCCACTTCCTGTTTGGTCTTGCGATCGATATACGCTACGCCCGCAGCTTGCCCGTTTTCGTCCACGAAGATGTTCATGGCCAAAGCATCGGTGCGCAACTCGAGATTCTTCGTCGCGTCGGCCTTCGGAAGAAGAAAATAGGGTGTCGAGAAGAATGCACCGACATCGCAGCCGGTCGTGCATTCTCCGCAAAAGTGGCACGCTGGATGCCCTTCATGCGTTTGTGTGAGTTGGGCGCACCGATCGGGCAGGTATGGTACTTCCACCTTGTTGCAGCCGGCCTCAAGGATGTAGTCAAGACAGCGGAATTTGAATGGCGGCAGATAATACCCGTCAGGATTACTGGGACGGTTCTGTACGGTGCTGGCCACGCCAATCATCTTCTCGACGCGTGCATAGAACGGATCGATTTCGGCGTAGGTCAGCGGCCAATCCACGTCGTACCCGTCGAGCGATGCTGCACGGAAGTCGATGTCTCCGAAACGCGCCGAGCTCCGTCCCCAAAAATTCGTCTTTCCACCAACCGCGTTGCACCGCGGCCACATCCACTTGGCTCCAGGCGCGACTGTGAATGGAATTTCGCGATCCCACGCGGCCTTAG
>QIAL01000042.1 GCA_003225535.1 Acidobacteriota bacterium | reverse complement strand
GAGGTGGAAAGTAGTCTTACCGAGATCAATCCCGATCGATCGAATCTGTGACTTACTTTGCATGGCGATGATCCTCCGTCTGGCTGTTTGCCAACCACTATCATCACTCTGGTTGGCTTACTAGACGGCGGACCATACCATTATCTCTATATCACTCAAAATGCAGCGGCCGGATACCCCTCCGTGTCCCGCAGGAGCAGCCTGCCGAGCGCATGCAACTTCACGCCTCTCCAATCAGATAGTTTTTCGGCGAGACGATCGCAATCCCTCGCCAGGGATTCATCTCCTGCAAATCCTCATCTCGCGTGATGGTCAAGTCAGCTCTGCCATTCAACGCGGCTTCGACGAACTTGTCATCCTTCAGGTCAGCCTAAGCGGGATTCGTCGAAGCTCTCAGCGCCGCTAATCCGCTTGTATTCCTCTACTGACACTACTACAACCACATCGCAGTTCTTCCGAGTAATCCGAATTGGTTTCTGCTGAACAGCTTTGAGTAGTGCGCCGAAGCGCTTCCGCGCATCGGTGACGGTAATCGTCCTCATTTGGCTATTATCGACGAAGATGAAGGAGGGCTGAAGTCGCCGAAGTCACGACCGCGGTTGGGGACTCAGGTGTTGTGATTGCGGCTCCCGACAAACCGCCGGGCTTTGCCCGGCCGGACAGCCGAGGGCGGCTGTCCCCACATGGTTCTATATCAACTCGATCCTCTAGCGTCCGTACGCAGCCGATGCGGCCATCGGTTTTCGGTGCATCGTGTATCCGTCGTAACTCTCTTGCCGGAAGTTCAGGTTGGGGGCGCAGAGCTTCTCGGTTTGGCTGAGGAAGAGGTATCCGCCGGGTTCCAGATAGAGGTGCAACCGCTCCATCAGCGCGGTGCGCTGGGCGCGGGAAAGCTGCGGCAGGACGTCCATGCAGAAGATGCAGTCGAAGCGGCCGATATAAACCGGCTTGGTCAGATTCATGGTGTTGAACGTGACCAGGCTGCGAAGGCGAGGCTTCACCAGCAGGTGCGCGCCACTGGTCGAACCGTTGGAGGAACTGCCGTTGGTGGAGTTTGCACTTGCAGTTTCCTCCGAGCCATTCGCATTTCCGTTCGGACTTCCAATTTTCGAGAAGCAGGCACGGATCATCGCGGGCGGCAGGCCCTGCAAGGCGGATTGCGGATACAATCCGCGCTCGGCAACCTGAATCGAAGACGGCAGCAAATCGCTGCCGACAATGTGAACGGACCATTCCTTGGTCGACTGTGCCGAACCGTTAGCCTCCAATACGCCTCCGTTGCGGTTCGGACCTTTCGATTCTTTAGTGGCGCTTCCGTTCGTTGAGCCGTTGCTTGCGCCACCGCCCGCTGCATTGGGCATAGCCTCGCAGATTGCCATGGCAATCGAATAGGCCTCTTCACCGGTTGCACAACCCGCACTCCAGATGCGAAGCGTGCATGCAGCGTCGTCCGCTTTGCGGGCGTAGAGTTGCGGCATTACATGACGCGCCAACGCATTCATGGCTCCGGGATGCCGGTAGAATCCAGTCTTTGCGTTGAGCACGCCATCGAGGAACTCCGCAAGCTGGGAAGGATCGAGATCACAGGCGCGCAACCGTTCGAGCAAGGCCGCGGGCGATTGCAGTTCATGCGCTTCCAGATAATCGGCCAGGTGCGCCGCTAATGCGCTGTTTGGACAGTCAAGCAGAATCCCGGTCTGGCGCTCCACCAGCAGGCGCAGTTCAGAGAGTTCATGCTCGAGAATAGTGACGCCTGCGATCAGTCTATGCATAAATCCTTTCCTCGGAAGCGCGGCATGAGACCGTCGCCCGGGGGAGGAGAGGGGTTCTCAATACTTAGTTCTCGGTTCTCAGTTCTTAGTTCTCGGTTCTCAGTCTCAGCTTTCGGTTCTGCTTTCGCGTTCTGACCGCTCACTTCTCAATCTCCCGCTACGGCCGCGTACGACTTGCCCGAATCCTGCCCTGCCTGCTGCGCGACTACATTCATTTCCTTTTCCAGCGAGGAAAAGCGCTGCATGATCTCGTGAATGCGCAGCGTCATGTTCCGAATCGTCTCAATCTGTGCGCGCGTTTGGGCAGAGAAGCTGCCGGGCTCCAGCAAGAGCAGGTCCGAGTTTCCCAATACCGAGGTAAGTGCGTTGTTCAGATTGTGGCGCATCTCGAGCATGTATCGTCCAAGCATGGCCTGACGCTCGAGTGCAGAGCAGGCAAACTCGGCGGCGCGCGCCCGGGTTTCGGCTCGCGAGCGGTGCACGGCCTCCGCGGCCGCCAGTACCAGGGTCTCAAGCCAGTGCTCGCTCGGCCGCAACAGCATGACGCGAGGCCAGCGGTCTCGCACCAACTGCGCCGTGGCCGCATCGTGGCATAGGCAGAAAATCGGTTGCGACGTGGAGTGCAAAGGCTCAAGGACAACTGAAAGCAAATCGCGCCGCAACTGCCCCACAATGGCGACGTCGAACACATCGGCTGCAAAACGGGGCCACAGTTCGCCGCTCAGCAGAGTGAATGTAGGCACATTCCGCTCCATCTGCCAACGGGCAGCAATCCGCCGCGAGAAGTCGGGATCGTCGGAGATGATCAGAACGGTGGGCGTTTCCACGTGCCAGTTTTCCTCTTCTTACTTACGTACCAGTGCAGCGACGGACAATCCCTGTCCGCTCATTTCTTTTTTGGCGGTTGCGGCGCCGAATCCGGATCCCAGCCGGGCGAACTGGAGACTTCAAATTCAGGAGCGTCCGCCTGTGGTAAGGCGGGTTTGTTGGACTTCGCCATGGGCGCAGCCGCGGGTTTTGCTGTGGCCCCAACCGAGGCGGCCGCCGCCTTCGCTGCGGGCAATGAAGGTTTGCTGGCCTGGACAGCTGCCTTGGCCGGAGGTGCTGACACCGATTTCGGCGGTGCCGCCGCAGGTTTCGCGGGCACTGCGGGTTTCGCAGCAGCCGGCTTCGTCTTGCCATCTGCCTCCGCGGCTTTGCCGCGGCCCAGCGCGTGCTCCACCGAAGCGCGCAAGTCGACCAGCATGCGCAACGGTGATCCGGAAGAATATTCCGCCTGGAACATCACCTTCCAAGACTGGCAGATCATGCGGAGCCGGATGATCGGCTCCTGAGCGGAGAATTGCGCGCGGCGGCAGTCGAGCGTTTCTATCCCCCTATCTTCAAGCTCGGTCAAGCCATCGAGAATCAGGTTGAGGTCTCCGAGCATCAGCCGGAAAAAAGCCCGACGCATCAGATAGCCGAACCGGGTAAACGCAACCAATGCGACTGGCAGGTAAAACAACTCTCCGGCAAGCCCCTTGGCTTTTCGGCCTTGTTCCAGAACTCCGCCATGCAACAGTTCGTCGAGCGACTTGCATTTGCGCGCAGCGTCGAGCACCCGGTCGAGCGCGTTGAGCCATACGGGAGGTTTCAGTTCAATCGGGCCCAGCACTGTCTCCATCGCTTGCGCCACATAAGCGAGATCAACCTCTGCATCGTTGAGTCCGGCCGGCGCGTTCTGGCTGAAGTACTGCACCAGCAGGAAGTCGACCTTGTCACGAATGGCATCACTCTTGGCAGATTTACCCAGAAAATGCTGTAACAGCACGGCGATCCCGTCTTGACTCACCAGCGAGCTGGTTTGCAGGAATTGCCGGAGCTGGTGCACCTGGATGGCTCCATCCATGTGGTCAAGCCATTGATTGGCCTGTTCGACGGCCTCTTTGCCGGGCATTTCCACGCCGGCTTCCAGTTCGGCGCACGGTTTCACATCGATGGCGAATTCCCGCGCCAGTTCGAAGTAAATGGGATAGAGCTTGCGCGCGAAATTCCATTGGGTGGCGAGATCTTGCACGGGCGTGGTTGGAGTCATGGTTTCACGATCCAGTTGGGCACTTCGCGGTTGAACCGCGCGGCCACGAGTGTGTTCCCGGGGTGATACTGCACAGCGACCACGCGAGCCTCCTCCTCAAACGAGCCGTCGGAATTGCGTAACCTCAGAACATCGGCAAATTCCAGAGGAGTTTTGCAGGCAAACAGGACTTCGCGCGGGGTGCCAAATTCAATCACGATACTCTCGCTAAAATCCGGCGACTGGCTGGACTCGACCATGCGGGCGAACTGCACCGGCATCCGCATGGCGGTCGCGTCCGGGAAAAAACGTGCCAAGCCGGCGACGGGGCTGGCGTCTTGCGGGTAGCGCGCGGTAGCTGTGGCTTGCTGCGCCAATTGATGTAGATCCTCTTACCTTAAAACTCTCTAACCGGAACTTCTTCGCCCCGTTGAAATGCGGTCGGGCTCCCCCTCTTCCTGGTTTGGAAGAGCTTTGGGGAGCCGGTACCCGCGGTTCACAGGAAATTCAAGCAAGGTGGGCACCATCTCGCGGAACGGAAGGACTAGCACTGAGGGGAACGGGCTTTCAGCGAGTTAGAGTGCGCGAGACGTGGTTGCGGCCTCCGCAAAGCCAGTTGGCGTCTCAAGCTGAGATGGCAGTCTCACTTCGCTCGCCATCGCCGACACATAACACGCGCGTATGTGACTGCGACTTGTGGAGAACCGAGTGAGGTCAGCGGCTCATTCATCGCGCAGAGTCTGCGCCGGGTCGATTCGTGCAATTCGCAGCGTAGGCACGGTCCCAGCAATGACTGTTACAGACGCGAGAACCAGAATGACGCATAGAACTGTGGGGATATCGTAGATCCCCACCCCATACAACACGCTGCGCATCGCCCTCAGCGCTCCCGCGCACAAGACCAATCCGAGAATAAGTCCCAACCCGGAGGCCCGAACTCCGGGACCGCCTATGTTGACCATGGCTTGTTGAACAGTGGAGCCCAGCGCCATACGGATGCCAATCTCTCTTGTCTTTTGCGCGACGATATTTGCCACCAAGGCGAAGATTCCGACGGCGCTCAGCAACAGAGCCAGAACTGCCATGGTGCTTAGAAGTGCTACTTCGACACGTTGCGTCGCTAACGTCTTCGCCAGCAGATCGTTCATCCTGTAGAAGCCGGAAAAGGGCAGGTTGGGATCGACGCTCGCAAGCGCGCGCTGCATCTGCGCGGTCAGTCCCTCTACCCGGCCCGCTGTGCGGACGATCCAGCTGGGCTGGAACCAGACGTGGAGCAATGACAGCGACGGAGCGTCCACCTGGGTGGCGGGAATATACATTAACTCTTCTGCCGAAAGTGGAGCAGTAGGATCCAACCCCGGCTCGATCGCCACATCTTCTACCACCCCGACGATCATTTTCTCCTTATCCACGTAATGTCCCAGCGGGCTTGCCCCGTGGAAGAACTTGCGGACGAATGTCTGATTGACGATGGCCACGCGTTGCGAATTGGGACCGTCTGCGTCAGTAAATGCGCGGCCCATGAGGATGGGAATCTGCAATGCCCCGAAATAGTCCGGCGTAATGTACGCCTCGCCGGTCATGACTTGCTGGCCGGATTCTTTGCCGTCGCTGAGCGTCACTCCACTGTTGAGCGTGCGCTCATATGGCAGACTCAGGCCGACCGCAGCGTGTTGCACTCCAGGAATCTGCCGCATCGCGGCGATGCTCGCGTGCAAGAGCGTTCGAAACGCTGCTGAATCATGGAAACGTGTGTCGTCGAGGGACGCTTTCGCCGTCATGACTCCGGTTGAGTCGAATCCCGGCGGCAGAGTTTGAAGATGAACGAGAGTGCGAATGAGCAGGCCCGACGACGCCAGCAACACCACAGTCAACGCAACTTCGCCGGCAATCAATGCCTGCCGTAAACCCAATTGCTTAGCGCCGCCCGTGGAACGATTGGCGATCGCCGAGCGCACGTCATACCGTAGCCCCGTAAGGGCCGGAATCATGCCGAACAGCACGCTCGTAAACACGGATACGAGAACGGTGAAAGCCAGTACACGCTCATCCAGAGGTACGTCAGCCACAGGCAAGAAGTGTTCAGGCAAAAGCTGGAGCAGTCCCCGCAAAGTAACGAAACCGACTGCTATTCCGGCGATTCCACCGACGAATGCCAATAACAGAGTTTCGACCCAGAATTGTTTCTGAATCTGCCAGCGCGAGGCGCCGAGCGCGAGCCGGATGGCGGCTTCAGGCGTCCGCCGCAGCATGCGCACCAGCGTTAGACCAGCCAAGTTGGCGCAGGCGATCAGCAGAATGATCCCGGCTGCCAGCATCAACGCTAAGACCTGCGGGCGCAGCGTAGCCGTCTCCCCCTTTTGAAGCGGCACAGAATAGTAGGTCACCTGTGCGCCGGGGTTGTCCTGGAGTTCGTAGCGCACCGTGCGGAGGGACCAGGCACGATTGATCTCGGCATCTGCTTGCTGCCAGGTAGCGCCATCCCGTAGTCGTGTGATCAAGTCAAAGTTCGTTCCTCCGCCTTCCCCGTCGCGGCTGGCCTGCAGTGCTGTATATACGTCGGCATCCAACGGAACCGTTACACCATCGGGAAGTACTCCCACTATGGTGTACGGCTCCCCTTTCAACAGAATGTTCTTGCCTGATATGTTGGGATCGGAACCGAAAACATTTCGCCACAAGCCGTAGCTGAGGATGGCTGTCTTTGCACCGTGCGGAAGATCTTCCGCATCCGAGAAAGTACGACCGATGATGGGATGAATGGCCAGCACATCGAAGTAGCGCGCGGAGATACGTCCGGCGTGAAGATACTGCACTTGCGAATCCGCCTGAAGATTAACGCCTGAAGTTCTCGTCGCTGAAACAGCCGCGATCAGGGACGGAACGTTGTCCCGCAACAGTTCCCATTGTTCGCCATTTACGTGATGCCGCTCGTCCCAGCCCATGGGACCGGTGACGCGCGTGTAAACCGTCCCCATCCGTTCAGGATGGGAGTAAGGCAAGCTCTTCAGCAGAAGCGCAT
>QIAL01000915.1 GCA_003225535.1 Acidobacteriota bacterium | reverse complement strand
GAAGATTCGCCGCTATCTAGCAGCTCTTTGTTGTCTGTTCGTCCTGCCACTTCTGTTGACTAATTTCATCGTTGGCGAGGACACCTCGAAGAAAATCAAGGGCGACGTCTGCTCTGCTTCCAATCGGGCCAGTATTTGTGCCGCAGCCAACACGTGCGGTTCCACTTCCTCTCCCTGCTCCATCAACATCAGGCGTAGCGGGGGTTCCAATGCCACCGCGACCCCTAGCATTCCCGATGCCAAGTCCAACAAAGCCTTCTGTATTAAGGTGGGCACCACCGTCACATTTGCGAGCAGTTCGAAGAACACCGGCTTTGTCATCGACTTCGGCACTACCGATCCCTTCGATCACGAGGGCGCCATCATAGGCGGCTCTGATCGCCCCATTACCGTCACCGCCAAGCATCCCGGCTGCTACACCTACTCCGTCGGCGCTTGCACCCCCGGCACCGTCTACGGGATGTGCGGCAACACCGACACCCAACTGATCATTTCCGCTGACTAATTCCCAGTCATTCCTCAGCCGTCTCGTTCGCGACAAACGCCCCGGCGTGGACCGTGTTGCTCGGCTATACGACGCTTGCATTCCTGAAACGGAAACCACGGACAACTAGCGCGCTGAAATTCGCCCTGCTCTCAATGATTCCTTTTTGCTGGGTCGTCGAGAAGGGGGACCGACTCGTCGGAAGCCTGGAGGTAAAAGTCCCGGAGGCCGGAAGAACTCTGGTCAGATCTGCACAGGGGCGAGCAACTTGACAGGCCGCAGCAAAAGCGAACCAGGAAGCCCCGAAAAGTTGGCCCTGCGTGAAGCAGATTGCAGGATAGTCGGGAGAGCCGAGCCGCTCATAACATGGCGAAGGCCTATGTCGGAACCGCAAGTCTGGAACCAACCGGTTGCGATCTCCCCGGGGTCGTAGAGGGCGGCATGTCAAGAAGGACGGACAGCGAAAGCGTGGAACCACTCGAAGGTCGCCTAGGCGCAGTGTGCACAGCGAAGGCATCTGGTATAAGCCGCAAAGCAGTGAAATCGGGATGTGCCTGCGAGTGGGGCGGATGGGGCCGATTAAGCGTGGATGGACCGGGACAGAAGAACCCGGACCGGAGCGAGGGCCCCTGGGGTAGAGCGGCAGAAGCCGCTCGAACGGAGGTGTTCCAGCGCACAACGTCCCCCGGCACAGAACGGGGATCAGACGAAGGCAGCGGAGAGCACGAAGGACGATGGCAAACCGATCGGCGCGAGGATTGCGTCGCACGGGAAGGCCTTGTCTGACACACCGGCCTTGAAGCCGTACTGGGGAAAACCCGCCGTACGGAATTTTAGGGAGGGCAATGGAAACGTCGGCATCATTCGAAGCCCGCTACGCGCCATTGCTCTACCCGACCAATCAAGTGAAGTGTTCCTTACATTTCCGGTAAGATAACTTACAAGGTAATGGACTGGACAATTAATGGATAGGGGTTGGATTGACTTCTCCGGTTGCATAACTAATCAGATATTTGATTTGTAGAACGCAACTCGCCTCACAATTTTCCGGCTTCAGAAAGCGCAAGAGCTTTTCGCAAAGCCTTTAACACCTTGTCTCGCTTGCTTTCCTCTTGAAGGTACATCGGCAACCGCTCATACCATCGTTGCGAGTGCCAACGAAAAAAACTATCGGACCCTGCCGGGATAGGAAGCGTACTGCTCGCGTGTGTTTTCTTCTCAAGAAATGCAATGTATTCCTGAATTTCATCCCTGCTATAGAATTTAAACGTGAATGAACACACGCTCACGCAGATTAATTCCTGAATGACCAACCCCCGCGCTGGAGCTCGCAATGTGTCGGGCGGGCAGTCACCATATCGAGCACCTGTGCATGGTTCTTTCCAGTATCGCGGCATATTCCAGAGTGTAGTTCAGGGTGTTGTGAGGGTGCCAGAACCAACATGTCCGGTTTCCCGACTCCCCAGGAGCTGACCATCGGCTCAGGAAGCTGAACTACAATAAAGCCTAGGAAACCGGCAATGAGTTCACTCAAACCTGACCAGCGAATGTGTTGCACGTTTCGTCGCATATCCCGGGGGGATACAAAGAAGCTTATCCAGTTTCCCGACAAGCGCACCTACATTTGTGGTACGTGCGCGCTGGAGCCTGACAGGCTTACACCCGTTTCCCTAGGAGCAGCGGAATTCCTAGCGAGACGGTAAGGGCGCGTATCGTGTTTGGCCCAATTCCTTTAACTTAATAAAAAGGCGAGCGAGAAATCTCGTGCTCTGATTCCGCTTATCCTATTGCACCGCAGGGCTGCCAGTGTTGCAAGCTGCACCGGTTATGTCATGACGGACCACACCGGTTTGGTCCGAGCAGAACATGTTCTGACCGCTCGTACCAGGACTAAGCGGCGTCGCTGTTACAGCGTAGGTAGCCAGCGGCGGGCCGACAGCCGCGCCAGGACCCATGGCGAAGGCGTACCCGCTCTTCACGAAAGGTGGCGCGGCGAAACCAGAGAGCAGCTCGTCGATAAGACACGCCTGCGCGGCGGTGCTGAGGGTGGGCGGGGCACACGCCGCGGCAGGACCACCGAGTGCGGCCAACCTGAGCGGTGTTGATCGTGCGAATCGCGGCGGCCGCTGAGGCCTCATTCGCCGCCATCTTGGCTTTGAGCAAATTCGGGATAGCGATAGCCGCGATGATCAGAATGATCGCCACGACGATCAGCAATTCGATAAGAGAGAATCCGCCTTGCTTCTTCATGGTTCACCCCTGAGAATTCCTATTCCAAATAATCCCTCCGTCCGGCAAGTAAACCCCATCCAAACTATAAACCCCATACCGAAAAAAGAAAGAGCACAGGAATCGACTCGAGCCCCGCTCACAGATTTTCAGCGGCACACGCAGCGTCAGACGACCGCCGCGTCTGGTTTTCTGCCCCGTTTCTTTCAGGCATAGTCTACTCCGTGGATAAGTTACTGATCGGTATGCACACGTAGAATC
>QIAL01000914.1 GCA_003225535.1 Acidobacteriota bacterium | reverse complement strand
AGTCAAACGCATCGTTGCAAACCGCCTGGAATTCCGTGGCGGTACCGCAACCGGCCGACTGCTCGATCCGGTGATTCGCCCCCGCGGCGCCTTCGCTCCTTTCCGCGAGAACATGCCTGACGGGCGCCGGGCTCCGAAAACTCTGGCTCGCCACCTCGACATCACGCTCGAAGAAATGCGGGCCGCGGTTATTCCGGCATATCGCCAGATCCCGTCTGCGGTGTGCCCGGTCGTTCACTTTGATGGCCAGATACAACCTTCGGGATTTTCTGTGCGCCGCGCTTTTGCGGGCAAGCAGATGATGCTGATTGGCGTGACCGGGTTCATCGGCAAAGTCTGGCTGGCCAACACCTTGCTGGAATTGCCGGAAGTGAAGCGCATCTACTTGCTGATTCGCCGTCAAAAGTCGAATCCCGGCGAACGCCGCTTCGAGAAGATGGTCGAAGAATCGCCGGTCTTCGATCCGCTCTTTGAACGCCACGGTGACCTGTTGCCCGAATTCCTGCGCGAAAAAGTCGAGGTGGTCGAAGGCGATGTCACCCAGTCTGGTCTCGGTCTGAGTCCTGAGATAGCTCGCTCCTTACAGAAGAATCTAGACCTGATCGTCAATAGCTCGGGGCTCACCGATTTCAATCCCGATCTTCGCGATGCTCTTGCCACGAATACCGACGCGGCCGTCAAAGTTCTTGAATTCGTTCGCGGCTCCGACCATGCCGGGCTTGTGCATCTTTCCACCTGCTATGTAGCCGGAGAGCAGGATGGCCGGGTCAGCGAACAGCTGATTCCCAACTACAACCCACGTGGCCTGGCCGACTTCGATGCCGAACAGGAATGGCGTTCTTTGCACGAAGTGGTCCTCGAGGCCGAGCAGCGCGCCGAGACCGAAGAAGTGACCTCTGGCCTGCGCATGCAGGCCCAGTCCAAGGAACATGCGGCGAAGAATCTGCAGGGCGCGGCCCTCGAAAACCAGATCCGCAAGGGAAGAGTCCGCTGGCTGAAGACTTATCTGACTGAGGCCGGTACCCGGCGCGCCAGAGAATTAGGCTGGCCCAATACCTATACGCTCTCGAAGAGCCTCGCGGAATCCCTGATTATCAAGCACGGAGCAGGTCTCCCGGTTGCGGTCGTGCGACCCGCCATCGTGGAAACTTCCGTCGCGAAGCCATTCGTGGGATGGAATGAAGGCATCAACACCTCGGCCTCGCTCTCTTACCTGCTGGGGACCTATTTCCGCCAGCTGCCTTCGAAGGAAAGCAAGCGTCTCGACATTATTCCAGTGGATGCGGCGTGGGATGGAATGAAGGCATCAACACCTCGGCCTCGCTCTCTTACCTGCTGGGGACCTATTTCCGCCAGCTGCCTTCGAAGGAAAGCAAGCGTCTCGACATTATTCCAGTGGATGCGGTCTGTGATGGAATGACCCTGATTGCCGCCGCGGTCATGGAGCGTCGTCATGAGCCGCTCTATCAGTTGGCAACATCGGTAACAAACCCGTGCGATATGGGCCGCTCGATTGAATTAACCTCGCTCGCCCATCGCAAGCACTACCGCGCACAAGAAGGACTGGAATCGTGGCTGCGGCTGCGCTTCGATGCCATCTCCGTTTCCTCGCCGCTGCCGCTCAAACGTGCCCCCTTGGTGAAGACGGAACGAAACCTCGAGCGCGTCGAAAAGCTGATCGAGCTGTTCGAGCCATTCATCCTGCTGAACGAACACGATTTCACCGCGGAGAATATCGAGAAGCTGTCGTATGCGCTCGTGCCCGAAGAGCGCGACCAATTCGCTTACGACACTCGCTCGCTCGATTGGTGGGAGTACTGGATCAACATTCACATCCCGGCGTTGCGCCGCTGGACGTATCCTCTGATTGAGGGCCGGCCGCTGGAGCCGCGCCCTCCGCGCACCTTTCAGCTGGCGCCCGCAAACGAAGACACCATCAGAACTGGGACCAACGGAGCAACGTGGCGATATTCCTGACCGGCTCGACCGGATACATCGGAGCACATGTCGCCGCCAATCTTCTACAGGGCTACGGCGCCTCGCTCAACGTGCTGGTACGCGCTCGCGATCCCCAGGAGGCCCAGTTGCGCCTCTGGCGCGCGCTGCAGTTGCATCTTCCGTTCCCAGCCTTCTTCGAATACCTCCAGACAAAGATGCGAATCTTCTGTGGTGATCTGACTGCTACCGGTTTCGGCCTGGGTCGTGACGAATACGATCGCCTGGTACACACCACCGATTCGATCATTCATTGTGCTGCGTCGCTGAACCGCAAGTCGGAAAAGAGCTGTCTTAATGTAAACCTGCGCGGCACTCTGGAAGTGTTAACGCTCGCTCGTAACGCCGAGCATTATCACGGCCTGCGGCGTTTCAGCGAAGTCAGCACCGTGGCAGTGGCCGGGAAGCGCAGCAACGAAGTCGTCACCGAAGATAAGTCGATCGAGTGGGATCGCTCCGACTATGATCCCTACGCCCGCACCAAGAAATTTTGCGAACACATGGCTCACGTTCTGCTTCCGGATACGCCCAAGACGATCTTCCGCCCCAGCATCGTTCTCGGAGATAGCCGCCATGCGGAGACCACTCAGTTTGACATGGTGAAGGCGTTTGTATTCCTGGCAGGATTGCCTGCGCTGCCGTTCCGCCCGAATGACAAGATCGACATCGTCAACGTTGATTTTGTCGCCGACGCCATCGCCGCCCTGCACTTGAAAGATCACCCGAAGTACGACACTTACCATTTGTCGTCCGGCACATCGTCGCAGACCTTCCGCGAGCTAACCACCGCTCTCGCCGACGCGCAGCAGAAGCGCCGCCCGGTCTTTCTCCCCTTCACCGAGAAGCCTTTCGCGGGATCGGTCAATTTCCTGTCGAACCGGAAGGGTCCGATGGGTCACGGCGCGTCTCTGTTGAAAGTCTTCATGCCGTATCTCGTCTGGAACACCGTGTTCGACAACACGCGCGTGACGTCTGAGTTGGGCCGCAGGCCCGTTCCGTTTTCGCAATACAGCTTTCCTTTGCTGAAATT
>QIAL01000911.1:1291-3128 GCA_003225535.1 Acidobacteriota bacterium | reverse complement strand
CCATGCGATCCCATCGCTCGTGATAAGCCTCGGGCACGCGTTCCTGCTCGTCGCCGCTCATGAAATTGATGTAAACCCCGGGCTTCATGGCCGGCCGAAGTTTGTCAAAGAGTCCACGGATCCAGGAAATATTGGCTCCATCTGCGGACGCGTCCGACCAGTTCGCAAGCAAGTTCATGATGAAGGGAGCGCGGCGATCACCGAATGCGGTCTCGTCGGCAGCGATTCGTGCCGCCGCGCCACCCAGATATGCGAGTTCAATCTGAGTTTCGGATGACGGAATGGTCTCTACCGCCTCCACCAGGTAATCAATAGTTCCGTCGCTGAGACGCGTGAAATAGCCCGACTTGGTGTAATAGCGGCGGCCATGCGGGAAAGCGGAGTCCGCCATGGTTTGTAGATTAAGAAACGATATGTTTTTGGTGCATTGGGAGTCCGACCTGGAAAGGGAAAGGGCGCGCTGCAGATAAGGAGCTCCCGTTTCGGGGTCACCAGTCCAAATCA
Organism: Acidobacteriota bacterium; assembly: GCA_003225535.1. GTDB lineage: Bacteria > Acidobacteriota > Terriglobia > Terriglobales > Acidobacteriaceae > Sulfotelmatobacter. Next base: position 2,624 of record QIAL01000911.1, on the reverse strand, counting down.
AGGAGCTACTCGCGATCGGCCGTCCGCGAAGCTCAACCGGCACTTGCTCTGTATCGGGGGCAAGGCGCAGATCGATGTTCCACTTCAAGTCGTGCGGTGCCTCGGCCATGACGTCTCTCCAGCTTTCCAGCAGCGCCCGAATGTCACCTTGTGGAGTCAGACCTTCAGCGAGCACAACCGCCCTGAGAGGATGGAGTTTTACTTCGAATTCGGTTACGACTCCGAAGTTGCCGCCGCCTCCACGCAAGGCCCAGTACAGATCCTGGTTCTCTCTCGAGTCGGCGCGAACAATCGAACTGTCTGCCGTTACCAGCGTGAACCGCTCAATGTTGTCGCACGAAAGTCCGAATCGCCGGGTGAGCCATCCGGTTCCTCCGCCCAGGATCAGGCCGGAAGCTCCCGTGTGGGAGACAACACCGGAGGGAAAAACGAGTCCCGCTTTTTGCGTCGCAATGTCAATCGATCCCAGCAAACAACCTCCAGCGACTCTGGCCCGGCGCACCTCGGGATGAACCGTGACCTGGCGCATTCTCGATAAGTCAACCACCAGGCCATGATCGCAGGTGCTGAATCCTGCGAGGCTATGCCCTCCACAACGGATCGCCGTTGGAATCCTGATGGCGCGGGCGCTTCGGATTGCGCTTTGTATATCGCTTACGTCGAGGCACCGCGCGATCAGGCCTGGCGTCCGAGCGCACATGCCGTTCCAAATCGTTCGGGCGTCGTCGTACCCATTCTCGCCGGGACGCAGCAAGTCACCTTTGAATTGCCGTCGAAGTGAAGAGTAGACCTCTTCGCTGGCCTCGAGCATTGCGCGTCCTCTCCTTGGCGTATTGCGAACTCAGCGGTTCATGGTTTGTCCGTATTCCGTCGGTTTTGCACGTACAAGAGCGAAATCAGGCCTAAGAAAACACAAAACGCTGGCACCGACCATTGCAATCCGTCAACGAAGAAGGTTGTAACCGAAATCGCCAGCAACAAGAAAATGCCCACCAACGTAAAAAATGGGTGGGCCCGTAGGCGCATGGGCAGATTCTTTAGCCGCTCGCTGGTAATTGCCTTGCGAAACTGAAGATGTGTGTTGAGGATGACGAGCCAGACGAACAGCATTCCAGCAACCGCAGTTCCATAAAGCATCAGGAAAGCGTTCTTAGGGGCAAATATGGCGAGCAGAATGGCCGCTACAATGCCCGCAGTGGAAGCTAGGAGCGCGCGATGCGGAACTCCGTTGCGGCTCACCTTGCCGATCCACCGTGGTGCGTAACCTTCGCGGCCCAATGAGAAAAGCATTCGTGTGGACAGATAAAGGTTTGTATTCACGCTTGACAGCGCC
>QIAL01000911.1:0-1194 GCA_003225535.1 Acidobacteriota bacterium | reverse complement strand
GCACGTAGAACAAAATCAGCCGCCATATAATGCTCCGCATCGCGTGAGGAATGGTGATTTCCGGGCGCTCGGCCTCTCCCGCCGTGACGGCAATAATTTCCACTCCCATGTAGCTGGTGACAGCGATGGTCAGCGAAAGCCAGACTCCTTTCCAACCTGCCGGCAGGAATCCTCCGTGGTGAGTTAGATTGGCTAAGCCAATCGCGCTTCGAGAACCAATGCCGAAAATCAAAGACAGCCCCACAATAATGAATGTGACGATGGCGGCCACTTTGATCATGGCAAACCAATACTCAAATTGACCCAGGCGGTTGACCTGCATCGCATTGAGAGCCACCAGAGCCGCTGAAACCAATACCACCCAAATCCATTGCGGAACATTCGGGAACCAAAACGACATATAAATGCCGGCCGCCGTGACTTCCGCTCCGATCGCAATAATCTGCGCGACTCCATACGTAGCTCGCACAGAAAAACCTGCCCAGGGATTGAGATACTTCTCCGCGTAAACTCCGAACGCGCCCGCGACTGGGTGGACGACTGCCATCTCCGCGAGCGCATAAGACATGATCAAAGCGATGCCTGCTCCCAGAAGATAAGAAAATATGACGGCGGGCCCGGCAAGACGAATCGTCACGCTGCTTCCCAAAAACAAGCCAACACCGATGGCTCCGCCAATGGCCATCATGGTGAGTTGGCGTTGGCCCAGGCGGCGGTGGAGACCTTCCACTTCTGTCGTTGGAGGCCCCTCACCTGCGAACTGGCTCGCAACCATAGGCCGCGGGACATCAGTCATGGCTGCCGACACTGGCGCGGTCGAGGACCATGAGATCGATGTTCTTCTTGAGAATCTCCGCCACCGCCTTTACGTCGTCGAATGTGTTGTACACATGGAACGATATCCGCAAGCCGTCGTAACGGTTCGAGGCGACGATGCCGCTCTCGGCGAGCTTCTGCACCAGTAAGGTGGAATCTTTAGATTGCAGAACGACGAGTGGCCCGGCGCTATCCGTCGGTGTTTTTGCACGAATCCCCAGATCCATAGCCCTGGTCAGGAGGGATTGCGTGAGTTTCCTGATATGGCTTGCGATATTTTCGATCCCGATTTCTTGTAGTAGTTGAAATCCGGGCACGGCCGCATACACATTGGGTACGGAAGGGGATCCCGACTCGAATCTTCGCGCGGTGGAAGAC
>QIAL01000910.1 GCA_003225535.1 Acidobacteriota bacterium | reverse complement strand
TCCTTTGGCCCCCGCGGCTTACCAGAGGTTTATCTCAACCTAGCCACGACGATGAGCAAGGTGCAGATCACGCCGACGAGGACTAACACTGTGAAACCGATCCGCATCCACCAATCGGGCGTCTGGTGTTTCCAAATCATTTCGGGTCTCGCCTCTGGTCGGCCACATGATGCGGAGCCAGTATATCGCTGTGCGGAGGTGTCCGCGTTTCGTAACAAGACCGAGGAAGAACGCGATCCTTGATCACCGGGCCCGTAACATTCGTTTGCCGGAGTTCGGATTTCTCTCAGGTCTTTCGGTTCGGGCCCGGGGCCGCGAAAACTTGGCGAGGGGTTATCCTGCTCCGGTGGGCCCGCACGTTTTGGCCGTTTTTTGTTCCAAAAACCTCGACAATTAGGGACCGCCAATGCTGGTGCTAAGATGATCCGCCCGCCGCAAGAACTGATCCGCACTTCGGGCACTTCTGCCGCTCAAAATCAATTCGCCTGATCTCTGCGGGGGAGATCGAATACCCGCACGACGGGCAAACTGTGTTCAAGGCGGCCATAACCTTTGCGAGATTGACCTTGTTCTTGTACATCGGCGGATTATATAATGTTCGCCGTTTGTTCGCCACACCACAAATGACAGGGAAGGGAGGGGTTCGTGCGGAGATCTACTTCCGAGTGCAAGCCCCGGAGGATTTTGCACTAAGGCGTTCTTAGGTGTTGGAATGTCCTATCGTTGTCTTGCCGTCAGAGCGTCGAACTTGCGAAGCATTTCGGTGATCTCGGGGTTTGCCATGAAACTCTTCCATACCAGGCCGGTTCTGTGGTTCTCAACCATGACCACGATCGGCGCTTGATTCAATCCCATGTAGATCGGTGAAATCCAGTCGTGACCAGGATCGAAAGCATCACGCGGGCCGTAGATATCCCAAAGTTGAGCGCCAAGGTCGCGATAATAGTGCTTGAACGCCGCCATCGATGCTTCGGGAGTGTACGGGAAAGACGCCAGCGCTCCGGTAGGCGTCAGTGTTCCGCGATCGTGATCTGGGTCGGGTGCGTGCGGCACGTAACCCTCCGGGCCATCGCTCGCCGTGAGCCCCCACGCATTCGGGCCGTAGCCCGCGAAGTGCTTCGGATTGTCGATCGAATATGCACGGTTAATCAAAGCGATGTTACGGTTGTTCTCGAAGTATGAGGATGTGAAGCGGTCGTGCAGTCTTTTTGGATCGAACCCTAGGAAGGAATAGTGGGTGAAGAACAGAGGACCGCCGGTGGCGACGCCTACGTCCAGTTTAATCCCGTAGTAGGTATGGCCGTTGGCATAGTGATCGCCGTCTAACGAACCGGACCAGCCTCGACGATAACCAATCGCGTCGTCTGATTGCCCGGCCCATCCGGAATAGTACATACCCACTGGCACGCCATGCGTCGGTGACGACATTGCGAGCAGATAGGTGATCATCACCTCGTTGAATCCAATGAGCGGATGGTGGATTTGTTGGCCCCACTCCGGAGACCAGTGCCAATAAATGAAGTTGCTCTTCGGATCGGAGCGGTACCAATCCCACTCGACGGCTTCCCAGAGTTTGGAAATTCGTCGAAAAAGACCCTGCTCCGGACCGCTCTCCCCGTGGAAGTACTGACGCGCGGCGAGTAAGCCCTGCATCAAAACACCGGCATTGTTTCGCCAGTGGCTCCGTTCATATAGTGCGACCAGACTCCGTGGTAGCGCCGGGCGTGCTCGAGGAAGCCAACGACCTTGACGAGACGTGCAATCCCTTCTGCACGAGTGATGAACCCTCGTTCCACGCCGACCACAAGCGCAGCGATGCCAAACCCGCTGGCCCCGGTGGCAACAATTCGGTCATCCCCAGGAATATTTTCGCGAGTCATACCTGAGGAAGGATCGGCCCCTTCCCAGTAATAACGGAAGCAGGCCTCCTGCAGCATCGTCAGGAGTTCGTCATCGTTGAACTCGCGCGTTGAAGCGCTGGCCGCAGCCGAAAGGGCAGATTGCCGGTACCGGTTGTCCGATGCGGCGACTTTATACGTTGCCGTGACTCCTGACGTTCCGAGAAAGTCCGAATAACGATTGATTCCCGGTAGTTGCATGCCAATCGCCTCGAAGGGCTGGCCTTCGAGGGAGCGATAGATCACGTATCGACCGAGAGACCGGCTATTCAACGGGTTCCACCGCACTTCCACGTGGCGGTCGTAACCGAACCCTTGAACGTTTTCAGGTGGTGGCAGCGTAGAGTCCACTTCGACGGAAGGATCATCGTCAATTCGAAATTCGTCGACGATCAGGATGTGCCTCACGCCGTCCGCACGTTCCTGACGAAAAATGATGTTCTGAAGATACTGAGGGCGGAATTCATAAATGGACGCGGTGTGGAATTCACTCAGCGGGATGCGTACCTGAACCCACCGTCCTGCCGGAATGTCCGCCACAACCTTGCCTAATGGCAACGGGTCTGTAAAAGAAGCGGGAAACTCGGCCACCTGCAAGCCTTCGCGTGAATTGGAAAGCACAAGCGAAGGCAGGTCGGCTGCTGCAATCTGCTGGGGAGCGAAACACCAGAAATAGAGGTTGCGTCCGGAAAACTCTGGAAAGCGGTTGCGGAAGTTAACGACCCGGAGTTCGGCTTCCCATGCCCCACCGGGTTGGGATTGCCATTGCAAACGTAGCGCGTTCGGTGGTGTCAAGAACGTTTTTGTCTCAACCGGGAGGCGCCAGTTTATTTGTTCAAGAAAGCTTGGGCCGTTCGACGTTCCCGCGCTATAGAAATAGACGTCAGATGTGAGACTGTTGTCGAAAACGACATGACGATAGTATTCTGTGTCCGCTCGTGCCGCGCCGCTGGAAAAGTACACAAGACCCCAGAGCAACAGCCGCACAATTCCTGATACAAACTTCCCTTTGTCCATCATGATCTTTCGCCTTAAGCCCTTAGGGTCGAGAAAGCATACAGACTCTCGCCGCTAGATACGATCTCCGTTTCTGCACGGTAAACGGCGGTGCCCCGCTTGAAACGAGATGACGCTTCTCGAACTCAGAATACAACCTTGCGCATCAGCTCCGGCGGCATGGAGATCCGGCGCCCGGCCGCTGGCGCCAGTCAGCTTGACAACGAGGTATGGGTTGGATAGTGTAAAAGTCCAATTTCTGAAACCGGTTACATCGCGTCTGGCTACCCCTGTGATTCGAGCCTCACTCACCCTTTCCGTTGCATAT
>QIAL01000041.1 GCA_003225535.1 Acidobacteriota bacterium | reverse complement strand
AAAGCCAGTTGACCGCTGGAGGAACCGTCGGAAGCATCACCCAGGAAATAGAGTCCTAGCAACGGATGATCGTAGAACATGCCGTAGGACGCACGCACAACTGTCTTGCCATCCCCGTTAGGATCCCAAGCCACACCAATGCGAGGTTGAATGTTGTTCTTGTCGGTTTGAATTCCCTTTTGCAGCCCGAGGGTGTTATAGGCGGCGAGGGCAAGTCCTTGCGGAGGCTTGAACGTCGGCGGAATCTCAGCGTCATAGCGCACTCCATAGTTCAGCGTCACATGCGGGTTCACGCGCCACGAATCCTGCCAGAATGCGCCGATAGAAATGTTCTTGAAAGAATCGGAGGGGCTGCCTAGGCCCTGCACAAGCGATTGCGGGAGTCCTGCGCCATACGACTGCACAGCATTAAGATCGCGAAAAGCTGGGACAGTGCTGGGACACGTTGGAATTGTTTGCGGGTTGCAGACAAAACCGAGGGAGCCGGCACTGAAAGTTCCAAAGTCGTAGACACCGCCATAGTTCACTGTAAACGTCGCGTCTAATGGCAAATAATTGAAATCGCCACCCAACTTCATGTTATGGCGGCCCACGGTCCATGAGAAATTATCGGTGAACTGGTACCGCTGTTCCGTCCGCTGAATATAGGAATATGGCTCACGGCCGATATAGGCATACCCGGTAATGTTGACTGCCGGATCAGACCCTCCGGGAATTTGCGTGTTGTAGAAGTAGGAGTATCCGCGTCTTGCGTACTGGAATCGGAATTCGTTCACCTTGTTGTTGCCGATCGTCCACGTATCCTGGAACACTCCCGCGACGTCGCGATAGGTTGTCTGCGAGGTGCGCGAGTAGGCGTTCAGTCCAATCGGCTGATCTTGACCGCTTACCTCGATCCCCGTGACAGTGCTGGGGCTGACGTTGGCACGGAACGTCAGACGATGATTCGTACCCAGGTTGTGATCGAGGCGGAGCGAGTAAATACTGGTCCCTTCAAAGACTGGAAAATTTCCCTGCTGTGATTGGAGTGTCTGATACGAGGCTGGCACCGGCGCGCACAAGCTCCCGGGAGGACAACTTGTCGGAAAACCTGCCCAGGCGTTGAGTAGACCTCCCGTTGCTCCCTGCACTAAGGCGCTCGGCCATGCGCCTTGGATTGCCTGTCCCGATGATGCCCCAGCAAGCACTACATAGTTGCCGACCTCTCTCCCAAATCCGAGCGGGTCTGCCTGTTCCTGGGCGAGGACAGCAGGGTTCGTTAGAAATCCAATTTGATCGGGCGTTAGCTGCACAGTCCCGAAGGGGAGGCCAACCAGGGTCGTGTCGAACGGAGTCAATCCGTAATTGTCCTGGCCGATAGACGAGAATCCGGTTTCATGCCGCCGCGTGATTTCGTAAGAGAAGTAGTAATACGTCTTGTCTTTCTTAATCGGCCCGCCGAAAGCTGCGCCTGCCTGCACGCGCGTGTACGCCGGATTCTTCACCGTGCTGAACGGATTCACCGCCTGAAAATTGCGGTTGCGCAGATATCCGAATACATCCCCGTGAAACTGGTTCGAGCCTGAGCGCGTAATAATGTTGACCACGCCGCCGGCCGCTCGTCCATACTCGGCCGCGTAGTTGTTGGTGATGATCTGGAATTCCTGCACCGCTTCCTGAGAAACGGTTGAGCGCACACCGTTTACAGAATTATCGGTGGCATCGGCGCCGTCGACGTTCACCAGGTTCGAGCGCCCGCGCTGGCCGCTCATGTTGAGGCCCGAGGTAGGAGCGGCGCCTCCCAAACTGGGCGCATTGTCTCGCACCACTTGCGAATCGGTAAGCGTGAAGTTGATGTAATTGCGCCCGTTGATGGGAAGATTGTCGATGCGGCGCTCACCGATCGTGTTGGTCGTAGAACTGCGCGATGTCTCAATCAATTCCGCCTGCGAAGTAACTTCCACCACTTCTTTGCCGCCTGCCACCGACAGCGTGACCGGGAGTTCCACGAGCCCGCCCACTGTGATGGAGACCCCGCTGCTCTGCACCTTGGTAAACCCTGGTACTTCAACGGTCACCGCGTAAGTGCCCGGAGGCAGCTGGCGCGCGCTATATCCGCCTTGTCCATCGCTGGTGGCGGTTCGCTCCAGTCCTTTGGCGACATCCTGAGCGGTGACGGTAGCGTTGGTCACAACGCTCCCCTTGGGGTCTTTCACGGTAACGTGCATGTCGCCGGTAGCAACGCCGCCCTGCGCGTGAGCCATCACCGAAAGCAGCAGGACGAGAGACGACACCACGACGACCTTGAATGTGCGGAACATAAGGTTCTCCCTTGGGCTCGCGAACGCGAGCAGACGGCACGACCCAGTGCCACGGCAGATTGTCGACGTACTCACTCGACAGTTAGACCTACTAAAGCCCCGGTGGTTTTATAACAGAACCATGCTCGAAAACAAGTCAGGAATCAGCATGGGTCGTTCGTGAGTAAACGCAGAAACTACTAAGGATCAGGGCTCAGGGGCTAGGGGTCAGTGACTCTGATCACCGATCTGTTCTGTTCAGTGTTGATAGAAGCGAGAGCTAAGGTGCTGAGGTGAATCGCGGACACTATCCCCTGACCCCTGGTCTCTGATCCCTATCAGTTCGCCGAGATCCGCATCGGGACTCCTGGATTCTGCAGGCGCCCGAGCAGCATGGCGCGGCCGTTCAACTGTTCGTATCCATGCAGCACCGGAGCAGCGGCGAGAGCTGAGTGCGGCCACGCGAGCGCGACATAAATTCGCAACAGAGCGACGCTGGCATTGCGGCGCAGCAGAAGTGCGTTGTCGACGAGCTGGCGCGCCGCGTCGACGGTCGCGCCGTCAGCAGAGCTGAAAGCGGCTTGCCCGAGCGCAACCAGCACTGCCGCGTTCCGTCCGGCAACGCGAATATACGCAGCCGTCGCGCGTAAACGTTCCCGCTGCACCTTGCGGAACTCTGCGGGGGAAAGACGGCGCTGCAGATACTCATTTTCGGTGGGATCGACCAGATTGCGAAACGCCTCGATATCGATCGGTTCAATTTTTTGAGCGAGAGCGGAACCCGGGGAAAGCTGTAAACGCGTGGAGACGGTAATGCCCAGGATTACGACCAAAGCAAACGCAGCGGCGATGATGAGAACCAATGCCAGTGTCATTGTTGTAACAAACGCTCCAATTCGCGGTTCCATACTGCCAGATTGTTCTCCGGCAACGGAACCACAGACTTCTTAACCACTTTCTCGGGAACAAGAACGTAATAGAGCCAGATCAGCACGCAGAGGTGAAAGGTGGCCATGTTCAGAAAAGCGAACAAGGTCCGCACTTGCTCAGACGGGCTTGCATTCGCAATCGTGGCCCACGTCGCCAAATGCACGCAGGCGGAGATGCTAAAGCCCAACAAGATGCCAAACGACAACCTGTCCCATGCCAAATGAAAGTAGGCGGCGATAACAAAGAGAAAGACGATGAGGCCTAACTCAATGATAAATACGGTTTGTTCCAGGAGATGAACTCCGGAAATCAAGAACAAAGGGTTATCGCCGTGAGCAAAACCAGCGATGAGTCCGGCCAGCAGGACCATTGCGGCTCCAAACACGCTGATCGCAGCTCTGCTGATACGGCTGATTGAGGGGTACTGAGTAAAAACTCTGGAGAAAATTTCGCCGATAACGAGGAACTTAAGCAGACTTCCGAGCAGAACGTTGGCCCAGTCGATACGCCAGAAGTTTTGCGCGGTGACGGAAGGAGAGATGTCGACTCCGAAGACCGCAAGTTCTCCCAAAGCGCCCAGAATCGCAAACGCGAGGTAAGCCGGGACCTGGCGTGCCAAGCCCCGCTTCCAAATCAGAAATCCCACAAACAGAAGAAATAGGTTGGGGGCGACCCAGAGATAGTTCCAAAGGAGTGAGTGCGCCTGCAGCATGGCGATGGTGAGGCACTATATCGCGAATCGCTGCAGGCGGCAACGCCGGCACGAATCTTGTTCGGTTTTCGTAAGAGTGGCGATTTCGATGCGCCACCGACCTTAAACCTGGTGCAAAATATTTCTGTGCCGGTTTACGGCTTGCACATCCCGCCGTTGCAACCGGTAGTGGTTCCGCCGCCATCGGCCTTGACCAGGGTGGGGGTTACCAAAGTGGTAAGAAATAGTACGGCTGCTCCAAGAGTGAGTAGCACACGTTTCACGGTTATCTCCTTTTTTTTACTGCGAGTTGGACCGTGATCGTTTCATGGCTACCCCCGCTGCGGCAACGGCACGGAAGAACATTGAATTGTTCGGAATTTGTAACAAAATGAGCCTCAAATCCGCTCTACAGGACATCAAGGAAACTACCCTTTCGGCCGTCTCCGGATGGCTGGGAAAACTGACCTATCTCGCGTCCCTGCGCGGCGGGCAGGGACGGTACCAACATTGGGGAATGGAATGTGTGCACGGGATGGAGTCGTCAGCGCGTGCTCTGCGCCAAGCCCACATGGAAGTCGTGACCAAGGTTCTCCGGACGCCCCTGCCTTCCCTTCTGGAAGATCTGAAGGAATCCAGCGAAAATAGCGGGGTCCCGGCCTCTGAATACGTGGAGGAAATGCGCGGGCGGTTTGACGACCTCTTGCCGGAGGGCCGACAGAACACTCCGGCGTCAACTCACCTTAATTCAATACTGGTGGCACTCTCGAGCCTGGAGAAGAATCGAGGGCGTGCCACTCGGTCAACTTCATAGCCACTCCCACCACCTGGCCGAGCACCTCGGCCTCCTGCGGATGGCGGAGAATGCGAACCGGGACGGGAGATAGCGGGTGAGGCTGCAGAATAATTTCTTCGCGGCGCATGCTGCACCAGGAACACGTATGCCCGTCGCGAGTTTCCACAAAATAGATGGGCCGCTCGTATTCGGAACGCCACGATCCTTCCAAGACGCGATTGCGCGATTCATCGACTTGAATAAAACTTCCCGGCGGCAGGATCGGGTACATGGTGAAATCCTGAGTGCCAACATATCCATAAGTGAAGTCACTGTTGGCGAACTGGGCCAGGTACGCGACCGGAACCAGTCCCCACTTTTCGACCATGCGGCCAAGATTGGTGGTGCGCCGCTCGTCGAAACCGGGATCCATGCGCACCGGAACCTGCACCGAGGCAAGTCCCGCCAAAGCATCGGAAACATGCGATTTTGGCGGCGAAACCAGTCCCAGGTCCGCCGGGATGTTGTTGAGGTCTACACCGTACCATGCCATGAGTTCGCGAACGTCGCGCCGGTAAATGATCGCCAGCGTGTAGAGGCGATAGATGCTGGGGAGTATGCCCTTGGTCTCAATATCCGATAACCGACTGGGCGGAATCGAAAATTCCTCATTGCGATATTTTTCAGCAATGCGCGCACTCGAGTACTCGACGTCACGCATGGTGAGTCCGAGTTTTTCACGAAGAGTGCGAAGGCTTTTGCCAGCGGGTAGCATTCGAAACGCCTCGAACAAGTGACGCAAATCATATCAAAGGGCAAAGCGATTGTGTCTCACTTTTGGGAAAAAATTATGTACATGGCGCTTGTTACGAAATCCGAACAGACTGAAAGGCCTGTCTCGTAAGGTGATCCAGCCTCAACCGCGCGGGTTCCTTAGACATGCAGTGCAGCTCCGCCCACGGTGAGGAGTTTGCTGTTGTTCGGCTTTCGTAACACGCCACCTCAGTTTTTGTAATCCCCTTCACTCCATGTTGTTGCTCGAGAACCATCCGATCCTCGTTTATTTCCCCTGATCCTTTCATGTTGCGGTCCTGCCAGCCAGCCCCAAAATTTCGGCGCTTTCTCCGAATGACATTTGTCACGCTGGTTGCGTGATGGTTGGCACTGGCGCGTCAATCGATCCTGGGCGACGATGCAACTACTGGATTCAAAGGGTCTTGAAATCGACGTCCTGTACCGCGAGAGGTGAAGCAAATGATCGCAACCCTGGAGGAAGTCAGCACCACCAATTCCGCTGGCGCGGTTCAGGTAGTAGCCAGCCTTGAGTGCGTCAACAAGAACTATGGACCAGTTCAGGCCCTCAAAGGCGTGAATTTTCGGGTCCGCGCCGGCGAGGTCGTGGCGCTCCTGGGCCCCAATGGCGCCGGCAAGACCACGGCGGTGAAACTGCTGTTGGGGTTGCTGCAGCCGAACACCGGCAAAGTGCGCGTTTTGGGTGGAGACCCGACGAATCCTGAAAACCGGATGCGCACCGGCGCCATGTTACAGGTGGGACGTGTTCCCGAAACCTTGCGTGTCCGCGAACACATCGACCTGTTCTCGTCGTACTACCAGAATCCCTTGCCCACCGCAGCCGTTCTGGCGGCCGCCGGGTTGGAAAATCTCAGCGAGCGTAAGTTCGGCGACCTTTCTGGAGGCCAGCGGCAACGAGTGCTGTTTGCCCTCGCGATCTGCGGGAATCCCGATCTTCTTTTTCTGGACGAGCCGACTGTCGGCCTCGATGTGGAGGCGCGGCGCATGTTGTGGGAGCAGATCCGGCAACTAGTCGGACGAGGGAAAACGGTTCTGTTGACGACGCACTATCTGCAGGAAGCCGATGCCCTGGCCGACCGTGTTGCCGTCATCAACAAGGGCGAAATCATCGCGGAAGGAAGTCCGTCGGAGATCAAGGCGCAGACCGCGGGCAAGCGGATTCGCTGCATCACCAGCCTCACAATCGACACATTGCGGCAGATCCCGGGCGTCACCGAAGTAAAAGAAGATCGCGAAGCATTCGAAATTCACACCCCTGAAGCCGAACCGGTCCTGCGCGACTTGCTGGCGCGCGATGCAAATCTCTCGGGACTGGAAGTGAGCGCAGTGGGCCTGGAAGAAGCGTTCCTGGCATTGACGCAGGACAGTTCGAAGAACGGAAATCACTAAAGCCTGCCTCATGAATAGCTTTGAAAAAATCGCTTTCAAAGGACAAATTGTTTTGAAAGCGCGAATTGTTTTGAAAGGGCGCGGCTTTAGCCGCGCCGCCCTGAACCAAAAAGACACTGGGCTTTAGCACCTGAGGGCACACAACGTTCTAACGGAGGCACAATGAGCACCGCAACCTTGGCACTGAGCAGCACACAGATGCAACGCTCACCAGCCCACACGGCGACGATCTATCTCAAGGAGGCGAAGTACGAATTCCTGAAGTATCTGCGCCTCCGCATGTACACCGTCTCAGTGTTGAGCTTTCCGATTATGTTCTACGTCCTGTTCGGGCTGGTGTTGAACTCCAACCAATCGATCGGAGCAACACGGGTGGCGGCGTATCTGATTCCCACCTACGGAACGTTCGGCGTGATCGCCGCTTCGCTGTTTGGAACAGCGGCCGGTTTGGCCTCCGACCGCGGCCTCGGATGGCTCGAAGTGAAACGCGCCAGTCCCATGCCTCCGTTCGCGTACTTCGCCGCGAAGGTTGCGACCAGCCTGGTGTTCAGCACAATCATCGTGCTGGCTCTCTTCACTCTCGGGATTACGTTTGGTGGAGTGCGGATGCCCGTCGCATCATTCGCCCGGTTGCTCGGCATCCTGGCAGCGGGATCGCTTCCTTTCTCCGCCATGGGTTTGGCTCTGGGATATTTCACCGGTCCCAACTCGGCACCCCCGACCATCAACCTTATTTATTTGCCGATGTCGTTCTGCAGCGGCCTCTGGGTCCCGATCATGTTTCTGCCGAAAGTGCTCCAGAAGATTGCGCTGGTGCTGCCGCCGTATCACCTGTCGCAATTGGCGCTGGGAGCCGTGGGTGCTGGAACGCGCGAGTCGGTCATTGTGCACTGGGAAGCGCTTGCGGCATTCACCATGATCTGCCTGGGCATCGCCCGCATCGGCTTCCAGCGTGATCAGGAAAAAATGTACGGATAGGCAAGCTTTCGGATTTTTGAGCTCAGGATTCATGTATGAGTGCAAACGCGAAAAAATCGACGACTGCGACCATCGCCCTTATCCTGTTTGGCGCGCTGGCTCTGTTCGCGGGAGAGAAATGGCTATGGGCGCTGATTCCTGCCGCCGCGCTGGTGTGGTACGGAGCCGCGCCAAGATTGAGGAGTGGCCGGAATTGACGGCCCGGGTGACAATAGAGGTAGGTTGATGACACTCTGGCGTTGAAGTCAATCGCCGGGAGCCCACGCATGGACTTAGCGCTGAAGCCGTTCAAGAGCGTACTCAAAAATCGGGATCACGGTTGGGGCCCTCTCGTTTGGTTCGTCTATTCTGGGTTCTTCTTTGTCCAGCCAGTGTTAGCCCACGTAAGCCTCGGAGTCTGGCTACTGGATATCGCCGGATACCTGGTGTTCTGTTGCCTTTACTTCGGCCTTTTCTGGCTCGAACGGCCGAAGGCCATCGTGCACATCGGCGGGCTGATCTTGCTGGGTGCGTTATTCCTCCCCTACAACGGCGGAGCCGCAGGCTTCTTCATCTTCGCCGCAGCTTTCGTGCCCTTCTCGACGAACACCAAAAGAACTGCGCTTCTGGGAATTTTCACCATCACGGCGATTGCTGCCGCAGAGAGCGTGATCCTGCACCTGGATATTTGGACAAGGTTCTGGGCTTGTGTGTTCCCGCTGACCGTCGGCGGAAGCAATGTATTTTTCGCGGAACGCAACCGCATGAACTGCAAGCTGCGCAAGGCGAACGAAGAAATCGAGCACCTGGCAAAAGTAGCTGAGCGCGAGCGTATCGCGCGCGATTTGCATGATGTGCTGGGGCACACTCTATCGGTGATCACACTGAAATCGGAACTGGCCGGCAAGCTGATCGATCGCGATCCCGAGCGGGCAGGGAAAGAGATTCGCGAAGTAGAGAACATTTCGCGACAGGCTCTGTCCGATGTGCGCGACGCGATCCGGGGATACCGCTCCAAGGGACTGGTTGCCGAGCTGGCACAAGCAAAGTCGACGCTCGAGACCGCAGGCCTCGCGGTGCAGTGTGATGCCGCTACAAGCATGCAATTGCCGCCTATGCAGGAGAGCGTCCTGTCGTTGGCGGTCCGCGAGGGTGTGACCAATGTGGTGCGTCATGCCAACGCCCGTAACTGCCGGCTGCGGATCGAGCAGCAGAACGGCATGTGCCGCCTCGAGATCGCCGACGACGGACAGGGTTTCGCCACCATGGAAGGCAATGGCCTACGCGGCATGCGCGAGCGCGTCGAGATGCTCGGCGGCACGCTCGATCGCCGAAATAAATCGGGCACGACTCTGACGATCACGCTGCCTCTCAAAGAAGTGGCGATAAAAGACGTCGCCGAGCAGGAAGCCATCCCAGAACAAGAGAAGGCGCACGAATTTGAATCCTCCCGTTAAAGAAACGAGCCGCAAGACAATTCGCGTGGTGCTGGCCGAGGATCAGGGCATGGTTCTGGGCGCGCTCGCGGCTTTGCTCGAAATCGAAGGCGACATTTCGGTGGTGGCGCAAGCGCGCAACGGCAAAGAAGCACTCGCAGCCGTCCTTGCGCACAAGCCCGACGTCTTCATCACCGACATCGAAATGCCGCACATGAGCGGTCTCGATGTTGCCGCCGAGCTCAAGCGCCAGCGAACGGGAACGCGCGTGGTAATCGTGACCACGTTCGCGCGCACGGGATATTTGCGCCGCGCCCTCGAGTCCGGTGCCTCTGGATATCTGCTGAAGGATATGCGCGCCGAAGAGTTGGCCGATGCCGTTCGCCGCGTGCATCAGGGTCTCCGCGTGATTCATCCAGAACTGGCGACGGAAGCCTGGGGCGAAATGGATCCCCTGACCGACCGCGAGCGGCAGGTCCTGCGCCTCGCCGGAGAAGGAATGGCCAGCTGCGATATCGCCGGCGAACTGGGACTGTCCGATGGCACCGTACGAAATTATCTCTCGGAAGCCATCAGCAAACTGGGTGCGAGCAACAGAGTGGAAGCGGCAAGAATCGCGCGCACCAAAGGCTGGCTGTAGGAACAAACCACGTAGAGACAGCCGCTTCGGCTGTCCCGGCGAAGCGAAGCGAGCCGGCGCGAGGGAGAAGCGAACCGGCGCCAATCCGGATCAGTGCTTCTACGATGTACTCGCCCGTTCGATCCCACTTTCCTGCTTCTTCACCTCACGCGCTGCTTCAGATAGTTCATCGCCTCCTGCGCCGACCACTCGGGTAGATTTCCGGCAGCGATGCGATCGGCCGTCCACTTGGCCAGAACCAGCTTCATGATCGGCTCGCCCCATCCAGTGGTCGAAACAGCGGCGCTCTCGTTGTCGGCATAGCAGCCGCACCCGATCAGCGACGAATCGCCCAGCCGTCCTGGAGCCTTGTTCAACGTGCCTCCGGTAGAGGTCGCGGCCGCGATGTCGCCGTTATGGTCGAGCGCGACCGCGCCCACCGTGTCGTGTGAGATGGTCATATCGTTGCTCGGCGCGAACAAATCGTTTCCATCCTGTTTCGACGCGGCGAGTGAGGCCTGATACTCTCGCAGGCGCTCGACTTCACGCGGAATGACGAGGTCTTCGTTCTTGCAGAGCGGAATGCCGTGCTCAGCAGCGAACTTCTCCGCGCCTTCCGCCACGAAATAAACGTGCGGGCTCTCGCTCAGGATTTTGCGCGCGGCCCGCACCGGATTGCGCAAATGCTCGACACATCCCACGCCCCCGGCGCGAAGCGTTGCCCCATCCATAATGAGCGCGTCCAGTTGCACACGCCCGTCGCGATTGAGGAAGCTGCCACGCCCGGCGTCGAAAGTCTCGTCGTCTTCCATAATGACAACGGCCTCCTCGACAGCATCCAGCGCCGACCCACCGCGATCGAGCACTCGCCATCCCGCCGCCAGTGCGTTCGAAACACCACGAATGTGGGCGTCGACCATCTCATCCGGCATAGCCCACGCGCCGCCATGAACGACAAGTACAGGATCAGTCGGCAAATGTTATCCCCAGAATTGGTGATGCGACGGGATAGGATAGCAGGTTCCGCGTCCAGGTGTACCGCATGCGATGAATCACGGTGATCGTGCTCAGGACGGCGATAATCCACAGCACAGGAGCCATGCGGTTGAAGAGCGCCCCCAGAATGACCAGAACGAGGCGCTCGGGCCGCTCCATGAATCCCACACGGCAGGACCCAATCAGACTCTCCGCGCGGGCGCGGGTGTAGCTCACCATGATCGCACTGATCATCACAAAGGCAGTCAGCACAACGTAGGTGTAGCGTCCTCCACGGGCGTAGAAGACCAGTAATCCGAGAAACTGCGATGCGTCCGAATAGCGGTCGACGACCGAATCGAAGAACGCTCCGAAGCGCGTAACGCGATTGGTCGCGCGGGCAACTTGCCCGTCCACCAGATCGAAGAAGCCGGAGAAGATGATGACCAGTCCGGCGTAGATGAACATCCGTCTCTGATTCGAGGCGTTGGCCGAGCCGAAAAGGACGGCCGCCCACGTGTTGACCAGCAGTCCCATGAACGTAAGGACATTAGGGTTGATGCGCGAGAGCGCGAGCCAGCGGACGATGGTATCGAGTAACACTCCGCAGGCGCGTCCGAAAGCGGAGGTCCAGGAAGCGGTCATTGGGAAAACACCGGATCCGCTAATTTAACCACAAAGGACACCCTTCGACTACGCTCAGGGCAAGCAAAGGTACACGAAGGAAATCTACCGGAGTTTTCCCTTCGTGGACCTTCGTGTCCTTTGTGGTTCATGATTTTGCCGCGGATTACGCCTGCGCTTCTTTGGGACCGTCGATTTCGTCGTGGATAGTGCTCAGGCTCAGGATTTCCAGCTCGCGCTTTCCGTTGGGGCTCACTACAACGGCCTCATCCCCGACTTTCTTATTCAACAGCGCGCGACCGATGGGGCTGGTGGTGGAAATCTTCCCTGCCGCGACGTCCGACTCTTCGCTGGTGACCAGCTTGTACTCGACTTCTTCCCCTTTGGTATTGTCGTAAACCTTGACTGTCGAGCCGAGGCCGACCTTATCCCGGGGAATGTTATTCATGTTAACCATGGACAGATCGGCGAGGCGCTTGCCCAGCTGCCGGACGCGAGCTTTCACGAACTCCTGCCGCTGCTTGGCCATGTGGTATTCGGCGTTTTCGCTGAGATCGCCGAGCGCAGCGGCCTTCTGCGCTTCTTTGGGACCGTCGATTTCGTCGTGGATAGTGCTCAGGCTCAGGATTTCCAGCTCGCGCTTTCCGTTGGGGCTCACTACAACGGCCTCATCCCCGACTTTCTTATTCAACAGCGCGCGACCGATGGGGCTGGTGGTGGAAATCTTCCCTGCCGCGACGTCCGACTCTTCGCTGGTGACCAGCTTGTACTCGACTTCTTCCCCTTTGGTATTGTCGTAAACCTTGACTGTCGAGCCGAGGCCGACCTTATCCCGGGGAATGTTATTCATGTTAACCATGGACAGATCCGCGAGGCGCTTGCCCAGCTGCCGCACGCGAGCTTTCACGAACTCCTGCCGCTGCTTGGCCATGTGGTATTCGGCGTTTTCGCTGAGATCGCCGAGCGCAGCGGCCTTCTTGATTTCTTTGGGAAGTTCGTGGATCAACTCGTGTTCAAGCGCGTTGATCTCTTCCTGCAATTTGCGTTTGATCGCGTCTGTCATCTTGAATTTAAAGCCGGGTTACTAAGTGGCCGGGTCTACGACAAGGCTTTGGACATTATAACCCCG
>QIAL01000040.1 GCA_003225535.1 Acidobacteriota bacterium | reverse complement strand
CGAAGCCCTGGGCAGCCGGCGTTTTGAAGTCATCGTACGCGGCCCGGGCGGACATTCCTGGAGCGATTTTGGAGCACCGAATCCGATCGTGATTCTGGCCAAGGCCGTTGCTACATTCACTGCCACGACTGTGCCGGATACCCCGAAGACGACATTCAACATCGGAGTGATCCGCGGAGGCACGTCGGTGAATTCAATTCCCGAGTCGGCCAGCATGAAGGTCGACATCCGTTCGACCTCGATGACCGAGATGGAGCGCCTGGAGCAGTCCTTGCGTCAGGCCCTGAATCGCGCAGTCGAGGACGAAACCATGTCCGCGGAGATGCGCTCCGCGGCGCAAAAGCGCCCCGCAGTGAGTTGCGAAGTGGTCGTGATCGGAAACCGTCCGGCAGGCGAGTTACAACCGGGCGCGCGGATTCTGCAAATCGTGCGCGCGGTGGATGTCCAACTCGGCAATGCGGCGCAAGTGCAGCGTGCTTCGACCGACGCCAACGTTCCGCTCTCGATGGGCAGGGAAGCGGTCGCCATCGGCGGCGGCGGATCGGGCGGCGGAGCGCATACGCTGCAGGAGTGGTTCGATTCCAATGGGCGTGAGCTCGGTCTCAAGCGCATTCTGCTGACCATGCTGACGCTGGCGGGGGTGGGAGAATGAGTGTGACAGGCAAGGCGAGTCTCGGAGGGGCTGTGCTTGTTGGCATTCTAGCGGCACTGAGTGTGGGGCAGAGCAGCGCTCCCGCGGCTGACACCAAGCCGAAGGCCGACATCATCTTTGTCCACGCCAATGTGTACACCGGCGTGCCTGCCAATACTCAGTTTGCCTCCATCGAGCGCCAGGAAGCGATCGCGGTCAAGGGAGACCGCATCCTCGCTGTCGGCAAAACCCTCGACATGGATAAGTTCAAGGGCCCGCAGACACAGATCGTCGATCTCGGCGGACACTTCACCATGCCGGGCTTCAACGACGCCCACCTGCACCTCGATGACGCGGGACAGACCAAGCTCAGCGTCGATGTCACTGGAGTGAAGTCGCTCGATGAGCTTCGATCCCGCGTCGCCAACAAGGTTCAGGAGTCTCGCGCCGGGGAATGGATCATGGGTTCGGGATGGGATGAAACGCTCTGGCCGGTAAAAGTCACTCCCACGCGCTGGGATCTGGACGAAGTCTCTGCCGGGCACCCGGTTTTTCTTGTGCGAATTGACGGCCACATCGCCGTGGCCAACACGCGCGCTCTGCAGCTAGGCAGCGTCAATCTTGCCAGCCGCGATCCGCAGGGCGGACACATCGACCGCAACGAGAGCGGCGAACCTACTGGCATTTTGCGCGAGACGGCGCAAGGAGCCGTGCTCGCAGTCGTGCCCAAGCCCAACCATTCTCAACGCCGTCAGGGACTCGAACTCGCCCTCGCCGACCTGGCTGAGCACGGCGTGACTTCTTGCCAAGACTATTCACCTACCTGGGAGGCCTTCCAGATCTTTGAGGAACTGGAAAAAGAAGGCAAACTTACAGCTCGCGTCAGCGAGTGGCTCCCGTTCGACGAGCCGGTGGAATCCCTCACCAAGAAGCGCGATTCCCATCCGCAATCTGACTTGATGCTGCGTACCGGAATGCTCAAAGGCTTCATGGACGGCTCACTTGGATCACACACAGCAGCGATGCTCGAGCCCTACGCCGACGATCCCAAAAACTCCGGTCTGCCTCGATATGATCCAGTCAAGCTGAACGAGATGACCAAGGAGCGCGTGCTCGCCGGATTCCAGATTGGATTTCACGCCATCGGCGACAAGGGCGTGCAGATGGCGCTCGACGCTTTTTCTGAAGCTGAGAAAGCCGCGAAAGAAGGCCACATCAAAGCCGCCAACGGTGGCGATGACTATCGCCTGCGCATTGAACACGCCCAGGTGACCACTCCGGCGCAGATCGCACAATTCAAACAACTGAAAGTAATCGCATCCATGCAGCCCAACCATCTGCTGACCGATATGCGCTGGGCGCAGGATCGCCTCGGGCCCAAGCGGTCCGCGACCTCTTATGCATGGCTGGCCTTTCTCAATAAGGGAGTGGGACTCGCGTTCGGTACCGACTACCCGGTCGAGCCCGTGACGCCGTACCGCGGCCTCTACGCTGCCGTCACCCGCAAGAGCGAAAACGGTAAGCAGGAATATTTCCTCGATCAGCGGCTCACCATGGATCAGGCGATCGCCGCTTACACGCAAGGCTCCGCGTTCGCTGAGTTCGAGGAGAAAGAAAAGGGAAAGCTGGTTCCCGGGATGCTCGCCGACTTCGTGGTGCTCGACCGCGACCTGACCGCCTCGTCGCCCGAGAAGATCCTCGCTACCAAAGTCTTGCGCACGGTTGTCGGCGGGAAGACCGTGTATGGAGCCAAGTAAAGCCGACCCGGGATTGTTAGCTCGTGTTCAAGCCCGCGAGGGCCGCGGACGTTTCTTCCAGGTCTCCTGGTGATCGAGGTCAACCGCTCCGGCTTTAGGTCGCCAGCTTTGTCTTCTTAGAATCCGTGAGGGGCAAGTCTTCCCGGCATCGCCCTCGATCACAAAAGTAAGAAATGTCCGATACCAGCCTTCCGGCCCTTCAAATAAATCTGGGGAGGGGTGCTCAGTCCATGCAAGCCAGCCCTCAAGCTCGTTCAGAATCTTGTCGACCTCGTCAATGGAAAAACCTGATGCCACAAGAGCCCGGATGCTCTTTCGCACCATATCGACACTGCATCGTTCCAGGGATCGCTCTAGCTTATTTGGCATGAACGTCGTGCAAGGCTTTCAGATATAACGAGAAAGCCTGACGTTCTTCAGTCGAGTCTTCCGCCTGTTGCAGGGCTTTAGCCAGAAGGTCTCTGGTTGCGCTGGCGGTGGGTGGTCTTCGAGTTTGAGCTTGCGCCTGCGCAGCCGCAGGTTTCCCTGTTTTCAGAGATCGCTCATCTCGCTTTCGTTTCGCAGTAGCCACCGCTTCTTAATTGTAGCGGAAGGCCTACCGACTGTCACTGCCATTCATGCGCTTTCAAATCAGAGTAGTGGAATGCAAAGCATCAAACGATTTGGGGTATTCCTGCGTCTAATAGCCTGACGGCCTCCGTGTAAACCCCGGCCTTGAGCCTAGATCGCAGCACCGGTTGCGTTGTGCGAATAGGTATACTATTTAGGATTGACGAGTTCGGAGGGAAGGTAGACATATGGATTCGGGCGCAATGTGGATGCGCATGAAGGCTCATCGTTGGGTATACACCTTGAGCATCTTGGCGACGCTATCGTTGGGCATTTTGATAGGAACGCTCATTTCCTCTGAGGTGAAGGGGAAAGAAGGACAGAAGGGGGACGCCAGCCCGCTTGTGCTGCCTACGGCCCAACCGACAAATAATCCCTTGTCGCAGGCATTCGCGCAGATCGCCAAGCAGCTTGAGCCAAGCGTCGTCAACATCAACACCGAGTCAACGATTAAGAACCCTCACCGCCGCCGTGGTCTTCCGGGGCAAGGGCAGGGCGACGACGATGACAGTGGCGGCATGGACGATTTCTTCAATCACTTCTTCGGTGGGCCCGGCCAGGGGCCTGGGCCTGGACAAGGCGACGGATCGATCCGCGAGCGCTCGTTGGGTTCGGGCGTGATTGTCGATGCCAAGGGTTACATTCTGACGAATCGTCACGTGGTGGAGAAGGCTGACCGCATCCGCGTGCGCTTTGAAGATGACCCGCCCGGAGTGCAGCACGACGCAAAAGTGATCGGCACCGACCAGGAAACCGATCTCGCCGTGATCAAAGTTGAGGTCGACCATCCATTGCCCGCAGCAAGAATGGGCAACTCCGACGGCATGCAGGTCGGCGACTGGGTTCTTGCGATCGGCAGCCCCTTCGGCCAGGCCGGGACTGTTACCGCCGGCATCGTTTCCGCGAAGGGACGCGATATCGTTCCCGGACGGCAGTTCCAGACTTTCATTCAGACTGACGCGGCAATCAATCCCGGCAACTCCGGCGGGCCGCTGGTCAACCTGAACGGCGAAGTCATCGGAATCAACACCGCTATTCTAAGCGAGACGAATGCCTACGCAGGTATCGGCTTCGCTCTTCCGTCCAAGACCGTGGTTGACGTCTATAACCAGCTGACCGGCCCCGAGCACAAAGTGTCCCGCGGATCGATTGGCATCATGTTCGATGCAGTCGAGAACCCCGCCATCGCCCGCGTCTACGGCTCAGGCAGTGGCGTACCAATCTCGAGCGTCGTGGCCGGCAGTCCTGCGGATCAAGCGGGACTGAAAGTCGGTGACACCATCACTACAGTCGATGGCAAGAAGGTTACCAAGGGCACCGAGTTGGTGGCCGACATCGCCGCCCGCAAGCCGGGTTCGAAGGTTGCGCTCGGATTCCTGCGCAACGGAAAGCCGCAGGACACGAGCGTTACCATCGCCGATCGCAGCAAGTTGTTTGCGGCGCGCTTGGGAGAAGATCAGGAGAACGATGACGAGAACGTTCCCAAGCCCAGCAAGTTCGGCATAACGGTGCGGAAAGTGACTCCGGAGATGGCCGATCGTCTCGACATTCCCGCTGGCAAGGGCGTCATTGTGCAGGATGTGAAGCCGGGATCGTTTGCTGAAGACGTCAACCTGGCCCGCGGCGACATTATCCTGGAGATCAACAAGCAACAGGTGAACAGCGAAGAGGACTTTGCCCGGATCGAGTCGAGCATGAAGAGCGGACAGGATGTGGTTTTCCTGGTTCGTCCGCGAGGCTCGTCGCGGCAAGATGGAACCATCTTCGACGCCGGTACACTTCCGTAACGGTTAATAGCCCAGCCGGAACTGGTACTGTCGCAACAGATCAGCGATGATGGCAGAGTCGGTTCCAATGGCTGGGCCTTTTATTTTTGAGTGAGAGGAAGGATGATTCGCCCGGACGCAAAGTTTCGCAACGCACACCTCGGCGCCGTTTGCGCGTTGACGCTCAGTTGTGCGCTGGTGGCGGCAGCCAGTCCTCCGCAAGATTCAGCTACAACTGCGTCCAACAAATCCACCTCCACCAAGACAACAGCGTCGGCCTCTTCGCACAAGAGTCATTCGGCTTCCAGCAGTTCCAGTGGCGTCAAGAACTCTTCAAGCAAAACATCAGGGAAGCGCTCTCGCCGAAAGTCCTCGCGCCTGCGGGGGCAGCAGAAGATTGATTCCGAACGCGCACAGGCGATTCAGGAAGCGTTGATCCGCGAGCATTATCTGAACGGCGATGCCACCGGGACGTGGAACCAGGCCAGCGAAGACGCGATGCGCCGGTACCAGGCCGATCACGGATGGCAAAGCAAAACCGTTCCCGATTCGCGCGCTCTGATCAGCCTGGGCCTGGGTCCAAGCAAGGATCATTTGCTGAATCCGGAAAGCGCAATGACGACGGTTCCAGATCGTCCGAAAGCTCAGCCTACAACTCCAACCTCGCATACCTCTCCGGCAAGCGCCGAACCAGTGCCGCCCACAAGCTCAATGCCCGCTGCTGCATCGACACCGCCACCGCCCGGCGAGACCAGCAGTCCGCAGTAAGCAGCGCCCGAGCGGTTCGAGAGAACCTCCCACCACAAAGGACACGAAGTACCACGAAGGCTTCGCTCTCCGCTTTCCTTCGTGGTACTTCGTGCCCTTTTGTGGTTTCAAGAAAATCAGAGAGTGAGGGCATGCACCGATCCTGGTGCACCGGGCTCTTAAAGTGTTTGCAGGCAGCAGCTTACCGAGAAGTATAGCTGTGTAAATTAATCAAGATAAACCGTGTTGAATCATAGACTTATAGTCAGAAGTTAAATCGATTTATCGCCCTCGTGCGCGGCAAACGGTTTTGCCCGAACTTAGTCTTGAGTGAAGGGTGAAAAGTCTTACAGCGGGGTTCACAATCGCCGCGAAGGGCATTCCACCAGATGAGTAGCGCACCGAGTTCTGCAAGCTATTTTTTTCGGTAGCTGCTGATCGCTGACGGACGCGGAAAAAACGGGAGCGGCTGATCGTTGACGATCGCGCTGGGATTGTCGTTGACCAGCGCTTCCGCGACTTCGTCGCCGACAATTTGCGCGGCCGCATCGCGAGAGGCCGAAAGAATCGGCACGCGCTTCTCCAGATCGTGGGCGTCCGTGGCGAGAACATGCACAGCCTGGCTTTCAAGCAGCCACTCGGCGGCGCGACGTGTGCGCTCACCCCAGAATCCAGTGAGCGCTGAGCCCGTCATCTGAATGATGCAGCCCTGCTCAGCCCACTCCACCACGCGCTGCAGGTTCTCGCGCAGAATCGGATTGCGCTCCGGATGCGTGATGACTACGGTGATTCCGCGATCCCCGAGTTTGTGGAACGAATCCGTCGTGTTCTGCGGTACGCCGTAGTTGCTGAACTCCACCAGCAGGTAGTGGGTTTTGCCGATGACATAGCGCGAGGGATTGGCGAACGCGTCCTGCAGATTCTCGTACGAAAGATGGAAGTCGCAACCCAGCGTGATCTTCGGCGTGTCCCCCACCAGCTCTTGCAGATGGGCTACGAGTCCTTGCATATACTCGCGATCGTAGTGATACCGGTCGTTGGCGTGCGGGCTGGCGACCATGTGCGTGATGCCGTCAGCCGCCGCCGCCCGGCACATGGCGACGCAGACGTCCCTGGATTTCGGTCCGTCATCTACTTCCGGAAGAATGTGCGAATGAATGTCGACCACAAATTAAGGGAACACCGGCACGCCCGCGGTGTTGCGCTAAGCTTGATTTAAGCAGATTCGAGGGGAAAGAGAAAGCTGAAGAGGAACGGGTAGATTAATTTCTAGGCGCGTTCACAATAGGCTACTGCCTCGCTGCCGTGCCGCCTCATACAGCACGATGCTGCCTGCCACGCCGGCGTTCAACGATTCCACTTGCGGCGAATGCGGAATTGCGACTAATTCATCCACTTG
>QIAL01000039.1 GCA_003225535.1 Acidobacteriota bacterium | reverse complement strand
ATGATCGAACTCCGGCTTCTCCGGACGGTCCAGCATCAGCCGCACTCCGCCACAATCGAAGAACGCCAGTCCCGGCGGCGCTTTGAACAACAGCTTCAATCCCAGCACCTTTTCATAGAACTCCGCGGCGCGCTCCACATCGTGCGTCCTGATCTGAATCTGCCCCAACCTCGTGATTCCTGGCCCGTCAGTCATGGTCTTGACCTCCGTCGGTAAATTAGTTAGCATAGCTAACTATATTCGCGAATGAATGTCAAGTGCTTTGGTTGGAAAATTTGATCTGAGGCTGTAGAAAGAACTTTAACCGCCGAGATCGTGTTGAGAAAAGCCGCGGAGGTCGCAGAGAAAGGTACTCTAAGAAATAAATGCCACGCCCCTCTCCAATCAGCAATCAACAATCATCCATGAATGCAGTCCTCAGCGTCGCTGATCGCCTGCACTCGGCCGCCATTCATCTGCTGCGGCGCGTACGCAAGCAGGACATCGCCACCGGCGAGGGACCCGCACGTCTTTCCGCGCTGTCAGTGCTGGTCTTCGGCGGACCGAAGACGCTGAAGGAACTGGCCGCCGCCGAGCAGGTCAAGCCCCCTACGATGAGCCGTATCGTCTCGGGTCTGGCGCGCAGTCGCCTGGTCGAGATCACCGAAGATCCCGAAGACGCGCGCCGCCTGCGCATCGTGGCCACTCCGAAAGGCACGCGCCTGTTGCACAAGGGACGCGAGATGCGCATCGCCTACCTCGCCTCGCAGCTTGAGCGACTCACTCCCGACGAGCTTTCCCAACTGGGCGATGCTGTGGAAATCCTCAGCAAATTGCTCCAGCATTGGGGCTAATTTCCGCCTTGCGGTAACCATTCGGTCGAGTACCATGGGCACATGCATTAGAGGACGCGCGGTCTCATACTGATAGATCTTCAGCGTCTAACGGCGTGCAACTTCGTAAGTAAGACTGTTCGAAAATTTTCCGGGATTCCCCTCCGGTCGGTCCATCAGTACAAATTTTGGTTGCGCAGATGAACCTGTCTCGTTCACGCATCATCGTGGCGGTCGCGACCCTTTTGTGGGTGGCCCACGTGGCGGTGTGCGTCTCACTCGGCGCCAATAGTCCGGGACCATTCCTCTCGGACCTGATTCAGCTGGTGCTCGGCGTCTTGGTGATCGGCTCGATGCTGCTGGCCGCAGATCGCTCCGAGGGCATGGCGCGGGCCTTTTGGCGGCTGGGTGTCGCCGCCTACGGACTGTGGACGATCGCGCAAGCGCTTGGCGTCTACAACGATCTTGCGCGCACTCCGGTCGTCTCCTGGGTCACCAATCTCTTGTTCTGCTTCTGGTTTGCTCCTTTGGCGATGGCGCTGTTCCTCGACCCCGAACACGAAACCGGACGCATCGATGCGATCCTTGTACTCGATTTCGTGCAGGCGATGCTAATTTGCGTCGCGGCCTACGTGTATTTCTTCTACCTGCCCAAGTCCGACACCGTACTGTCGCATGAGGTATGGGCGCCGTATTTCGGAGGGTATGCGCTGGTCGCGCTGGCGTTCGTCTTGCGAGCGATCTTCGCCCACTCGCGCGATGTCCGCGTGCTCTTCGGATCGATGGGACTGTTCCTCTCGCTCTCGGGATGCGTCGATGCCCTCTACTACTACGGCCCCGGCCAGATCCTGAAGACTGGGCAGTGGTTCGATTTGCTTTGGAGCGTCCTGCTGGTGGTGCCGATGGTCATCGCGACTGCCTGGAAGCAGGCTGAAGCTCCAGTGATTCCGTTGGAACCTAAGCGTGCAAAGCGGATCTACGCCGAGGTCTCGTACCTGCTCTACCCCGTGCTGGTTCTGATCATGTCCCTGCGCATCGCGCAACAGCGCCTGATGCTGGCGGCTTTGGTGGTGCTGTTATCGTTCATCAGTTCGAGCGCCCGGATGCTGGTGACGCAGAGCCGGATGATGCTGGCGAAGGAGGCGCTGCGCCGCGAGGCCTCGCGTGACAGCCTTACTAGCTTGTGGAATCACAAGGCGATCCTTGAGATTCTGGAGCGCGAACTGCTCCGCTCCGAGCGCGATCACCAACCTGTCGGCGTAATCATGGTGGATGTCGACCACTTCAAAAAGGTAAATGACAGCCGCGGACACGTCGCCGGTGACGCCGTCTTGCGCATCATCGCCAGTGGCATTGCCGCGATGGTCCGGCCGTATGACTCCGTCGGACGCTACGGCGGAGAGGAATTTCTGATCATCGCTCCCGGCTGCGGACTGGGAGAAACCTGGGAACTGGCCGAGCGCGTGCGCACGCACGTCGCCAGCTGCAGCATCATGGCGGGAGGCGCACCTGTCCAGGTCACGCTGAGCCTGGGAGTCGCCACGGGAGAAAACTCCGCCGATCTCGAAAAGGCTCTGAGCGGCGCCGATGCCGCACTCTACCGCGCCAAAGCCGCCGGCCGAAATCGCGTGGAGCCCAGCCTGGGCCGCGCCGCTAGCGCCGGACAAGGCACTGCCCCAACAGCCGAGCGCGACTTCTGGATCTAATCGCGCAAATTTTTCTTCCCTGCTACTGCTCGCTCAGCACGATTGCCGGATCCACTTGCATTGCACGTCGCGCGGGCACGATGCAGGCCCCGAGCGCAACCACCGCAAACAAGATTGCGACGCAGCCCAAAACCAACGGATCGAGGGGAGCGACCCCATAGGTCTCGTTCTGAACAACCGAGCGCAATGAAATCGAACCTGCGATACCTAGGATCAATCCCGCCGCGACCAGAACGAGTCCTTCTCGCAACACGAGCTTCACGATCCCGGAATTTGTGCTGCCTAACGCAACTCGAATCCCGATCTCCTTCCGCCGTTGTGCTACCAGGTAAGCCAATACTCCGTAAATTCCGAAAGCTGCGAGGAAGAGCGCAAGCACGCCGAAGGCCAGCCCCAGCAACATCGAGGTCCGCCGTGACGACAACGAAAGCTCTTCACGCTGCGCCATCGTCCTGATATCGAACAAGGGCATCTCCGGATCGATGGCTGCAATCTGGGCGCGGATCGCCGGTAATACGGAGGCGGCGTCGTTTCCTGCGGTCCTCACAACTATCGTGTAATTGTTCGAGGGACGTTGGGAATAGGGAAAGTAATAAGCGCCCTCTTGATTCCCCTTGCCAGAAAGGTCCTCCAGTCTCACCGAGCGCACGACGCCCACAACGGTATATCGAATGGTTCGATCACTGATGACAAGAGCGTCGGCATCTGGTTCGTACATTCGTTGTCCGATCGGATCTCGACCAGGCCAAAAGCGTTTGGCGAGTCTTTCGTCAACGATAACCACGCGGGGCGCATTGCCATTGTCACTGTCGCGAAAGAAGCGTCCTTGCAACAACGAAATCCCCATCGTCTCCAGGTATCCGGGCGTAACCGAAAGACGAATGGGAGAAATGACCGATTCGCCCGGTTTCATGGCGTAGCCTTCGGCCAGGATCACGCTGTTATCGTATTGACCTCCCAGAGGAACGACTGTGCTTGCTCCCGCTGCGGCCACACCCGCAATTTGCCGCACGGCCTCGAGCGACCGACTCACCAGCATCTCCAGGTGCGTGTCGTCGTACTTACCCGTCGGAGCACTTAGCGACGCGGTCACAACGCTGTCCGTTCTGTAGCCCGGATCGACTTTCAGCAAGTGGCGGAAACTCGCCAACAACAATCCAGCACCCACCAGCAAGGCGAAAGCGAATCCGATCTGGGCCACGACCAATACCTGGCGCACCGGCCTTGCCTTCGCACCTGTACCGGTTCTTTCGCTGTCGCGCAGAAAGGTGTGAAATCTTCGAATGGAAATTCCCACGACGGAAAGGCTACTGAGTAGAACGCTGGCGGCCGCCGCCATCAACACGGCAACCCAGATGACCTGGGAATCGATGCGCACTTCATACGCGCGTGGAAAGCGATTCACTCCGATCCACGCTATGGTGCGCAGTGCGAGTGAGCCTATCATCACTCCGCCCACACAGCTGACCACGGCAAGAAGCAGATTCTCGGTCACGAATTGCCGCAACAGTTGCAACCGTCCCGCACCCAACGCCAACCGTGTCGCAAATTCCTTCTTTCGTAAAGTCAGCCGAGCGAATGCCAAATTTGCCACGTTCAATACGCCGATGAGCAGCACGAATATCGAACCGGACCACAACAGATACAATCCGGACCTCACATCCCTGACTACCATCTCCTGCAGCGGTTCGACAGAGCTATGGAAGCCCGCATTGATCAGAATCTCTTTGAACTTGGGGAACTTCTCCAGATTGGCGGCATTGAGCGCATTAATTTGCGCCTGCACCTGTTGAATCGTTGCTCCTGGCTGCAGGCGGCCGATGTTGTACCAATCATTGTTGTGATGAACAGTCTTCTCCTCATCGGTGAAGGCGGCCGGAATCCACATCCGCACTTCCGGATCGACGAACACAAAGTTCTGAGGCATCACTCCTACAACAGTGAACGGGCGTCCGTTCAACCGAACTTCGCTTCCGAGGCATCCAGGATTGCCTCCGCAGATCTGTTGCCACAGCCCATAACTCAAAATGATTTTCTGCTCCGCCCCGGTCGTTCCCTCCGCCTCGCTAAACGTGCGGCCCAGCAGAGGGGACACTTGCAGCAAATGAAAGAGCGATGGTGTTGCGGTCATCGCCTTTTCCCGCTGTGCAGTGCCGCCAACGTCGATCGTCTCGTTGGAGAACCGGAAGGCAGCCTGCTCGGTCAAGGCTGTGACCCTCTCGCGCCTGTCAAAATAGTCCCCCGAACTACTGATAAATTGTTCCCCGACTCCGGCCTTCGGATACCGATTCGACATCAGGACGATGTTCTCTGAATCAGGAACCGGCAACGGTCGCAGTAGAACAGAGTGGACGATAGCGAAGATGGCGACGTTAACGCCGATGCAAGCCGAAAGCGTTGCGACGACTGCACATGAAAAGCTCTTACTTCTGAGAAGAAATCTGACGCTGTACTTGAGGTTGCCAATCAACATTCCAGTCTCCTCCGGTCAACACTCTGGCAAACCTATGAAGCTTGCAGTCGCTCCGCCAAAGGCGAAGTCTCTATCTAATTGATGCATTTCTCCCGCAGTAGGAATGCGGTCCAGGAATAGGCCGTTGGCTGTCCGGTATTGGAATATGGTGTTCGGAGGTGGACATTGAACGCTTCGCGTCACAATAGTCCATGGTGTGTCTTTTGTCTGTTAAACAGAACCCTCAGCTCACGCCCACTGCCGCTTCAACCTTCACATTGCGCAGGAAGTCGGCCGCCTCTTCGGGGATCACGGTGTTGATGAACATGCCGGAACCGAGTTCGAATCCTGCGGTGCGGGTGAGACGCGGAATCACGCTCATATACCAGTGGAAGTAGCGGACGCCGACGCACTCGGCAGGCGCGGTGCGGATGGTGAAGTTGAAATCGGGATTCTGCAGCCCGATGTAAAGTTTGGCCAGCACGGTCCGCAGCACGCGTCCGAGGTCTACGATCTCTTTCGCGCTGACATCGCTGAAGCTGGCCATGTGGCGCCGCGGATAGATGTGCGTGCAAAACGGGGCGGGCGAGGCAAATAGTTCGACTGCGACGAAGTGTTCGCTGGTCAGCACAATGCGCTTCTGCTCCTGGAGTTCTTCGTCAATGATCTGGCAAAACATGCAGCATCCGAAATCGTCGAAGTGCTGCATCGCCTCCTGAAAACGCTGCCGCACCTGGTAGGAGATGACGGGCGTGGCGATTAATTGCGAGTGCGGATGCTCGAGGCTGGTGCCCGCGTCCGTTCCGTGATTCTTGAAGATGGTGACCTGGGCGATGCGCGGATCAAGGCTGAGCTGGTCGTGACGGATCTTATAAATGCGAAGGATGTCAGCCACCTGCGAATCGGGCATCATCGCCATGGCCAGGGAGTGATCGGGCGTCTCCACGATGACATCGTGCTCGCCGAATCCGCCCATCGAGCGCCGCGAACGGTGGATGGTGCGCTCGGGCAGGACGTCGGGAGACAGTGCCGCAAACTTGTTGGGCACCACGCGCGCTTTCCATCCGTCTCCATCGGGCAGGCGCAGACTGCCGACTTGGATTCGCGGTGCACAGCCATCTGATCGGGACGCTTGGCGCGTTCGGTGGCAATCACGACCCACTCTTTGGTCATGAAATTCTGGCGAAGTTCCGGCATGAAGGTACCTCCAACGGAATAGTGTGCGCCTAAGATGGCGGGGGTGGCGAAAGAATCGGCAGGTTCGAGAGAATCGCATTCCCGAATTCGTACGCGAGTGAATCGTGCCCGCAATGGGACGTCTGCGGCAATTCCGAGCCATAAGTTTCTTGCACGGAGCCTGAGTCACGAGATGATCGGAGCGCGATGCGGGAGTGACGGACCGCACTGCGGTGAAGCACGGTGCGAAGTCAAAGTCCCCACCCTGTCGCTAAAACCGCGACAAGGGTGGGGCACCCTCGTCGTAATAGATTCGCGGGTCGAAACGGGCCGCGATTGAGTCGCGTCTTGTTTCTGCGAATCCAAGTTTTATCTGCAATCCGAGCTTGTCATCCTGAGCGGCGACTTTTGCCGCGAAGGACCTGTGTACCCGCTGGCAGCATCGATACTGCCGGCAGGTGCAGCAGATCCTTCGCCTGCAAAAGGCGCAGGCTTCAGGATGACAAGGATTTTGAGGACTCAACAGATGCAGAGTCCTCAATCCCTCCGTTGTCCGGTTTTCGTAACAACTCTGCTTCTTCCTTGATCTTGACTCCGTCTCGGTCTAAGATTCGGCGGATTTCTTCCCCTCTGGTTCCGGTCCCAGTTCCTCGGCACGTATAACACGCTGGGCGCGTCCGTTTTGTGCAAACCACCAGGCGTGTCTTTCAAAAAGGAGAATCTCGCATGGCTT
The DNA here is from genome assembly GCA_003225535.1 of Acidobacteriota bacterium. GTDB lineage: Bacteria > Acidobacteriota > Terriglobia > Terriglobales > Acidobacteriaceae > Sulfotelmatobacter. Next base: position 5,328 of record QIAL01000039.1, on the reverse strand, counting down.
TACGGAAGGTCGATTTCAATATTCCCGACTCGCGCAAGGACGTCACGCTGCGCAATGATCCCACGCGCATCGATCCCAAGAAACTGAAGCTCGGAAAGCAGGTCGCACGGCATGATCCGCGCACACTGCTGATGGCTTCCTACGTTACGCCGACACTGCCTACGCCTCCAGCCAGCTTCGACCTCACCAGCAAAGTAAAGACTTGGGGGATGATGGACAACGATCAGATCGGCGACTGTACCTGCGCGGCCGCCGGCCACCTGATCATGGAGTGGACCGCCAACGCCGGCAAGAAGATGGCGACGCCCAGCGACAAGCAGGTCGTTGCGGCCTACTCGGCCATCACCGGCTACAACCCGACGACGGGGGCGAACGACAACGGCGCTGTCGAGATCGATGTCCTGAACTACTGGCGGCAAACCGGCATCGCCGGACATAAAATCGGCGCCTACGTCGCGCTTGAGCCCGCCAACCATAACCACATCATGGATTCGGTCTACATCTTTCAAGGCTGCTACATCGGGGTGCAGTTGCCCACCAGCGCGAAGACGCAGGTGCAGAATAACCAGCCGTGGTCAGTGCCGCCCGGCGGCACGACCGGCGATGGAGCCAAGGGATCGTGGGGAGGACACGCCGTGCCGGTCGTGGCCTATGACTCGCGCGGCGTCACGTGCGTGACCTGGGGCGCGCTGCAGAAAATGACGTGGTCGTTCTGGGAGGCATATTGCGAGGAAGCGTACGCGATCCTCAGCAAGGATTATCTGACCGCGAAAAAAACGCCACAGGGTTTCAGCATGCAGCAACTGCAAGCCGACTTGCAGGATTTGAAATGAGATTTCGTTGTTCAGGCCATTTGCAAGAACGCTCAGGAGGAGAAAACGATGGCGACAACCAAGACGACCACCAGGACCTCAGTCCGGAAAACTCCAACTCTTCGCTTTGCGCATCCCTTTTTCACCACTGCGCCGCCGGAGGCTCGGGCCCCGGTGCCGGGTGTGGGCAAACAGCTTCTCACTCACATTCAACAAAAGCTGCAGCCCATTCCCGCCGCGAAGCGAACGCCCACTATGACTCTGGCGGATGTGATTGGCGCGCAGGGAGAAAGCGACGTTACGAATTCTGGATCCATCAGCTTTCACGCGGTCGGCGATACAGGAAAGAGCGCCAACTCGCCGCAGGGAGCGGTCGCCGAAGCCATGGCCACGGACTTCAACGTCGGCGCTCCCGCCAGTTCCCCGGCGTTCTTCTTCCATCTGGGGGATGTAATCTACGGCCCCAACAAAGATGTCAATTATCGCCCGGAGTTCTATGAGCCGTACGTACACTACCCGGGCAAGATCATTGCGATCCCAGGGAATCACGACGCCGAAATATTTCCCAAGACAGATCCGACCACATCCAAGGCGTTTCAGGCGAACTTCTGCGCGCCTTCGCAGACCGTTCCTCCGATCGCGGGAACAATCTTTCGGCAGACGATGAACCAGCCCGCAGTGTACTGGCTGCTGGATGCTCCGTATGTGCAAATTGTGGGCCTGTACTCGAATGCTGCGGAGAATCCGGGATTCATCTCGGGGGCGATTCCGGGGCAGGCGCAGAAAACGTGGCTGCTCGCGACGCTGAAGAAGCTCGCGCACCAGCGCAAAAACGGTCCGCGGAAGGCGCTGGTGTTGGCGACCCATCATCCGCCGTTCAGCTCGGGAGGACACTCAGGCAGTACGCAGATGCTGACCGAAATTGACGGCATCTGCCAGCAGGCCGGCATCATGCCCGATCTCTTCCTATCGGGGCACGCGCATAGCTACCAGCGCTACACGCGCCAGCCTGCGGCGCACGCGGGATTACAAATCCCCTACATCGTCGCGGGAACAGGCGGCATTAACGACCAGGTGATCATCCCGGCTACCGGGCAAGTCAGCGCCGACCACACGTTCGTGAAGTCGCTGCAGGGATATGGCTATCTGCTGGTGAAAGTCGCCGGGGCAGCCGACAAAAAGACTGCGACCACGTTGACGGTGACCATGTACCAGGTGGATCCGACCAGCCAGAAGAAATCGCAATACGATCAGGTTACGGTGACTCTGGCTACGGGGAAGGTGCACTGAGGTAGGTGAGGGCGATAATCTCACAGTGAGGTTACTGAATAGAGAAATCAAAATCCCCACCGTATCGCACAAAACGCGACACGGGTGAGGCACCCCTTGGTGAGGCACCCCTTTTAGTTCCCCCACTTACTTTCCCTTGCCCTTCCTACAATCGGATACAGAGAACACTGTAGTGTTGCTGCGATATGGCGGAAATAGACTCGGCTTGGAGTTCGAGCCGAGTGCGCAAGTCCGAATCTAAGGTCCGTAATCGCAAGGGGCGGAGGAAGGAAGCCACTCCTTCGAATGGCCGTGCGTTCGGGCACAAGGGTTCGGGCGCCAAGAACGCGGCACGGCGTCTGGACGAAGAGCTTCGCGCCCGCGAAGAGCGCCTCGGCATCCCTGCCGGCACTGAGATGACGTATGAGCGCTTCCTAAACGCCCTCCATCCCGAAGATCGCGAGACCGTCGATCAAGCCGTCCAGATGAGCCTGTCGCAGAATCAGGATTACAGCATAGAGATGCGCGCTGTATGGCCTGACGGCAGCACCCACTGGGTCCTGTCGCGGGGGCGGGTGTACTTTGACCCAGCCGGAAAACCGGTCCGGATGAGTGGCGTGGCCATGGACGTGACGCGACTCAAGCAGACAGAAGAAGATCTGAAACAGGCGCGCGGCGAGGCCAAGGTGCACGCCGACAACATGATGGCAATTTTTGATGCCGTGCCGGCCGCAGTCTTCTTTTCCCACGACCGCAAATGCGAAACAATCACCAGCAACCGCGCCGCCTATGAACTGCTGCGGATGCCGTACGGCTCGAACTTATCAAAGTCTGCGCCGCCGGGAGAGCGTCCAAGCTTTCGCGTCTTCGAAAACGGGTGCGAACTGGCTGTTGAAGAACTGCCTCTGCAAGAGGCCGCGATCACCGGAGAGCCTGTCCGCAACAAGGAACTGGAAATTCGTTTTGCAGACGGTAGTTCCACCTACGAGTTCGGGCACGCGGTTCCGCTGTTCGACGAAGACGGAAATGTGCGCGGCGCGGTTGGAGCATTCCTCGATATTACCGATCGCAAGGTCATCGAAGAGCGCCTGCGGACTACGAGCGAACGTTTCAGGGTCGCCCTGCGGGGCACGCCGATCACGGTTTTCAACCAGGGGCTCGATCTGCGCTACCGGTGGGTGCACAATCCGCGGGGCATCCATAGCATTGTTGAAATACTCGGCAAGCGCGACAGAGAACTGCTGGAGCGCCCGGAAGACTGGAAGATGACGGAGGGAATCAAGGAGGAGGTCTTGCGCACGGGCGTGAGTTATCAGGGTGAGGTGACGGTCTCGCTGAACGGCAGGCCGTGCCACTATCACATCAGGATCGATCCGCAACGCGATGGTTATGGACACATCGTCGGCATAACGGGTGCGACGTTCGATCTGACAGAAAGCAAACAAGCGCAAGCCGAGCGGGAGAAGTTGTGGCAACAGCGCCAGCTGGCGCTGGACGCTGCGCAGATGGCGTGGTGGCGCTATGACGCTGCCACCAACAGCGGCAGTTGGGACGACACCTTCAAAACAATTTTCGGGGTCGCCGAGAATTCTCTTCCGACGCAGGAAATCCTGAAACACATCCATCCGGACGATGTGGGCCGCATGTCGGCGGAGTTTGAAGCAGACTTCAACAGCGCGGAGCCGAAGACGCATTTTGGGGAATACAGGATTGTGTTGCCCGACGGATCGGCGCGCTGGGTGGAAATTTACGCGGCGGCGGAATTCGAATTCGACGGCTCGGCGAAGAAATTTATGGGCTGCTCCGGAACGGTGCGGGATGTCACGGAGCGCAAAGCGACCGAACTCGCGCTGCGCGCCAGCGAAGCTCAGCATCGGGAACTGGCGGAAAATCTGGACCGTGTGGTGCAGGCGCGGACGTTGGAGTTGCAGAAACGCAACCTGGAAATGGCGCGTACGGCGGAACAGGTGAGATTGCTTTCCGGGCACCTGATGCAATTGCAGGACGCCGAGCGCCGCCGGATCGCGCGCGAACTGCACGACAGCTCGGGGCAGATCCTGACCGCGATCGGACTCGAACTGGCGAACCTGGCGGAACAGGTGCAGAGCGAGAAGATTCGCGAGGTAGCGCCGAAGCTTGCGCACCAGGTGGAAGAGAGCCAGCAACTGGTGCAGATGCTTCATCAGGAATTGCGGACGACTTCTTACCTGCTGCATCCTCCTCTGCTCGATGAGGCAGGATTGTCGTCGGCGATCGGCTGGTATGTGCAGGGAGTGTCGGAGCGCAGCGGGGTCGCGATTGACTTCGATATTCCAAAAGAATTCGGGCGACTGCCACGCGAACTGGAGCTGGTTGTGTTCCGCGTGGTGCAGGAATTGCTGACCAACATTCATCGCCATTCCGGAAGCAAGCGGGCTTCGATCCGGATCGCGCGCGCGCCGGAAGCGATCACGATGGAAATCGAGGACTCGGGCAAAGGGATTTCCCGGGAACGCCTTGCGGCGGTGCAGGCGGGAGCGTCGGGATTCGGCATTCGCGCGATGCGGGAACGGCTGCGTCCGTTTGGCGGCGACTTGCAGATCAGCTCGGGCGGGGATGGGACGCGAGTGGCGGTGAGCATTCCGCTGAGTCGGCCGGATGCATCCGAGCAGATCGAGCCGGCACGGGCCGCGATGTAGTTCCTTTCTTATTTTCTTTCGTCGGCGAGGTGCGCGGGCGGGACGCCGGCGCTACTTATTCGTGGTCTGCGTTTTGAGCGGGAGCTGAATCTCTGTTTTTCACGCTGTGAAAATCACACATTCCTGCGCGGAGTGACTGAGGGGAAAGAACTCCAGCATTAGCACTCCTGCACAACAACATTCAAGAAAATAATCGTATTAAATCGTTTCTTGCGTGCATTTTTGCTGTGGCGCGGGAAGCAAGGTTTGTGTAGGATGGCGGCGAATAACCACCGCAAGTCTTCCGTGGCAGTGTCAGTTTTCGATCGCACATCAGGAGGGTCCCATGCCAACATCCGTCTCGCATTCGCGAAAGACCTCACACTTCGTGCTCTTTACGTGTCTCCTCGCCATCGCTCTTTTAGTGCCCTCGCTCGTGTGCGCGCAGGCTTACTTCGGGACGGTCAGCGGAGAATTGAGCGACAGCACCGGCGCCCTGGTGCAAGGGGCGACGGTGGTGCTGACCGACCAGCAAAAAGGATTTGAGTTCAGAACAACTTCTGACACTAGCGGGCGTTATTTGTTTCGTT
>QIAL01000038.1 GCA_003225535.1 Acidobacteriota bacterium | reverse complement strand
CCGTTCATCACAATGTGGATTGACGATGACGATGAAGAGACGGTGACGTTCGGGGAATTTCGCTCTCTCGCGAGGGCCGAGTTTGCCGCACTCGCTAACGAAGACGTCGAACCAGGCGACCGAGTGGTCCTCATCATGCCGCAGGGAATCCCTGCAATGGCCACCTTCGTTGGTGCCATGATGCTGAGCGCGGTGCCGGCTTTCCTCGCCTATCCCAATTTCAAAGTCGAGCCATCGAAGTATCGGTCAGGCTTGGCGGGTGTCACAGCCAATCTCAGCGCCAAGGCGGTTCTGATCGATGAGAGTTTTCCCGATGAGATGCTGGAGTGCGTTTCTCTCGCTTCTGAGACAAAACTTCTCCGCGCCGGACACAAAAGGGATGACCTACAACAGTTGAACAACCGCGGTGAAGCCTACGCGCAGATCCGACCCGACAGCTTGGCCTTCATCCAGCACTCGGCCGGCACCACCGGACTGCAAAAGGGAGTCGCATTGACGCACGCAGCGGTACTCCGTCAAGTTGACCATCTCTCAGAGGCTCTGAAGATCGACGGTTCCAGTGATCGTGTTTACAACTGGCTGCCGCTCTATCACGACATGGGGCTGATCGCGGCCTTCATGTTGCCGATGGCCTGCCACATTCCGATCGTGATGCAGTCACCACTCAATTGGGTGATGCAGCCGGAATCGATGTTGCAGGTTGTGAGCGAATCCAAGTGCACCGTGGCCTGGATGCCGAATTTCGCGTTCCAGTTCGTTCCCCGCCGCACGCCACAAAGCCGGTGGGCAGATTACGACCTTTCGTCACTGCGTCTGCTGATCAACTGTTCTGAGCCGGTCCGCGCCAGCAGCATGAGCGAGTTTCGGAAAGCGTTCAGGATTGGGGAAGGCGTGCTGCAGTCTTCATATGCAATGGCGGAAAATGTTTTCGCCGTGACGCAATCCAATCTCGAACGAGGTCCGGTGACGATCTTGGCCGATGGACAGCAGTTTCGCAGCGTCCACCGAATTGTCGAGGTGCCAGCCGAGACTCCCGGCTCCCTCTCGTTTACATCGTCCGGTCGACTGCTACCGAACCAGCGAGTGCAAATCCTCTCGGATTCAGGCGAAACGTTGGGGGACGCCTGCGTCGGCGAGATTGCCATCCAAAGCGATTGCTTGTTTGAGGGCTACTACAATCGTCCGGACCTGACGACCCAAGCGATTGTCGATGGCTGGTACCGCACCGGAGACCTTGGATTCCTGCTTGATGGCGAACTGTTCATTGTCGGCAGAAAGAAAGACCTCCTTATCATCGGCGGCGAGAATATTTACCCGCAGGATATCGAGGAGATCGTGAGCGCGCATCCCGCGATCCACGACGGCCGCGTGATCGCGATGGGTGTGTACAATCCGAGCCTTGGCACGGAAGACGTCGTCATAGCGGCTGAGGTTGAGAACGAATATCTACTGTCTGACGCCGCGAAACTCGAACAGGAGATTCGCAGCAGAGTGGTGGCAGGACTGGGGATTGCGGTGCGCAGGATTCTCCTGAGGCCTCCGAAGTGGATTGTGAAGAGCACAGCGGGGAAAGCTGCACGCTCCGCTACACGAGAGAAGCTGTTGCGGGAGCATCCGGAATTGAATCCCGAGGCTTGACGACGTCAGCATCCGAAGAAAAGCGAACAACGATGACTCCCGAAGCACAGCAGATGATCGCGCACATCAAGGACCTGATCCGCAAGCCCGAGGTGACGATCGATGAGGGCACTCCACTGGTTTCTTCAGGGTTGATCGACTCGATGTCACTGGTAGATCTGCTGCTGAAGCTGGAAGATCTCACGCACAAGCGAATCCCGGCCGGGAAAGTGCAGCCGAAAGATATGGACACGGTAGCGAAAATGTTCGCGACGGCCGAAAGGGTAGGGAAGCCCCGCAGGTAGATCCAGTGCTTGTGGGGACTGTCCGCAGGCTGTACATTTGGGATTCGGGTTAGCCCCAGTAGTTCCTGCTCATGCCTCAATCGATGCCCATTGTTTCCGACGACAGGAAAGCCGGCATAAAAGCTTTAGAGCTCAGCGTCGTCCTGCCATGTCTGAACGAGCGGGAAACGGTGGGCACCTGCGTACAGAAGGCGGTCGAAGCTCTTCGGAAGGCAGGGATTCACGGCGAAGTCGTCGTTGCCGACAACGGATCAACCGACGGCTCGGTGGAACTGGCCGAAACTGAGGGTGCGCGCGTGGTCCGCGTGGAACATCGCGGCTACGGGAATGCTCTCCGCGGCGGCATCCAGGAGGCGCGTGGCACGTACGTGCTGATGGCGGACTCGGACGACAGCTACGATTTCACCCACATTCCTCGATTCATCGAGCAGCTGAGAAATGGCTCCGACCTGGTCATGGGCAACCGCTTTCTCGGAGGGATCCGCGATGGAGCTATGCCGCCACTTCATCGCTATCTCGGCAATCCTGTGCTCACCGCCATCGGGCGGCTCTTCTTCCGTTCTCCGTCGCGAGACTTTCACTGCGGCATTCGGGCCTTCAGCAAAGACAGCTACGAACGCATGGACATCCGTTCTACCGGCATGGAATTCGCCAGCGAGATGGTGGTTAAGGCTAGCCTTCTACGGATGAGAGTGAGCGAAGTCCCGACAACTCTCTCTCCCGATGGCCGCAGTCATCCGCCGCACTTGCGCACCTGGCATGATGGGTGGCGGCATCTGCGCTTTTTGCTCATGTACAGCCCGCGCTGGCTGTTCCTCTATCCGGGGATCGCGTCGATTGTGGTTGGCCTCGCCACCTGCATTTGGCTGATGTCTGGTCCGCGGCGAGTGGGTGATGTTGTGTTCGATTTTCATACTCTGGCTTATGCATTCGGCGCAATCGTGGTCGGATTCCAACTGCTGGCGTTCGCAGTTTTTACCAAAGTATTTGCTATCACCGAGGGGCTGCTGCCCGAAGATCCGCGCCTGAATCGCATGTTCGATTACATCAAGCTTGAAACGGGATTGCTCGCCGGCGCGCTCTGCGTGGCGCTCGGAGTTGTGGGCTCACTACTTGCGGTCTCGACGTGGGCGCGAAGCAGCTTCGGCCCGATCACATCCGATAATCTTCTGCGGCTCGTCATGCTCTCCGTGTTCGCCTTGATCCTAGGTCCGCAGATCATCTTTAGCAGTTTTTTCCTCAGCATCCTGGGCCTTCGCCGCCGCTGATATGAGTCCAGCCGAATTCGATCGCTTCGCCCGCCGCTACGACGAGGACCTGGCGAAATCGCTGGTGGTTACAGGAGAGAGCCGAGAGTTCTACGCACAGAAAAGGGTCGACTGGAGCGCCCACTGCGCTGCTCAGTTGGGCCATACGGTACGACGTATTCTGGATTACGGCTGCGGCGACGGCGCGAATGTGCCCATGCTGGCCGCGCGATTCAACGCCGAGCATGTGCTGGGCGTGGATGTGTCGGCGGAATCGATCGCCGTCGCGCGCCAGACTAATCCCGCATCGGGCATGCAGTTTCTGTGCACCAGTGAGTGGACGCCCGACGGCACCATCGATCTCGCATTTACCAACGGCGTCTTCCATCACATCCGGCCTGCGGAAAGGGCGGCGTGTCTCGAGGGGATCCGCCGTGCTCTGCGGCCCGACGGCTTGTTTGCTTTCTGGGAGAACAACCCGTGGAACCCGGGGACCCAGTTCGTGATGTCGCGCTGCGCCTTCGACGAACATGCGATCAAAATCAGCCCACTCAAGGCGAAAAAACTTCTCTCCAGCGCCGGTTTCAAAATCCTGCGGACGGATTCGCTCTTCTACTTCCCGCGCCAGTTAAGCTTTCTGCGTCCAGCGGAGGCGTGGCTTCGTCCGTTGCCGCTAGGCGGCCAATATCTGGTGCTCTGTGAGAACGCTAGCTAGAGTTGACGGCGAGATCGTGTGACGCTTGCCCTGAAAGGGTGCGGGATGTGGGGACAGCCGCCTTCAGCTGTCCGTCGTCCGAAGGGCGAATGGTTTTGCACCACTACTGCGATGAAAGGCGTGCCAAGGCGGCCGCTCGCGCGGTCGGACAGCCGAAGGCGGCTGTCTCCACAAGATTCTTCAACTCTCCTTAAGGCTACTCGCGAGTGCGCAACGCAACGTTCGTATCCGCCCGAGGATTGGTCATCTGGTCGGCGATGTGTTTCTGGATGAGTTCCCAGTCCGTGCGGAGAATCATCTCCTTGATGTTGAACTTGCTCTCGCGTCGTGCATCATCGATGCGCATGGCCAACTCGTTCTTGTTAAATCGAAAATCAACGACGTCGGCAAGAGGTATGAGTTGATCGGAGGATTTTCCGACAATCACGAACACTACCTTGTCGGAGATGAGCGTGTATTCGGGGCATACCTCAGAGCTCATCTGAGTCGGAGCGCCGCCCATCGCCACCATGAAGCCGTGACGGACGGGCAGGCAATCGACCATGCGCATTCTTACGACCGTTCCGTGCTGATAAACTCCGGCCCACGCGGCTCGGCAGCAGAGCGTTAGCGCGATCCCCAGGGTCAACGTCGCATATCTCGTGTTAACGATCTTCGTCATAGAAGTATCCTCGTCGGCAGTGAAACCGCAGGTTCATATTGTGTTTGGGAAGGATCCGCAGCGAGTGAAACCCAGCCATACGGCTGGGGAGTGGATACGTGACAACGTACGACGCACGCAGGTCGGCCAGCGCGGCCTCGAGGACGTCGGCGGCATCGTCTTGCGCGGAAAAGCTTCTACCGCCGGTAGCCTCCGCCATCTCCTGGAGTGCGAGGCTGCCCTTCAGATCGCGAGCCGTTTTGTTTTGGTTGATGGTATAGAGTAAGGCCCCGGTTCCAATGACCGCATCGAGCGCCTGGCGAGCGGAACTTCGGCTAATGGTGTCGTTGCCGTCGGAAAGCAGGATCAACACCTGGCGAACGCCCGGCATATGCCGGTCTGCAATGTAACCCGCGCTGAAGGCCAGCGAGTCGAAGAGTGGCGTGGCCCCGGCGGGGGTCAGAGATCGAATCTTGCTCTCAACGGTTGCTGCGCTGCAGTCTGCCGTACAGAGAATGGCGGGCCTCAATTCCGAGAAGGTAATAATCGAGAGGTCATCGCCTGAATGCTTACGCGAGATCAGCCGCTGCACCTGGTCTGCGATCGCGTGAAAGCGTGGAGCGACAGATTCACTGGCATCGACCAGCACGACAACGTCAAGCTTGGTTTCCCGGGATCGCGTGAGGCTGCGGAAATCGCGGATGACGACGTCGCCATCGACTACGGCGAAGTCATTCCGATCAATGGCCTGTACGAGGCGATTGTTTTCGTCGGTTGCAAAGAAGGTGACCCGCACCTCGGAGGTCCCGGTGCGGTAGCTGATTGTGGGTGCCTCGTTGTCTGCACGAGCACACAAAAGACAGGGGAAAACGGCGACCAGAACTGCCAATGACCAACTCTGCCGATGAGACAGCGATGCCATTGCAGTGAACTTCGACAGACGGGCGCAACACTCAAGCAGGCAAAGGTATATCGGCATAACGGAGGTCACATGAAATTTCTTAGAATTGCCGGTTCCCGAATACCCTGCGAAAATCCGGGATTTGGACGCAGGATTCCTCCGCCGGGTTGCTCATTTTTCTGGGAGTGAATCTGTTCGGACTGCGGTGAGGGCGAGAAATTAGGTGATGCTGACTTCCGTATATGTACCGTACACCTGCCGCAGGGCTTCGCAGATTTCGCCCACGGTGGCATAAGCGCGGACCGCGTCGACGATGTAGGGCATGGTATTCGCCGAAGAGATCGTGCCGTTGGCGGCGGCCTTTGGTTCCTTTTCGGCGGCTTTCTTCAGGGCATCGAGCGCGCTGCGCACCTGTTCATTCGAGCGGCGGGCGCGCAGGTTCTTCAGTTTTTCCGATTGCTGGTGCGCTACAGTCTCGTCGATGTAGAGAGTGTGCGGCGGTTCCTCTTCGATGGCGAACTCGTTCACGCCGACAATGACCTTTTCTTTTGCTTCGACAGCGCGCTGGTACTGGTAGGAAGACTCGGCGATTTCCTTCTGCGGATATCCGCGCTCGATCGCCTTCACCATCCCGCCCATCGCGTCCATCTTGCCGAAGTAGTCGAAGGCGCCGTTTTCCATCTGGAGCGTCAGGTTCTCGAGGAAATACGAACCGCCCAGCGGGTCGACCGTCTGCGCCACGCCGGACTCGTAAGCAATGATCTGTTGCGTGCGCAGCGCGATGCGGGCGGCTTCTTCGGTGGGCAGGGCGAAGGCTTCGTCGTAGGAGTCGGTGTGCAGCGACTGCGTGCCGCCCAGCACCGCTGCCAGCGCCTGGACCGCGACGCGTGCGATGTTGTTCATCGGTTGCTGAGCGGGCAGCGACACTCCAGCGGTCTGCGTGTGGAAGCGCATCAGCCAGGTACGCTGATTTTTCGCGCCGAAGCGGTCTTTCATCACGCGGTACCAAATCTTACGGGCGGCGCGATACTTGGCGATCTCTTCAAAGAAATCCCTCGAGGCCTCGGCGTCGCGCCCACTCTACATATTCGACGCCGTCATACAGCGTGAATGCCAGTTCCTGCAACGCGGTCGAACCGGCCTCGCGGATGTGATATCCGCTGATCGAGATCGTGTTAAAGCGCGGAGTGAACTTCGAACCAAACTCGAAGGTGTCGATCACCAGCCGCATCGACGGCGCCGGCGGATAGATGTATTCCTTCTGGGCGATGTACTCCTTCAGGATGTCGTTCTGAATCGTGCCTGAGATTTTCTTCCAGTCCGCGCCCTGCTTCTCGGCGACGACCAGATACATCGCCCACAGCACCGACGCCGGTGAATTGATCGTCATCGATACGGTGGTCTTCTCGAGATCGATGCCGTTGAAGAGAATCTCCATGTCCTCGAGCGAGTCAATCGCGACGCCGCACTTGCCCACCTCGCCTTCACTCGCAGGATGATCGGAGTCGTAGCCCATCAGCGTGGGGAGATCGAAGGCGACGGACAACCCGCTGCCACCGTGCTCAAGCAGATATTTGTAGCGCTGGTTGGTTTCCTCCGGCGAGGCGAAGCCCGAGAACTGCCGCATTGTGTAAAGCTTGCCACGATATCCCGTAGCGTGAATCCCGCGCGTGAAAGGCGGTTGGCCGGGGTAGCCGAGATACTGCTCCTCGCTCCAGTCCGCCGGCAGATCGGCCTGCGTGTAGAGCCGTCGAATCGGGACGCCCGAGATCGTCGTTAAGCGCGCGTTGCCGTGCTCGTCGACGTTTATGCCGGTGGGCGCGCCGATGGGCCGCTCGGGAGCTTTCTCAATCGTGGGCGCGAGCGTCTTCTCGGCCCAGTGTTTCTCGGCTTCTGAAGGGTGGCGATTTTCAAATGTCTCGCTGATAGGACTATCGGCCACTTGCGGCGGATTGGACCGAGAAGACGGCTTCTTTTGCATGCAATCCCCAGTTCTTCTTTGATGATAGGGAAGGCGCGCAATTGGAGCAAGGCGAGCCGCCGCGGTCAAAACGACCGGTCGGTCAGCAGACGCGGACGCGTACGTTGATTTCTCTTGAGGGCCAGCTACCTTAACTTAAACGGAGCAGGTCATGAAACTGAGGCATGTCATCCTGAACCCGGCGTCAAGCCGGGTGAAGGACCGTACGACGGTTTCCACAGCGATGAAGGCGCGATGTTCCCTTGCGCTGCGTCCAGAGTGGGCAGTCCTGTTTACTGCATCGAAGGCGGAGTCTGACGTAGGGTCCCTCGCGTCGGCTTCGCCGGCGCTTAGGATGACAAAGTGGTTTTCGTGCGAGACAGTTCCCACGCTTTCGCGTATTTCCACGACACGTAGACCGCATGATAGAGGTGCAGCAGCAGTCCTTCGCGTCCGTCGAGAAATCCGAGACGGAAGAAATAGTTGTAGATGAAAGTAAACACCGGCCGCAGGACGATGTTGATGAAGCTGAAGCGCAATTTCCCCTTGGCCACAACCATTTCCGCTCCCAGCGACGAGTAGCGGTTCATGTGCTCGACGTAGTCGGACAGGGTGGGGTAGGAGTGGTGGACGAGAGCGCCATATCGGATGTGACCAATAGTTCCTTTGACTTGAACATCTTCGTGCACAGCCCGGTTCTCAAACTTACCCGCTGTGCGCCGGAAGAACCGAAGCTTCGGATCCGGCCAGAAGCCACCATGCTTCATCCAACGGCCAAGGAATTCATTCTTGCGCGGTAGTCGCAATCCTGCAAAATCAGCGGTGAGTTGTCCGCCGATGTGATAGGCCAAATCGGCCTTTGCAGCGTCTATCGTGAGTGGATGTGCGTCGTGGAGCTCGAAAACCCGGCCCACCCCTTCCAGCGTGTCGTGAAGCGCTTGTTGCAATTCTGAATCGAGTTCTTCATCTGCATCCAAACTCAGAATCCAATCGCCTGTCGCCCTATCGAT
>QIAL01000909.1 GCA_003225535.1 Acidobacteriota bacterium | reverse complement strand
TCTCCAGCCTCCTGTTCGAGGATCGGCTTGATTTGGGCCTGCTGATCAGGCGTAAGATCCAACTTTTCGGAAAGATGCCGGAGCTTCTGGCTGAAGTACTCACCTGGGGCACGAGACCAGTCAATGCCTGTTGTAGTCGGGGCACTTTCGCGGCGCAGGATGGGCACTTCGTGTGTCTGTCCTAACTTTGTAAACTTGATTGACTCACTTCCGACTTGGACCACCACGTTCATTCCTACCGAATACTTCACAGCGGTGGACCCGCTCGCTGGTGTAAACAACACCACATAGACGGTGTCCCCGACCTTTAGAGAGAGGTCGTACTGAGCCATGGGGGGGTCGCCATTCTCCGCGTTTTTCGGGTGGAGAGTCACCGCCGTGATTGTGGCTACCTGTGGGTTGGGTGAAGGCGCCTGGCAAAAGACTGGAAGTGTTACGAGACACACAAGAAGTGCACAGAACCGTCTGCCCATAGATGCCTCCACTCAATTGCTGGCGATCACGATTGCGAGCCTCGGGCCGGGTCCCTTCGAAGACTAACTGCGTTTTCGCTCTCTACTCGACGTTGAAAGCTTATGGGGGGGATTCGTGTGTGAACACTGTCAAGAGTGACAGGAAACCATGACTGCTCTTGGGTGTCTTGCTCGCGTGACCGGCTCTCATGCTGTGCGCTGACGGTCCCTACTAAGATACTTAACGAGCACTACTTCATTACCCTTCTCCCCGTATATCACCTCGTCCACAAAGCTCCGAGTGAGAAGGACGCCAAACCCCCCGGGGCGAAGTCCAAGCTCATCCCGATACCTTTGATGTCGAATTGGATCGTCCGGCGGATTCGCAATGGCGGCGTGGCGGATTTCATCCAGCGAGAAACCTTCACCGGGATCTTTCACACGGCACAGGACCATGTAGCGGGCACGCAGGTACGAAACTTCTACATACTGGTTGGGATCTAATCGCCCACCATGTTCGATCGCGTTTAGCAGCATCTCACGGAGGGCAATGGCGACGTCGTACTTTTCAGCATCGGGCAAATCTGCGATTTCCCGGAAGAACTGCAGCAGTCGTTCCGCCGTCTTCACGTCGCACCGGGCCGCAAGCCGAATCCAGTCTGGAGTCGCTGAAACTACTTCAATGCCGTCGTCCCAGCACGGTTCTTCAGCTGCAAGTCGCACCATTTCTGCGAACATCGTCCAGGACAGCGGCTTCGAGAAGTAGCTAAAAGCCTGCTCGCGCATGGAGGCGATAACATCCGCCGGCGCACTTTCGTTAGTGAGAATGATAAGCCGAGTATGTGGCCGGACCAGTCTGATCCTGCGGAGCAGATCCACATCGGCCTTGCCTGACGTGTCCGCACCAGTGAGGACCACATCAAACGGCCTTGCCTCGATCAAGGCGAGCGCCGCCACGTTGTCACGTACCCGCTCGATTGTCCAATCGGGCAGGATGGTCGCAACCGTGGCGGCGACGGTATGGTCGGGCCCGACCACAAGCGCAGTTTTTGGCGGAGAGGATCGGGTATCGAGGCGTGGAGTGGAGTTCATTTGGATTGGCTCATTTTGCGGTTGCCGCAGAATGACTGAGTTGATGTCCACAGAGAACTGTCAGTTGTGTCAGTGCGAACGTCCCTGAAAAGTAACTAAAATCCATGTGGATTTGCATCGTGCTTTGATACCAGGGATATTCCAGAACAGTATTTTTTCCGTGCTGGAACGGTCTTTTCGACACCAAGGGGTACCGGTGAGTTCTTGGCGCAAACAGAAGTCTAGGCCGCAGGGTGGCGTTCTAGGACATGGTCTCCCCCGGGCGGGGCCTGTATCCGACACTATACGGCGCTCGGCCGTCGCTTCGCTGATGGCTGACCCGTCCAGAGTACGGTTATTAGAGGGCCTAGAGCCTGCGGATCAATTGTTTTTGCTGATCAAAGGCGGTGCTCGCTATTTCTTTATCACACCAGAGGGGCGGAAAGTGTACCTGCTTTGGCTCGTACCCGGAGAGATATTCGGCGGTGCGAGTCTTTTGGCGAAACCCTCCGCTTTTTTAGTTAGCACGGAGACCGTGAGAGACAGTTGCGTGCTCGTATGGGAGCGCAAAACAATACGGGGTCTCGCCACACGATATCCGAAGTTGCTTG
The DNA here is from genome assembly GCA_003225535.1 of Acidobacteriota bacterium. Classification (GTDB taxonomy): domain Bacteria; phylum Acidobacteriota; class Terriglobia; order Terriglobales; family Acidobacteriaceae; genus Sulfotelmatobacter. Next base: position 1,228 of record QIAL01000909.1, on the reverse strand, counting down.
AGAACGGGGTGGCGATTGCGACCGATTACTTGATCTGGTATCTGGCCAGCCACTTGAGCCTGCTTTGCCACACCGCTCGCCAAAGGCTGGCTCATGTGCTGGTCAGCCTAGCCAATGGTATGGGCAGAACATGTCCGAGCGGAATCGAACTCGATATCACGAATGAGCAGTTAGCCAATACGGCAAACATCACACTGTTTACGGCAAGCCGACTGTTGAGCGAGTGGCAACGACGCGGTGCTGTGGCAAAGACCAGAGGCAGAGTCGTGCTCCTTTGTCCGGAACGGCTCTTCCTCTCTTAGTTTTTGAGTGCCCCGGTTTCCGTTTCGTCGCATTCCCTTCGCTGCTCGCGGTCAAGTCACTGTTCCCGTCTTCGGCCGAGACGAGATGGGTCTCATTTGTGCGAACTCAGGTCATGCGATTTTGCCGATGATGTCACGCTCAGACCTTGCTGTCATCTTTAACAGTTTCCATGCGCTTGACGCGATTCGAAAATATTCCTGTCTCTCGAAACTGTCCCCATCGGTAAAGCGTCGGGGACCGTCTCCTCAGCAGAAGGTTGTGCACGATGCGCTTCACAGATCACGTTTCGCCCTACGCATTGCATGGGCGCCGGGCACTCTGGTTGCGAATTGTCGATACGTGCGGCCTGCACGGCACGTTCTCCCGCCAACGTGTTAACAAGCTAAAGGAAGCCAGTGCCCTCAAGAAACGCATACTTCTGGGATGTTGGTTGTCGGTGCTCCTCGTCGTGGGTGGTTTCGTGCCGGGCCAGCAGTCAACCGAAGCTGTGCCAGGTCTCGGGCTGCCGAGTGCTCCGAGCCTGCAGCAAGGCTTCGACACCCAGCTGTTGTCAACGCATTCCCTGGCACAGCCCACGCGAACGGCCCTGCCACCGATCCACAGTACAGATTCCAGTTCCCCAAACACAGATGCTTGCGCAAAGCGTGCTGCTGATCCTGCAGACCATCAAGGGCAAGCAGAATGGACATCCGGCAAGAAGCTGGCTGACGATCTCGAGCGACACGTTACCCTGATCTCAGATCCCAACCTCACCGAGTATTTGAATCGCCTGGAGCAGGCCATCGTACTCAATTCCCATTTACGAGGGTGCTTCTTCGTGAAACTTGTTAACGATGCCGAAGCCAATGCGTACTCATTTCCAGGAGGATTTCTCTATGTGACTAGCGGGATGATTCTAACTGCCGACGACGAGGCTGAGTTGATC
>QIAL01000037.1:15752-17916 GCA_003225535.1 Acidobacteriota bacterium | reverse complement strand
CAGGATAAGGATCTCGCGCGCATCGACATGAAGGTCTCGAAGCTTCCCTCGCCCGTCGAGAACTTCACAATCTCCTACGAGAAGTCCGGCAGCGGGTGCACGATGAACGTCGATTGGGAAACCACACGAGCATCAGTCGATATCAAGGCCAAGTAGCGCAGCCGTCCCGGCGGCTACCCGGCGGGCAACTTGCCCGCCGGGCTGCAGGCACCACCCTACAGCGTCCGCTTGAACAGCGGTATCGCGATCCCTAAAGTTACCGCCGCAAACACGCCGAGAAACAGCATGTCTCCCCATATCGCCGCCAAAGTAGTCTCCTTCAGCAGCAGGCACTTGAACCCGTCCACCGCGTAAGTAAACGGATCGCATCTCGCGATCGCGCGCAGCCATGGCGGAAACGCTTGTATGGGATAAACCGAGCCGCTGGGAAAAAATAGCAGCGTATTGAGGATACCGAACATGGCGCGCGGCACCAGCGGGTCCTCGATGCGCACCATCAGCAGGAACATCATCGTGTTCAGTGCCAATGACGTCAACACGATCATGATCACGAGTCCGACTAAGGTAGACGGATTGAAAATTGTCCCAACACCGGCGAGCATGGAACCAATCCCAACGATGATCGTTCCAGTCATGACGGCTTTGATTGCGCCCGCCAGATTCAATCCCAAAACAAGTTCCAGCTTCGTGATCGGCGTGACCAGGTAGCCCTCGTGCACACCGCGAGCTTTGTCGTCGATATACAGCATGCCCCCGCCGATCATGACCGACACGAACATGGCCAGCACGAGCGAACCTGGCAACAGATACTTCATGTATTCGATATACGGATACAGCTCCACGATGCTCAGTGCCGTCTGCTGCAAGATTCGCGGCGTCGCCGCCGGCTGGTTCAGAGCGTTGGTCAGATCACTGAGCTCACCCTCAACCGCCGAACTCATGAAGTTGTCACTGTTATCGACGACCAGCACGATCTGCGGGTGATTCTGCTCATACACGCGCCGCGAAAACTGCGGCGGAATAATAACCGCGCCTTGCAGCTTGCCGTTGCGCACGTCTTCGGCAGCCTGCTTGTCACTGTCGTAAGGAATCGGCGTGAACGTGCGAATATTGGCGCGAACCGAATCAAACGCCTCGCGAATCCGGAGCGCCTGCGGCCCGCCGTCCTGGTCGACAATCGCGATCTTGGCATCGTGAATCTTCCCGCCAAATGCGTTCCCCAGAATGATGAGCTGAACCAGCGGGAAAATCATCGACGCCAGCATCAGCGCCGGTGAACGGAAAAACTTGCGCATTTCCCGCTCGACAATGGCCATCATTCGATTCATTGCAATGACTCCAAATCTTCCTCTGTGTCCTTCTCTGCCCTCTGTGGTGAAGACTTTAGAGGCACTACCACAGAGGACACGGAGAACCACAGAGGCAAATCAAGGCTGCAGCCCCGGCCGCTGCGGCATCACGAACGCATAAGCCTTCTGCAATTCGTCGCGAAGCTGCCGTCCCGTGTAGTGAACGAACACGTCGTCCAGTGTGGTGTTCTGAACAGTGAGCGTCTTTACCTTCACCCCGCTGTGCACTGCCATCTCGACCAATTCCGTCGTCGTGCGCGAGCCGTCGCTGGTCAGCACGCGAAACATGCCCGCTCCCTCGTGCTGCACCGACGTGACGTCATCGAGCTTTTGCAGCTTCTGCTCCAGGTCGGCGGGAGGATTGTCGAATTGAACTTCGATAACCGTCGACCCCGGCACGCTTGCCTTCAGTGCCATCGGTGCATCCAGGGCCACGAGCTTGCCGTGATCCACAATCGCAATGCGGTCGCACAACCGGTCAGCCTCATCCATGTAATGGGTCGTGATGAGAATCGTCAACTGGCGGTGCTCTTTAATGTTGCCGAGCATCTCCCAAACGGCGACACGGGAAACCGGGTCCAGGCCGGTCGTCGGTTCGTCGAGAAAGAATATCCGGGGATGATGAACCAGCCCTCGCGCGATTTCCAGACGCCGCCGCATCCCTCCAGAGAGCGTCTTGGTCTGCGCATTCCGCCACTTGGTCAGATCGACCAGTTCCAGAAGTTCATCGATGGATTTCTTCCGCTCTTTCGCCGGCACGTCGTAGAGTTTGGCGTAGATATTCATGTTCTCTTCGACGGTGAGATCAAGATCGC
>QIAL01000037.1:10361-15689 GCA_003225535.1 Acidobacteriota bacterium | reverse complement strand
TCATCATGCGAATCAGCGTCGACTTCCCCGCGCCGTTCGGGCCAAGCAGTCCGAAAATCTCGCCTTCCTTTACGCTGAAGGAAACATCGTCCACGGCGGTGAAATCGCCGTACTTCTTCACGATGTGTTCGACTTCAATCGCCGACGGCGCCTTAGGATCGTAAACCGGCCTCTCAAGCGTGTGGTTCGAAGCGTTACCCGGTTTTGCGTTGGATTCAGCAGCCATGATTCACTCCGAGGCCTTCGCGCTTTGCGCTGCACCATTCTTAAGCTGTTCGGGTGAAACGAGAACTTCTGCCGTCATTCCAGGCACGTAAGCCCCCTTCGGATTGTCGAGGCGGATCTTGAGAACAATGGTCTTGATGTCCCGTTTGCGGCGGCTGACATCGCGTTGTGTTGCGAAATCCCCTTCGACTCCTTTAAAGAACACTTTGCCGCTGGTGACCGTTCCTCCAGGAAGGCGCACGCGTAAGACGTCGCCCAAACCAATATGATCGGTATACGTTTCAGGAATCGCGGCTCGCGCCCAGGTATCGCTGAGATCCATAATCGTGACAATTGGTGCACCGATATTCACCACTTCACCCTGCCGGGCGGCGCGCACTGAGACGGTTCCGCTGACCGGAGCATAGACATTCGTGTATCCCAGCCGAACCGCCATCTGATTCTTTAGCGCCATCGCGTTCTTAAGATCGGCCTCCGTGGCGGCCACAGTGCTCTTCGCCGCATTGGCCTGATGGGTTCGCGCAATCGCCGCTTTCAAATCCGCACCTGCCGCTGTGACCAAATCTTGTTGCGCTTGCACTATCGCTTGCGCGGCCTGCAGGTTGGTTTCCGCCTGGACGCGTTCCTGGTCCGATGCAATCCCGGCTTTTGCTAACGCAATGATCCGGCGGCTGTCGCTTTCCGTGCGATCGAGTGTCGCTTTCGCCTGCAGCAACTGAGCTTTCGCCGACGAGAGTTTGGCTTCCGCGTTCGCCACGTCGCTGCTGGTGGAACCTGACGTGGACTCCTCCGTGTGCTGCATCTCTGTAACTTTATGTTGCAGACTGGTGATCGTCGCCCTGGCTGCAGCATCCTGCGCCTGCAACTCTGAGGGATCGAGCACAGCGATCAAGTCGCCGGCCTTCACTGGCGTCCCCTCATCCACCAGGAGTTTTTGTATGCGTCCCTCGACTTGCGCGCTGACAATCACCTGATTGGCGTCCACAGTGCCGATCAGCACCATGTCGCGCGAGTGGTCGGTAGAAAAGAAGTAATAGGTCGCTGCAACGATGAAGATGATGCCCAGAAGAATGAAGAATCGATTGCGCGCGCTCATGAACGTGCTCCTTGCGAGGCGTTCTGTTTGGCCAGGAACAATGCAGCAGAGATGAAGTCCAGCACCGAGGCACGCCTCTCCGCGACTCGCTCCGGCGTTAAGGGATTGAAGCCCACGATCTTTTGCATCATCGGCGCACTGCTGAAGTAGAAGACGATCATCGCCACGATAGATTGCACAAAATGCGCAGGATTTATCGGACGGAAGTGTCCTTCAGAAATTCCCTGCCTTAGCACTTCGCTGACCCGTAGAAAAATTGGCTGGATGTAATTCTTGATGACCTTCTCGATGTGCGGAGACTGGCCCTCGCGCGCCCGCATCATCTCTCGCTGCATCAGCCGCGGGTACAGTTGGTTCGAAGCGATGAAATCAAAATACGCTCCCGCATACGCGAGAATCTTCTCGCGCGGCGGCAGATCGCTGTCGAGCACCTGAAACACAGTTCTCTTCAATCCAGAAAACGCGTCGTCCAGCACGGCGCCATAAAGCGTTTCCTTATCTTTGAAGTAGTAATACAGGAGCGCTTTGTTGACCCGTGCCTCATGTGCAATTGTGTCGGTGCGGGCACCGGCAATGCCATGCTCGGCAAATTCGTATGCCGCTGCCGCCAATATGGCGGCACGGCTCTCTTCAGGCTGGCCGCGCGAACCCATCCGCCGGCCACGCCATGTGTTGCGACGATGCAGAGCGCGAGGCATGTTCGTTAATTAACCAGTTAGTTAGATTATACTCGACCATCCCAGGATTCGCCAGTTCTTCTTGCCAGATAAGATTTGGGCGGAGCCATCATGATCCGGCCAACTCTCCTCATGCTCTAATAAACCTTCCGTTCCAAGTTGCGGAGGAATCGCATGACCCGACGGCTTCTCTTCGTTATCGCTTTGTCAGTCCTATTCAGCCCTTGTACTTTCTCACAGGCACCCAAACTCGATCGCCAGGTCGCGGTCACGATCGACGATCTTCCTGCTGGCATGGCCGATCGCCTGCCCGCATCTGACATCACGGCGATGACAACCAAGCTCCTGGGAACGCTTCGCGACCAGAAGATTCCAGTAGTCGGCTTCGTCAATGAAAAGAAACTATATAAACTGGGCGAAGTCGACGAACGCATCAAGGCTCTGCAGATGTGGCTCGACTATGGATTCGAACTCGGCAACCACACCTTCAGCCACATGTCGCTCAACCAGAGAGAATTGAAGGACTGGGAAGACGACGTAGTCCAGGGTGAGAGCGTCACCCGCATGCTGCTTACGCAGCGCAAGATGAAGCTGCGCTACTTCCGCCATCCGTATCTAGACACAGGTCGTGATCTCGAAACTCGCCGTAAGGCCGAGGAGTTCCTCATGCAGCGTGGATATCGCATTGCTCCGATCACGCTCGATGGATGGGACTGGGCTTTCGCCGGCATCTACGAAGACGCCAAGAAGCGCAATGATACAGCCCTGCAGCAACAGATCGTGAAAGACTATCTCGCTTATCACGACGCGGTCTTCGCCTACTCCGAGCAGCAATCTGCCAAGCTCGTGGGGTATGAACCAAAACAGATCCTCTTATTGCATGCCAGTAACCTGGAAGCTGATCACATCGGTGAGTTGCTCGACGTCCTGCGTAAAAGAGGCTATCGCTTCATCCCACTTCAAGACGCCCTTAGCGACTCGGCCTACAGCTTGCCTGATACATACGTCGGAGAAGAAGGCACCGGCTGGATCGATCACTGGGCCATCACGCAAGGCAAGATTCCGCAGGGAGCGCCAGTATTTCCTCAGTGGGTCATTGAGCGCTCGAAGGAACTGCGCCTTTCCACCGGCCAGGTCTCGGCCGAGCCGCAATACTAATCCGCTCCACCAGAGCTCAACGTCCCGCGGTTTGCGCCTGGAAAGTTACCAAGGCTTTTCGGACTTTCGCTGACCGAATGCCGTTTGGTTCTTCGCTGAGGTAAACCTCCAGTTCTGACATCGAATCCGCAATTTTGCTCTGTTGCTCGTAGGCGTTGGCAGCAACCAGGTGCAAGTAGGCGTGGTGATTCAGTTTTGCTGCGTGTCCTTGCCGGCTTGTCTGAATGGCCTGATCCAGATGATGATCGGTGAGCTGCGCATAGGCGAGCAAAAACAGTTCGTCGGCATTCTCCGCTGGAGCCATGTTCACGGCCTTGGTTAAGAGAGATTCGGCGCTGGAATAGTCTTTCTCCAGAAAGCTGAGGCGACCAAGGTTTACGTACGCTGGTGCTAGACGATCATCCAGGCTAATTGCCTGTTGCAACGCTTCACGTGCTCGCGCGTTGTTTCCCAAGTGGGAATAGACCGCACCGAGATTGTTATATCCAGTCGCATAATTGGGATAGAGTGCAAGACCTTTTTGCAGGCGTTCTGTAGCTTTCGCCCAGTCTTGCTTTGCGATCAGACGACTCGCTTTCTCGAATTCCTTTGCGGCGTTCGATGGGACTCGGAGATCTTTCACCGAGATGAAGGCCGCGTGTGCGGCCCACGAACTCGGATCGGAGCTTTCAGTGTGCTTTGCCCGAACTTCCAGGTCCTGAGCGACAGCCGATTTGACTTCAACGTCGCCTTCGTCCGCATTCGCGGTGTCCGTACCACGAACGGTCACACGGTATCGTCCCGATGGCACATCGGAGAACTCCGCAGTGCATTCGTTGTTCACCGAGCCTTCCGCGAGGGCAAAGCCCATGGCTCCGGTGAGCACGACGCGAGTAGATGAATCGCACGGGGTATGATCCGAAAATGCAATTCGGACCCGGACGCGCCGAGCGACCTCGGACGATCCATTTTCAATTTGCGCGGAAGCTGTGCCGAGGAGGAGAAGAAGAACTACTGCGATTGAGCGACCCGTCATAGACCACTCCGGAATCGCTGCCGCGCATCCTCGTTCGTTGCAGCTGAGACGTCCAACTCCGCTGCGGGCGCGGCGACGATGCCGGTTCAGACGTTGTCGATCTGAAAGCGATAGCGGGAATTATGGTCACGAAAATGTAAATTCCCAAAACACGATCGCGTTCGAAACCTCACACCCAAAGTTGAGTCTGTACGCACATGTGTGTTGAACCGTCTTGTAGTTTTTCCGCGATCTACGCACACAAAACGTGTGAACGTTGGCAGAGAACCAGGAGGAGATCACAACCAATGTTGGTGAGATGTTTCTGTGGGTCAGTTGGGGACTCTGAATTGAAGGTTGCACGCGACGCACGCGCGATATCCAACTCGACTCCCTTTAGCGTGAAAATTAACTGTCGGACTCATGCGATCCGCCGGCGATCGACGGCACCAGCAGAACTTCATCGCCTTCCTGAAACGCGTAGGATGGTCCTCCCAGAAAGCGGATGTCTTCTTCGTTCACGTAGATGTTCAGGAAACGGCGAATCTGGCCCTTGTCATCGCGCAAGTGCGGCTTGAGTTCAGGAAACTTCTCGTCGAGTACCGAGAACAGTTCGCTGAGGTTGGTAGCTGCGCACGTGATCGATCCAACTCCGTCCGTATGACGCCGCAAAGCGGTCGGGATTTGCACCGTGATCGGCATGGTTATGCTCCGACGGCAGCTTGTTGCGCCGCTGCAATCACGCCGGGAACTTCATCCAGGTCCAGCGTCTGCTGCAGATATGCTTCGAACTCCGTGAGTTTCGGGGCAATAGGCCGCTCGGTTTTGTACACACCTGCGAGCACATCCGTGGTCTTCAAGCCATTTCCGGTGATGCACAGAACCGTGGTTTCATCGGGCAGAATGCGGTCTTGACGATATAACTTGCCGGCACATCCGACCGTAACTCCACCAGCGGTTTCGGTGAAAATGCCTTCGCTCTCCGCGAGCAGCCGGATCGAGTCGACCACTTCGGGATCACTGACGTCTTCGCTCCATCCTCCGCTGTTCTTGATGGTCCTGATGGCGTAGTGTCCGTCGGCAGGATTCCCGATCGCCAGCGAACGGGCGATGGTATTCGGCTTCTGCGGCTCGATCTCGGGACTGCCTGTCTTTACCGCTGTGGAGATCGGAGAGCA
>QIAL01000037.1:0-10353 GCA_003225535.1 Acidobacteriota bacterium | reverse complement strand
GATCAGTTCGTGAAATGCTTTCCTGATCTTGGTGATCAGCGATCCGCCAGCCATCGGGCAAACGATATTGTCAGGCAAGCGCCAACCGAGTTGTTCGGCGATTTCGAATCCTACAGTCTTCGATCCTTCGGCGTAGTACGGACGAAGATTGACGTTCACAAATCCCCAACGATGCTCGTCGGCGATCTGCGAACACAGGCGGTTGACTTGATCGTAGTTTCCGGCGATGCGTACAACTTTGGCGCCGAAGACGTTTGTGCCAAGAATCTTCGCGGGCTCGAGATCGGAAGGAATGAAGATCCACGCCTTCAGGCCTTCGCGCGCCGCGTGCGCCGCAACCGCGTTTGCCAGGTTTCCAGTCGAGGAACACGAGACTGTGTCGAAGCCAAAAGCACGAGCTTGGGAGAGGGCTACGGCAACGACACGATCTTTAAAACTCAACGTCGGAAGACAGACTGCGTCGTTCTTGATGTACAGATTGCCCGCGGCAGCGGTGCTGCTCAACTTTCGCGCCAGCTGCGGCGCGTTGAAGAGCGGCGTGAAACCAACCGGCAAACGCGGGGTGAAGCTTTGGGGGAGGGGCAACAGTTCGGAGTAGCGCCACATGTTCGGTGCCCGCTGCGAGATGCGCTCGCGACTAAACGTTCCTTGGGCAACCTGCGCCTTCAACGTGTCATAGTCGTAAGCAACTTCCAGGGGGGAGAAACAGTCGTCGCAGATGGAGCGGGGCTGGTTTCCCCACGTCCGTCCACATTCGCGGCACCGCAATTCGTAATGAGACATGACGGCTACTCGCTTTCCAGTAACTAGCGAATAGCTGAGGACGAGCCGGAAAAATTAGCCATAAAAGCAAATGGCCTCTTTTTCCAGGAAAAGGAAAAGAGGCTATCGGAAAGCAAATACAGCGCGCTTGCCGAATCCCATGTTCCCTGTTTCCAGGAGAGAGTTGGCACCAGACATCCGAGATATATGATCCCGGATCGGTTGCCGTGGCGTCTCAGGGCTCGTCCCTCAGCCACTCTGCATGAAATTCAGGTCCGCTCCGAAGAGCGAACTTGTTCCTGTGATGGTATAGAACCGAGCGACCCGACGTCAAGGGGCAATTCATTCACCACGAAGGGTACGAAGGAAATCTTGGGATCGCTAGCTTCGCTTTGCGGTGGAAATGTGGCTCGAAAAAATTTCGACCGAGAGCGTGGCGGGTGGGAGAATCTTTCGTTCCGTTTTTGGGAATTCCGGATGTTGCGGGAGTATCCCCCCTCCCCCAAGGTCTAGTGAAATCATCGACTTACGAGGAGATGTCAGACAAAATCGTCTGCCACAGCAGGTTAGGGACAAAATCTTGCGGACAAAGGAGTTAACTCGCTCCGGCTTTGTCCATCCCCTGCTGCTTTCGCCTTGGCAATGATCTGCTTTTCGACCACCGGGCGCAAGGTCAGATGTCACAGTCTCTGCCGCTTTGCCTGTGGAAAAAAACTGAAATCGAAACTGCCATAGACTCCAGCATTAAGCGATGTACCGCCGCGAAGTTGAAGATCGAGAGGATGCACCCAACGTTGGTTCTCGGTTCCCTTTCCAGTCACTCCTGATATAACTTTCGGCGGGGAAACACGTGGCGTTTCCCTCCCCACAGGTGGGTCATATCTCCGACTCATAAGGAGGCTTCGGTGGCATTACAGACCCTCAAGATCGCAAGTCGCGTATTAGCTCGCAGCCCTCTGTTTACTTTGACTGCTGTCGTCACCATCGCGCTTGGTATCGGCGCGAGCACGGCGATCTTCAGTGTCGCAAATGCGGTGTTGTTGCAGCCTCTTGCCTACAAGGACGCAGACCGGCTGGTGTTTGCGGGGATGGAGCTTCGCCAGCGGCGTGTGCGCGACCTTCCATTTTCGAATACTGACTTCATCGACATGCGCGATGGGACCAGAAGCGCATTCGAGGACTACGCCGGCGTTTTCACGTTTCGCCAAATTGTGTTGCATGACGACGGGACGCCGGAAGAAGCGAAATTGGCGATCGCCACCACGAACTTTTTTCGGATGCTGGGCGGGAAAGTACTGATCGGACGTGACTTTCAGGATGAAGATGGCGCGCCGCAGCCCGCGGCTGCGCCGGGAACTCCGCAGGCAGCGCAAAAGCCTGCGATGGTTGTGCTCAGCTATGAATACTTTCGGCGCCGGTTTGGCGCGAATGCCGCGATTCTGGGACACACGATACGGGCGACGGCTGGGCCCAGCATGGTCGTGGTGGGAGTGGTCGCTCCCAATTTCCAGCTGTATTTTCCGCCTGAGGCAGGCGAGGAATCCGCGCCGGATATATGGATCGCAAATCGTTTGGATTACGATCCGGCGAATCGGGTGACGTTTTCCATTCGCGCGATTGGAAAGTTGAGACCGGGAGTTACGCTCGAGCAAGGACGGGACGCGGTGGAGAAGGTTGCTGCTGAGGCGAGAAAGAACTTCCTGATCTCCGGAACAGCCGGATACCACATCGGGCTTGAACCGCTGCGGCAGCACATGGTTTCGAAAGCGCAGCCTGCGATCCTGGCGCTGATGGGTGCGGCGATTTTTCTGCTGCTCATTGCTTGCGCCAATGTGGCGAATCTTCTGCTGGTACGCGCGTCGCTGCGAGAGCGCGAACTTGCGGTGCGGGCAGCGCTCGGCGGAAATCGCTGGCGATTGCTGATTCCACTTCTCACGGAAGCTGGGCTGCTCGCGTTTGTGGGCGCGCTCGGAGGCTTGGGACTGGCCTGGATGGGTATCCGCGTTCTTCGCGTTGTCGCTCCCGAGGATTTGCCGCGTCTGGAGACGATCCGAATCAGCACCGAGGTTCTGGGCTTCACTGCCCTCGCGTGCCTCGCCGCGATCGCGATTTTCGGAATGCTGCCAGCCTGGCGTGCGTCGCGGCCGGGCGTGGCGAATCTATTGCGCGGCAGCGGCCGAAATGCAGGGCTCGTTGGCGGCAGCGCATTGCGCAACGGAGTGGTCATGGCGGAAGTCGCACTCTCGTTTGTGCTGCTGGTGGGATCGGGATTAATGTTTCGCAGCTTTTTCGAACTGCAACATATCGATCCGGGATTCGATCCGCACCGCCTGTTGACCTTCCAAGTCGCAGGAACTCCGCAGAATGCAGACACACCGGAAAAACTTGCGGTCTTCATTCGCGGAGTGCAGGATCGGCTGCGCGCGATTCCCGGAGTCGAGAGCGTGACGGCAGCAAGTCCCCTGCCTTTGGCGGTTGGATTTTTTCCAATCCGATGGGGGACGGAAGAAGCACTCGCGGACGCGAGCAAGTTCCAGGCGACAGATGATCAGATTGTGCTTCCGGGATATTTCGAGACGATGCACGTCCCGCTGCTCGATGGACGCACGTTCACCGACGACGATAATCTGCCCGGACGCAATTTCGTTGTGATCGATGACGTTCTTGCAAGGAAGGCGTTCCACGGGCAATCGGCGGTGGGCAGGCGCATTCTTGTCCGCGTGCGCACGCCGCAGCCAGAGTGGGTGCAGGTGATTGGGGTCGTGGCGCACCAGCATGAGACTTCGTTGACGGAAGTGGGTCGCGAGCAGACTTATTTCACGGATGGCTTCGTGGGATCGGGCCGAACCAATTTTTGGGCGATTCGGACTCGGAATGATCCGGCAAGCTACGGGAACGTCGTCAGTGGAGCCGTCAGGGAAGTAGATCCGCAAGTCCTGGTGAACGAGGTGCAGCCCGGAGACGCCCTGATCGAGAAGGCGCAGGCCGGAACGCGATTTTCATTGTTGCTGATTGGAGTGTTTGCAATGATCGCCGGCGTGCTGGCCGGAGTCGGTTTGTACGGTGTGCTGGCAACCACGGTGCGACACCGCACCGCGGAGATCGGCGTACGCATGGCTCTGGGAGCCGAACCGGGCAGAGTGTTCCAACTTGTGGTTGCCCAGGGATTCCGTCTCAGCGCGATTGGAGTGGCGTGCGGCCTGATCGCCGCGCTTGGGCTGACTCGCCTGATGAAGGCGATGCTGGTGGGCGTGCGGGCCACGGACCCAGCGACGTTTGCCGCGATGGTGCTGCTGTTTTTGCTGATCGCAGCGGTGTCATCGTGGATGCCGGCGCGTCGAGCTGCGGCGCTGGATCCGGCGAGGGCGCTGAGAGAAGAGTGACGCGGTTTCATGAATCGGATCGCTGGACCTAAGGCGCTTCCCTCAGGGCTGAAGCCCGCACGCCGATTGGATCTGACGCGGCGCTAAAGCGCCACTCTTCCACCAGAACGTCCTTACGGCGCGGCTCAAAGCCGCGCCCTTTCAAAACAATTTGTGAGACACGTTGCAGTTTCTTCCTTTGCAACAGCAAGGTTCTAAGGGAGCCGGAAAGCATGGTATCGCTCCCGGTTTCGCTTGGGACACCGCTAACGGCACCTTGCGATTCCGGCAAAGGTGTACAATTTTTCGCACTCGGCAGAGGGTCTTGATCTCTGGGGGCACAACCGAATCGCTCGCGAGGAGCAAGAATGAAAGCACTGGTGCGGACATCCGCGTTCGTATTGATGATTTCAGTTTCTCTGACCTGCAATTTCTCTTTCGCCCAACAATCCGAGTCTACGAAACCGGCCGCGCCGCGAAAACAAACGGCAACGCTACCCGCACAGACGCCGGCCGAAACTACGCCGAAGCCGGAGACGCCTCCGGAGCCGAAGCCCGCGATCCGCGAAGCTCCCGCAGACAAAGAGAAAGACAAAGAAGAGCGCTACGACATGACGGAAGTCCCGCCGGTGGTCACGCATCACCAGATCACGGTCGACGGGAAGCCGCTCAAGTACACAGCGACTGCGGGACGGCTGCCGATCAAACGCGGCGACGGCAAGATTGAAGCAGAGATGTTTTATGTCGCGTACACCCTCGATGGACAGGATGCGGCGAAGCGCGCTCTGACCTTTGCGTTTAATGGCGGGCCTGGGTCGGCATCGATCTGGCTGCATATGGGCGCGCTCGGTCCACGCAAAGTCGTGCTGCAGGCTGACGGATTCATGCCTCCGGCGCCGTATCGCATCCAGGACAATCCTTACACCTTGCTCGACAAGAGCGACCTGGTGCTGATCGACGCGATTGGCACGGGTTTCAGCCGGGCAGCCGACCAGGAGATGTTCAAGAAATTCTGGGGCGTGAAGGGAGACATCGAGTCCTTCAGCGAATTCATACGGCTCTACATCAGCCGCAACGAGCGCTGGTCGTCGCCGCTGTTCATCCTGGGAGAAAGTTATGGCACGACTCGTGCCGCCGGCATCGCGGGATACCTCGCAGACCGCGGCATCTCCTTCAATGGCATTACGCTGCTGTCGACTGTTCTGAACTTTGAAACGCTGGAAGACAATCCTACGAACGACCAGCCTTATATGTTTTTGATTCCGTCGTTCACGATGATCGCCGGATATCACCACAAGCTGGCGTCTGATCTGGCTCAGGATATGACTCGCGCACGGCAGCAAGCAGAGCAATGGGCGTCGACAGAGTACGAACACGCTCTCGACAAAGGAGACTCGCTCACGCCGCAGGAGCGGCAGAATATTGTCGACCAACTCGCGCACTTCACTGGATTGAGCAAGGAAGTGATTGACGAAGCGAATCTGCGCATCAATGTGCAGAAGTTCACGCACTATCTGCTGATCGATCAGAAACTGCGCGTGGGGCGGCTTGACGGACGCTACACGGGGCCTGATCCCAACGGACTGCTCGACACGCCATTTTACGATCCCACAGGATCAGCGACGCAGCCTCCGTTCACTTCCGTGTTCAATAACTATCTACGCACCGAACTTGGATACAAGGTCGACATGCCTTACAACGTGCGCGCGCCGAGAGGCGGCCCGGGCGGTGATACGTGGGATTGGGGATCAGCCATCCAGGGATTTCCGGACACGGCTTCAGCCATGCGACAGGCGATCGTGAAGAATCCGTATCTGAAGATTCTGGTGATGGAAGGTTATTACGACCTTGCCACGCCCTACTACGCGGCGAACTATACCGTCGATCATCTCAACCTGCCGCAGAAATATCGCGACAACATTTCGTTTGCGACCTATGATGCCGGGCATATGGTGTATCTGCCGAACGATGGCCTGAAGAAGATGAAGGCAGATCAGGCGGCATTCATGGAGAAGGCCGGGCCGCAATAGCTGAAATCAGGAGGCATTCATGCGACGCACACACTGCTGTGAGTGGGCCATCGTCTGCACTGTGATCTTCTCGGGAGTTGCGGCATCGGCGCAGGACACTTGCGAGCGTCTGAGTGGGGCGAAAGTTCCGAACACCACGATTACTCTCGCGCAGACGATTGCGGCGGGAACTTTCAATGGGCCTCCGGCGCCCTTCAGCGGAGTCGACGTCACCCAGTTGTACAAGAGCCTTCCGGCATTCTGCCGCGTTGTCGCCGAGGCCAAGCCGACTTCTGACTCCGACATCAAGCTCGAAGTCTGGCTTCCGGCCTCAGGGTGGAATGGGAAGCTGCAAGGGATCGGCAATGGCGGGTTCGCGGGACTGATCGACGCCATGCAACTCGCGATCTCTGTGAAGAGCGGATACGCCGCGACGGCGACCGACGCGGGCCATACCGGATAACCGATCGATGCGGCCTGGGCGATCGGACATCCGGAGAAGGTTGTGGACTTCGGCCATCGCGGGATTCACGAGATGACGCGCGTCGCCAAGGCGCTGATCCAGGCTTACTATGCGAAGGCTCCGCAGCGCTCATACTTTGCAGGATGTTCGGATGGCGGGCGTGAGGCACTGATGGAGGCGCAACGATATCCCGAGGACTATGACGGGATTCTGGCGGGCGCTCCGGCGAACAACTGGACTCCGCTGCTGACAACGGCGGCCTACGATACGCAGGCCCTGACCCTGGATCCGGCGAGCTTCATTCCACCGGCGAAAATTCCTACGATTGGCGCGGCCGTGAACGCAGCGTGCGACGAAGCCGACGGGGTGCGCGACGGAATTCTGAATGATCCGCGGCAGTGTCACTTCGATCCGGCGACGATCCAGTGCAAGGCGGAAGATTCGGAAAAGTGCTTGACCTCACCGCAGGTCATGGCACTGAAGAAACTTTATGAGGGGACACTCGATTCTAAGGGACACGTGGTCTATCCCGGCTATCTGCCGGGAGCGGAGGAGGGGCAAGGCGGCTGGGGACTGTGGATCACGGGTCCGGCTCCGGCGAAGAGTCTCATGGCGTTTTTCGGGAACGGATTTTTCTCCGGCTTCGTTTATGAGAAGCCGGACTGGGATTACAAGACGTTCAAAGTAGATTCGGACCTGAAGGCTGCTAACGAAAAGACTGCGCAGGCGTTGAATGCCACCGATGCGGATTTGAAACCCTTCAAGGCTCGTGGCGGAAAATTGATTCTGTATCACGGGTGGAACGATCCGGCGATTACGGCGCTGAACACAATTAATTACTACGACAGCGTGACCAAGAAGATGGGGCAGAAGGATGCAGACTCGTTTGTGCGACTCTACATGGCGCCAGGGGTGCAGCACTGCGGCGGCGGGCCTGGGGCGGATTCGTTCGGCGCGGTCGGTGATCTGAAGTTCGACGACCCGCAGCATAGTCTGGACGCTTCGTTGGAACAATGGGTGGAGAAAGGAACGGCGCCTTCGACAATCATTGCTTCGAAGTTTGAAGGGCAAGACCGCACGCATGCGAAGATGACGCGGCCGCTGTGCGCGTATCCACAGGCTGCGAAGTACAAAGGGAGCGGGGATACGAATGATGCCGCGAACTTTGTGTGCCGGAAGTAAGTCAAAGACATTCACCACAAAGGGCATGGAGGTACACGGAGGAAAACCTCTGATCTCCAGAATCCTTTGTGACACTTAGCGTCTGTGGTTAACGATTTACCGGCTGTACTGGTTCTTCTTCTTGTCTTCGTGGCGCTCGATTCCTAGTTGGATGAGGCGGTCAATCAGGTCTGGATATTCCAGGCCCGATGCCGCCCACAGCTTGGGATACATACTGATGGCGGTGAAGCCTGGCATCGTGTTGATCTCGTTCAGGTAAATCTTCCGCGTTTTGGGATCCATCAGGAAGTCGACGCGCGCCAAGCCCGAGCAGTCCACCGCTTTAAAGGCCTTCACGGCCAACTCCTGGACTTTCTTCGTCTCGGCTTTCGTTAGCTTTGCGGGGATGATCAGCTGCGAGCCCTCGTCGAGGTACTTCGCGTTGTAATCGTAGAACTCTTTGATGGGGACTATTTCTCCCGGCACCGACGCCGCAGCTTCATCATTGCCCAGCACGGAGCACTCAATCTCGCGCGCCTTTTCTTTGTTGCCTCCCACACTCTGCTCGATGACGATCTTGCGATCGAACTTTGCGGCTTCTTCAATCGCCGGGCCGAGTTCCTTCTTGTTGTGAGCTTTGCTGATGCCGACCGATGATCCCAGGTTCGCCGGCTTCACGAATACTGGATACTTCAATTTTGCGACGCGCTTCTCCACTTTCTTCGGGTCTTTGGCCCAATCGCTGCGCAGGATAGTCACGTGCTTCACGATGGGCAGTCCGGCGGCGATGAACAAAGATTTCATGATGTCTTTGTCCATGCCGGCGGCGGAGCCGAGAACGCCGGCGCCGACGTAGGGAATATCCGCGAGTTCGAGCAGGCCCTGAATGGTGCCGTCCTCGCCAAACGTGCCGTGGAGTACGGGAAAGATGACATCGACGTTGATGGCGCGATCGGCTGCTCGCCGCATGGGAGACGAATCCGTCTGGAATGGCACGAGGCCACTCTGTCGATGGACTGGCTCGGGCGGGACCACGACCGCCTCGCCACGCGAGAGTACGGCTGCCGGTTGCGTGATATCTGGATCACCCGCGCGCAGGTTGCGCGGCTCAAGCATGAGCTTACCCGTGAGCAGATTCTCCGCGTGCTCGGCGGTGAGCCAGCGGCCATCCTTGGTGATGCCGATGGGAACTACCTCATACTTTTCCTTATCGATTGCATTAAGAACTGACGCGGCCGAGAGCAGCGAGACTTCATGTTCACCGCTGCGCCCGCCAAACAGAACCCCAACCCGAAGCTTTTCCATGACGACTTAGTGTGGACGGGGAGGCAGTGGTGCGTCAATCGCTGGGATGGTTCCCGCTGGTAGAATTTCGGGCATGTCTCGCATCCGGCTCGTCGTCTTCGATATCGCGGGCACCATCATTGAGGATCACGGAGAAGTCGCTCGAGCCTTCACGAAGGCGCTGATGGAGAACGGGATTCCGTTTGTTGAAGATGAGCTCAAGCGATGGAAGGGAGCTTCGAAACGCGAAGTCATCCGGAACTTCGTCAAGCAAGCTGATTCAAAGGGAGACATCGACCAGACAGTGGAGAACTCGTACCGCCGATTTCGCTCGGAACTGGAGGGCTTCTATTCGGAGAAGCTTGAGCCTATCGGAGGCGCGGTTGATACGTTCCGCTGGTGCAAGGATCACAACATCTTGCTCGCGACTACCACCGGATTTTATCGAGAGATCAGCGATTTGATTCTCAGGCAAACGGGGTGGTGCGACTTTTTCGCGGCGAACATTTCCAGCAGCGACGTACCGCAGGGGCGACCGGCCCCTTACATGATCTTCCGCGCCATGGAAGCGACCGGAGTGCAGAACGTGAAGGAAGTAGTGAATGTCGGAGATACACCGCTTGATCTGCAATCAGGATCGAATGCAGGCCTTACGGGAGTCGTTGGGGTGCTGACCGGAGCGCACGATCGCGAGAGCCTGCAGGGACAACCGCATACTCACATCATCAACAGCATTGCCGATCTGCCGGACCTGATTGCGCGCGCATTCTAGAGCGGTACCCGCCCAGCGGCTACGGCAGGGCCTGGGTAGGATTCACCAGCAACCCTCGGTGTGCAGAGGTCAAAGAGTCAAAACGCTGTTTTCAACAATCGACTGAGTTGCAGCCTCAGTCTGCGGTGTTACAGTGCAAGCATGAACCCGCACGAATCGGCTTTTGCCGAGTCTTTCATATCGAAAGCACGACGAGAACGAGCGTTGGAACTGCTCGCCAGTTCCAAGAACCGTCACAAATTCACAAGCAAATTTGACCATCATGGGCAGGACTACTTTATTCCTGAATGCATCCGCTCTATTGAACCGCGACATCAGCACCCGCCAAATATTGCGGACATACTCCGAGCGATGGGCGCACCCGAAACCTGCCATGTTATTGGTGGTGAGCACGACGGCAAGGACATGGAATTGCTCACTGCTCTGAAGCAGCTCGTGGGCTACGGCACAGGGACCGTGCGTTCATGCATTCCGGGGAAGTTGGCCTACTTCGAGGGCGAGATTCGAGAACGGTTCCTGCTAGTTCGGACGTAAAGGGAA
>QIAL01000908.1:1277-3983 GCA_003225535.1 Acidobacteriota bacterium | reverse complement strand
CTCTGCTGGAGATCATAAAATGCCGCCTTCGGTGAATCCAGTCGGCCATAGAATCACGTCCCGAGATGCGGATGTGCTTCCCCTCCCGGTCGGCTGTGTGCTCACCAGGAGTTGAACCTCCTTATGTGTGGTCGTGTGTTCGAAAGACGCCCGGAAAAGGAATGCCACCCATTCGGCGATTCTGATCTCGATGCAATCACAAAATCGTTACGGCTTCGCGATTGCCCAAGTGTTCAAGGCGGCACGAGGATAACGTTCAAGGAGGGCAAGATCCCAATCTGAACGCTCGACGTTTTGCGGAATGTTGGGTTCTACTGTTGCCACCAACGACGAGAATGCCACAAAAGTTGTTACACTTCTTAAGGAACATTTACACCGACGTTGGGTTGTACCGAGCATTGTTTCAAACCCTGGTTAGCGTGCGCCAGATAAATTGTTCACAGTGCAGTCGTAAACCCGCGGGGGGCTCAGTAGATGATGTCACGAGTGTACGTTTACAATCTCTCGCTGCGAGTAGTGGTATATCTGCTTCCGTTATTTTCTTTTGGGATCTGCGGATACCTCCGTTTTGGCACGTTCAGTCTGGAGGTTACTGCGCGCCAACATTATCTGATTCTTTTCTTGTTCACCCAACTGGCATGGATTTTCGCGGCTGACTATTCCAAATTGTCGACGGTTGCCGACCTGTTCTGGGAGCACACCGGTATTCGAGCTGCATTTCTGGCGTGTTTTACAACGTTTCTATTGCAGACGGCCCTTCTTGTCTTTGCCCGCCAGTTGGTGATTTCGCGGACCTTCCTCTTTATTACGAACATTATTCTCTTTCTCTCAGTTGTCGTCCTTAGAAATTTTTTCCGTCTCACTTCTGCCTCCACCATCTGGCCGCGAAAATGTGAACGACTGCTAATTGTGGGTACCGATCAATACGCGAAGCGCTATGTGCAGCTTCTGCGCCGTATCCCGTTTTTCGACTGTAAAGTAGAGGCTTACCTGCAGCTCCCTGGACAGGCGGTGCTAGTCGATGATGCGCCCATCATCAGCGTTGCCGACCCGCTGTACGCAAAGCGACTGAGTGTTGACGAGATCGTGGTTGCGCTGCCGCCTTCTTCGTATCCTAATTTTTCCATTGCCATTGAAAGGCTCGAGGATCTGGGCAAGCCCATCCGCGCCGTCTTTGATCTCGGGCCCCGTTTGTCCTTTGGCAGCAAGCTGTTCCAGGCCGGCCGCTTGCAGATGATGAATCTCGCGATCTCTCCCGTGGAGAGCTTCGCATATACGGTGGTGAAACGGGCGTTCGACCTTATCGCAGCCACGCTCGGACTCATTCTCCTCAGTCCGGTTTTTCTGGCCATTGCCGCCCTCGTCAAGCTAAGTTCTCCCGGTCCGGTCCTGTTCCGACAGGAACGCATCGGACGGCATGGAAATTCTTTCACCTTGCTGAAATTCCGCACCATGCTCTGCAGCAGCAAGACCGAAAGCGATATACTGTGGACCACGAGAAATGATCCTCGTTGCACGGTAATTGGCTCCGCGTTGCGCCGCTTCAGCCTCGATGAGCTCCCCCAGCTTCTGAATGTCATTCGTGGGGAGATGAGCCTGGTCGGACCACGCCCCGAAAGGCCCTATTACGTTGCCAAGTTCGGCGAAGATTTCGAAAAATACAACATGCGGCATCGCTGCCACGTAGGTATGACGGGTTGGGCACAGGTCAATGGCCTACGCGGCGATACGTCGATTTCCGAACGGCTTCAGTACGATCTCTACTACGTGCGCAACTGGAGCTTTGGACTGGACTTGCAAATCATTTTTCGCACGGCATTCGTCGCCCTGACAGGTGCCAACGAATACTGATCCGCATTCTAAAATTGAACAAGCAAATTACGGGTAAGGATAAACTACACCGCCGATTTTTATCGAAGGCAAACCCGAACTCGCCGATAGGTACGGTACACCATTTGCCATCACAGCGTCGGGAAACTCCCACCCGGTTGCTAGAACGCCGGCGCCGGACACGGACTTGATGCTCGAGAATCCACCCTCTGACACGGGCGTCCTTATGTTGCTGCTGTCCACTGACTTGAGAACCAATTCTCCGATTGTTCCTGATCCAGTTCTAACTAGATTTGGCACCAGACCAGGTGATCCACCCGCATCTCCTATGCTAAATCGATCGAATGCCAGGGTTTCGATCGTTGAGCCGCTTTCGAGAATGAGGGCCGCCGTAATGATGTCGCTGTATCGCTGGATCCTGCAATTCTCGAAGGAAAGACTGGACCCAACGTAAGTTACTCCGCCATAGAGTGGTGATGGCCGAACAAAGGCACAAAGGTGATTTGCTTGCGGCGGGACCCAAACCGTATTTGATTGCGACGGGATAAAGCTGACATTCCGGAGCACGATGCTCCCGAAGTTCTCCGCCAATGCAAGCACAGTTGGCGCCGTGATGACGCAGTCCGAGATCGTCAAAGAAGCTATGGAATTGAGATTGCTGCCATTCGCCACGCCGATCAAGAAAGCGCCTTCCCAAGTGTAGCCCTGGCAATTGCTGACACTCACCGTATCGATGCTAAATTTGTTGGGACCTCCATTCGCCGTATACAACCGCATCAGGGACAAGCTATTGAAGCTACAGTTGGTAACGGCGACTCGCGAGATGCTCCCGTAGTAGCCTTCGGGGCAGTTCAGCGCAATGGAATCATCTCCGGT
>QIAL01000908.1:0-1267 GCA_003225535.1 Acidobacteriota bacterium | reverse complement strand
CCATCCGTGCTCAATCCCCGGCTTTTTAAAACGCACCCTGAAACCGAGACGTGCCCGACATTGGAAAAACGAATGTGATACGCAGGGGTGTTCACAACGACCATTTTTTCAATCACAATGTTGTCTAAATTCATCAGGTTAATGCCAAAAAACCAAGTGTACTTACTACCTTGGCGTGTCCCGCTGGTCGAGACTCCATCAAAACCACTTCCCTGGTTCCCATTGAGTGTGAAATTCTTGAGTGAGACGTTCATTCCTCGCGCGGGAGCCGGCGGCCCCGGGTCGGGAGGTACTCCCGCATCCGGAGGGCCATTGTGGATACCATCGTTGTTGGTGCCCGTTTTCACAAAAAATCCGGTCCCGCAGCCCAGACCTGCGATGTTCCAATATCCACCGGCGGGAAGAAACAGGCCCGAAATCAACGCACTTCCGTCGATGATCAGCGTGATCGGATTCGACTCGCTGGCAGCGGCCATGGAAGCATTGATTCGTGGCGCATCATCGGTAGCAGCACCGCCCGTATGCTTACTGCGCCCATTTTTCAGATTGCAATCCAAGGCGCACCCGATCTTCGACGCCCAGATGTACGTCATTCCGGTTACTGGAACCGGCGGCTCAGCCGGGCCTAAACAGGGTATTTCGAAGCCAGAATCGCAGCCCGTTAGGAAACATCCAAGGGCCGAACCAGCTGCCAACAGACCTGTCTTCAGAAGGAAGGTTCGTCTGTCAATCAGATATTTGCCTGCGTTGTTATCTCTTGCCACAGGATGTTGAGGTCTGCGTTAAATCCAAGCTGATCGGTAGACCTAGCCACGCAGTCAGCGACGCGCCTGAAATTGCTGAATTCTCGCGAGTGAGAATAGCCGCTAGCCCAACAAATTGCAACCCCTTATGGCGGCTGCACGCATCTATTGAAATTCAATCCTTTCCGGTCGGACAGCGCAATTCGAGGTCGGCCGCGAGTCGACATCGAGCTGTTTGATTTAGGATAGACTTTATGGTGTCTCCGGGCTGCTCCGTCTCATCACCGAAACTCTGCGAGGACCACCGTGTCGTGCTGGTCCACGACTGGCTGACCGGGATGCGTGGGGGCGAGAAAGTGCTAGAGGTGCTTTGTGGGCTGTTTCCTGAGGCGCCGATATTCACACTCCTCCACGTCCCCGGTTCGGTTAGTTCCATCATCGAGAATCGCACCATCAAGACGAGCCCCCTTCAGCGGATGCCTTTGGCGGCCAAGAAGTACCGACACTACCTGCCGTTGTTTCCG
>QIAL01000036.1 GCA_003225535.1 Acidobacteriota bacterium | reverse complement strand
GTGGGGCATGCTGGCAGTTGTTGTGCTCTGCGGAGTCTTCATTCTGACTCCGGGATGCGCCAATAACACCACGTCCACAACGACACCGAACGGGATCACGCCGGCCAACACGTATACGTTTACAATCGTCGGGGTTGATTCCAATGGTGTCGCTTCGAGTAACGCCAGCACAACCACCACCGGGCCTACCGTCAGCTTGACGGTCACCGTGCCTCCTAAAACGCCGTGAGCCATGAGCCGGTCTGCACCTCAGGGGCTAAAGCCCATCTCCTTTGCGAGCCTAAGCGGCACAGCTGAAGCCGTCGCCTTCCCAAAGCCGCTTATGAGACTGCTACTGAAGCTTCTCATGCTGATGGCCCCCGTCAGTTCCATGCTGGCGCATCCGGCGTTCGCGTCTAATAAAGACAAGAATCGGATTCCAGCGGTGCGCTGGGCGGAAGGCAATCCTGGCTGTACATTCTCACGCGACGCCGACGGGAAGTACCGCTACGGGCTCTGGTCGGACGATGCCGGGATCGTGATGGCGGTCGATTCGCAGGAGCTGGAGAAAGTGCACCGGCGGCATCAGCAGTTCTTCGCGGTCCTGCTGACGGTGCGCTATCGCGGACAGGCATCACTCGAGGTTGAAACCCGAAACATCTCGCTGCAGTTCATGAAACATTTTCAGGTGATGCAGACCGCGCTCGATCCAGATGGCTTCTCCGACAAAGTGCAGAACGATGCGGACACATTGAACGACGAGACCGCGCGGCAAGTGGAGAAGCATCCTGAGCAGAAGGAGCAGAAAGAAGCTTTCGTGCGTGCGTTTCTGAAGGATTCGGCGGAACTGCAGGAATTCGTGGGCAAAAATAGCCTGCGGCCGACGCGGCTAAGCCCGGCGAAAACCGAGGCCAGCGGATGGGTTCTGTTCAGCACCGACAGCAAGTGGATCAGCCGGTGGAAGAAGCAGGAGGAGTTCATCCTGCGCGTGCCGCTAGCGGGCAAGATTTTCGAGTTTCCATTCCGGCTGCCGCCGAAGCCGGGGGAGACGATTCTGCGGAAGCGGGAGTGAGGAAAGCGGCGTCGGGCGTCAAACCTCGGACCTCGGACCCAGGCTCCGGATCCCAGCGTTCCCGACACCCCCGACGTAAGGTCGATCGTTCGGAGTGGTACCCAAGGCCGAGGGCTAAGGTCTGAGGTCCGAGGCCCGGTCTTTATGATGCTGCTCGTCTCGTCTGCTTTTCGATCTCAGCCGCCTGGTGCATCAGAACATCCCGCAGAGAAACCAGTCCTTTTAATTCCTTACCTTCGACGATGGGGAGGTGGCGGAATCCGAATTCGCGCATGATGAACAGGCACTCTTCGATGCTTTCATCGGCTGGGACGGCGCGCGGGTTCGCGGTCATGACTTCAGAAACGGCGGTGGTGCCCGGGGTGCGGCCGACGGCGACTACGCGATTCATAATGTCGCGTTCGGAAAGGATGCCGGTGAGATTTCCGTCGCGGAGTACGGGCAGGGCACCGATATTGTGCTCCAGCATGTAACGCGCGGCTTCGAGCACGGTGCGGTTGGCGTCGACGGAATAGAGTCTGCGGTCTTTAATTAGCTCGCGAAGAGTAGTCATCGATTGGTCCTCGGCGAAGGGGAATCTCAGGATGCAGCCAGCCCCACGGCCGACCTGAAGTGAATGGGCAATACTGTAACACAGGCGCAGGGAGGGAATCGTGAGTTTCCCGGTCTAGCGGTCTGAGAAAAAGAACAATACCGGCGGTGCGGGATGGGTCGAGGTGACAGGCGTCAGGGTATTGTGACGGATCGCGCAAAGTAAAAACGGCGGCCATTGTGGCCGCCGGTTGGTTCCCAAGCGTACTCCGAATCAGAACCGGAATTGCGGACCGAAGGTAACGCGCATGTTGTTGTGGACCCCGTTGTTGAAGAAGATATTGTCGCCGATTTCGGCGCGAACACCGATGGGGCCGGCAAAGGCTTCGATACCTCCGCCCGGATACACAGAGAAGTACGTTGCACCGCTAGCCAAGCCGACGGCAGTCTGGAATCCGGTTGGAGCACCCTGGTTGGTCATCGTGAAGTTTTCAAATCCGACTTTGCCGGTAACGAACACACGGAATGGACCAGAGCCTGTCTGGAACTTCGGACCAAACAATCCGTGCAGCGTGCGGAGTCTGCTCTGCACCGTCGCCGTGGTGACGCCGTTGCTGAAGGTGCTGGTGTAGTTGCGCTCGAAGTCGTATCCCATTTCCCCTTCGATTTGCACGCTGGGGCGGACATTGAATGCCGCTCGTCCGCCAAGGCCGATGTAGTTGCTGGTGGGTCCGGGGTCACCGAAGCGGAAATATTCGGCAAAGATGCCGACTTCCGCGTGATCCGCGGGGCCGGTTTCCTGCGCGACCAGCGCCGGGGTAGCGAAGAAAAGCACCGTTAGAATGAGTCCTAGATAGTGTTTCATGGTTAGTGTTACTCCTCCGAATTCTCCGTGCCATTCGCATTCCCGGCACGGCTCACACAAAGAGCGAACGCCTAGCTTGCGAATCGCCTATATGGATGCAGATCGGTTTGGCAGGGTTGGAGAGCGGAAGACCTGCTAAATGAGGCTCCTGCGCCAGCTACAGAAATGACCTGAGGCGTGCAAAACAAATGGCGCGGAGTGTCTCCCGCGCCATCTTCGTGAATAGTCAGGGCTAACTTATTGGAGATGGCTGACTCGCGGCGGAGCCGCATCGGCGGTGCTGCTGTCACTGCGGGGAGTCATCGAGACTACGATGTACTCACGCTCCTTGCTGTCGAGATCTTCCACGCGCAGCAGCATCTTGTCTTTCTGAATGCGGAATTGAGCTTGCTCTCCGACGGGCAGAAGGACGGGGTGCTTCTCGTCCCGCGGACGAATGCGGTAGATCACGTGTTCGGACTGCAACAGGTATTCCTGACAAAGAAGTTCGTGCGTCTTCTTGCTGCCTGAGTCGGTGCCGAGCATTTCGCCGGCGAGACTCTTGCCGTCTTTCTCCGACACACCGCAGGCGACAGAATCCATCTGCAGGAGTTTGCCGGTTTGAAAAGGCTTAGGCTCCTTGGCGTATGCCATCGACGTTAGGAGCAACCCAACACAAGATAACATCTTGAATCGCATGTGAATCTCCCCAGAAAAAAGTATGCGCGAGGCGTCCAGGGCCTCGGCCCGTGTGCAGGTATTTTCCCGAGGGACGCCGAGAGATGGCAGGTCACTTCCGTAATAGAACCGAAGTTACCGTGGAGTCGGGAATACTGTATTGAAGTTGGTTACGGCAAAAAGCCTCACCACAGAAGGCACAGAGCAGCACCGAGGCCTAACGGGCGGTGAGTTCTTCAAGATTCTCGAAGAACGCGGGGTACGAAATCGCGGCTGCCTCTGCGCCTTGGATTACGGTTTCGCCTTCGGCACGCAGGGCTGCGATGGCGAAAGCCATGGCGATACGGTGATCGTCGAAGGCATCGAGTTCGGCGCCGTGGAGGGTTTGTTTGCCGGGGATCTTCAGGCCGTCTTCGAATTCTTCCACTTGCGCGCCCATCTTGCGGAGGTTCGTCGCAACAGCCGAGATTCGATCCGATTCTTTCACGCGCAATTCCTTCGCGTCGCGCACTTCGATTCCCTGGTCTGTGAAGGGCGCGATGGCGGCCAGTACGGGGATTTCGTCGATCAGCTTAGCCGAGTCGGCTCCGGCGATTGTGGTGCCCTTCAGGGTCGCGCCTCCGATTTGGAGCGATCCAACCATCTCGCCGTGAATCTCTTCGATTTGGGTCACGGAGATGTGCAGGCCCATCTGCATGAGGATGTCGAGCAGGCGCGCACGAGTAGGATTCATCAGAAGATTGGGCAGAGTCAGTTGTGATCCTGGGAATAAGGCCGCAGCGCAGAGAAAAAACGCCGCGCTCGAAAGGTCTCCAGGGACACGCGCTTCGATGCCATGCAAACGCTGGCCGCCGCGGATGCGAACTTCGCTTCCTCCGTCGGCCTTCTTACGCTGCAATTGCGCTCCGAAGGCGCGCAGAGCCAACTCACCATGATCTCGCGTGCGCACCGATTCTTCGACTCGCATCTCGCCATCGGCGAAGAGTGCGGCGAACAACAGGCAGGATTTTACTTGCGCGCTGGCCACGGGCATCTTGTAGTCGATTGGCTTCAGCGGTCCACCCGTAATCCGCAGGGGCGGCTTTCCCTGGTACGACTCGATCCGGGCGCCCATGGCTGAGAGTGGCTTGATGATCCGTTCCATGGGGCGGCGGGAGAGGGATTGATCGCCGATCATCTCGCTGGTGAAGCTTTGCCCGGCGACGATCCCGCTCAGCATCCGCATGGTGGAACCGGAATTTCCGCAATCGAGCGGCGTGGCAGGCGCGGCTAGCGAGAGGCCGCGGCCTTGTACTTCGATGACATTCTGATCTTTCGACTTGCGTTCCCACTTCACACCCATCGCTCGCATGCAGCCCAGAGTGCTGGCGCAGTCGGCACCGGTGGAATAATTCTCGATGCGCGAAGGGCCCTCGGCAATTCCCGCCAGCATGCCGTAGCGATGGGAGATCGACTTGTCTCCGGGCAATTCGACGCTTCCCCGGATGTTGCGCGCCGGGCGCACGACTACGTTCGATTGGACTTTCATTCCTTGATCAATATAACGGATGGAGGCGAGGGAATTGTTGATTGATGATTGTTGAATAAAAAACTTTCGCTTCAGCAGCACTCGAATAACGGTTTCAATCAAAAATCAACAATCCGCAATTCTCAGCGGGTTGCTTTCGTCGAAACTTCTTTCAGAATGTCGGGTGGAATCTCTTTCAGCGTGACCCCAAATTCGAACATAGGAGTTTCCGTACCCCGGCCCCAGCGCGCAACTTCCCAATGGGCGCGCACGAATTTCACATTGGGATGGGCGGTCAGGTCCAGCAGCAGAGGAGTCTCGCCGGCGTAGAACTCCTGCCGGAAGGCGGCGATGGATTTGGGTTCCCAGGTGGAACCGTCGGCAGAGCCGAAGATACTGACGTCGAGGGATTCCTGCTCGATGATCTTGGTGATGGAGAGGGTCCCGAGAAATACGCGGCTTGCAGCGGCACTGAGATCAATGGCTTGGCCGTCGCCCTTGGCGGTGGCGATGGTGCCGGGGGGAACCAGAACGGATTCGGCTATGGCGGTTGTCATCGCCGGAGATTCTAACAAATTCGGAGCGGCCCCCGAAGACCACAATTCACTCACCACAGAGGGCACAGAGGTGCACGGAGGAACAAACGTTCTCCTTTGCTACTCCGACGGGTGAGGGGCGGTGAAGTCACTGCAGCAAGGTTTTTGCGCCGGCTTGAACTCCATCAGTTCGATGCGAACGAGATCAGGATCGAACACGTTGAGCTGCCACTTGCCGTCTTTGCCCATCTGCGAGTGCTCCCCGCCGTGTTCCTTCCAGCCATGCGATTCGATGAGGGCCTGCGCCTTTTTCATGTCGGCGACGCCGTAGGAAATGTGATTCATGACGCCGGTCAGTTCAAGATCGGGGTGCTGCGGCTGGTTCAACATATATTCCAACCAGTCGGTGCCGTCGGGAACCTGCAGCGAGACCCAGTCGGTTTCGGTGTCTTTCATCCCGCCATGCCAATAGGGACGGAAGCCGAGGATCTCACGGTAAAAATGATCCTCGGCGGCCCGGTCGTACACCAGGAAGCCGGCGTGAATCATGCGGTGAGAAACCGCATTGGGCGCGGGCGGCGCCGCATCGTCTTTGCTGCGCTCTACGAACTCGATGCGATGGCCCTCCGGGTCTTTCACCATCAGGCTAAGGCTGTGGTCAGAGCGGCCTTCGATTTGTCCGGGCTTGATTCCCTTCTCGACAAGATAGCGGCGGAGAGCGCCGATGTTGTCGGTGGTGAAGGCCACGTGATCCATGCGATCGGTGGCTTTGGGATCAGGCGCCGGGCTGTAGCCGCCCCACTGCTTGCCCGATGAGACTGAGACTTCGGGCCATTAGTACCGCGAAGTCTTAGTGCAAGTCGGCGTAGCGGAAGTGATTTCGATTCGGCCCAACTGCCCAGTTGCTCCCGGATGACGGCAAACAGGAAGCAATTCTTAAGTTGGCGCTTATGGCGCGAAACCCCTTGATCATGCTCGATTGACCCAAGGTGAAAAGTCGAAAGCCCCACCGCTTCGACTGCGCTCAGGGCAGGCTCTCACTCCACAGAGAACGCAAAGACAAGGGTGGGGCCGCCCTCTCTCACAACGAGTCAAGGAACTGGCGCAGGAGTCTCGTGACTTCTGCCGGCTGCTCCCACGGCGAGTAGTGCCCAGCCTTCGGAATCACGCGCAACTGGCTGCCCGCGATATGCTGGCGCATGAGGTCAGCTTCGTTGATGCCGGTCGTAATGTCCTCGTCTCCGGTGACGAGCAATGTCGGTACGTTGATGGTTTTCAATGTGTCCGTCGAATCGGGCCGTTCGGCCATGCCTCGCTGTACCTGTGCGATGTCTTCGGGCGACATCTGCCGCATCATTCGGAGTGCACCCTCGATGAGATCGGGACGCGTCTCACGCGTGGTCTTGCCAAAGAGGCGCGGAACCATCGATTGCAGAAACGGCTCGACGCCACGTTGAAGGACATCGTTAGCGGCCTGCAACCGTGCGGCTCGGGCTTCGGGGTTATCGGCTGGAGCTTTCGTGTTGCACAGGCCAAGCGCAGCGACCCGGCCGCGATGCATTCGCCAGAACTCGAAGAGAAGATATCCGCCGATCGACACTCCGATGAGCGGGCCGCGGCCGACGCCGGCATCGTCCATCACACGCGCAACGTCCGCGGCATGCTTGGCCATGGTGGCTGGACCTTCTCCTGCATCCGATTCTCCATGCCCGCGCAGATCGGGAAGGATCAGCCGATAGCGCGATGCCAGCGCTTCGGCAACCGGCATCCAGAATTCGTGATTGGCGGGAAAGGGATGGAGAAGGACTACCGGAGGTCCATCGCCGAGGATCCAGTAGACGATTTCCGCGTCATCGCTGCGTAGACGATAAGAAGGGATGGCGGCCATGGCAGCCATTAAAACACGAGCAGGGCGAGTGGCGTGCGTGCCTTGGCTTGCCGCGTCTGACCGATCCCGAGTCTAATAACGCGTGTCTGTCATCGGCTGCACACCTGTGGGAGCAGGCAGCAGCAACGGCTCCTCCGGCATGATGATCCACGCAATCAGATAGGAAAGGAAGCCGACACCCGTCATGAATGCGACGATCAGCCACACGACCCGGACCAGCGTGACATCGATGTCGAAGTACTCGGAGAATCCGAGGCAAACGCCGGCCACCTTGCGCCCGAGGCGCGGACGGACCAGTTTTACCCGAGCCAACGAGGCTCCCACCCGGATCCCGCAGTAAGCACAGACCAAGGCATCGTCCTGAATCACTTTTCCGCAATAGTTGCAGTACATAGCTCCGCCCTCAGTCTATGGTACGACCGCACAGCCTGAAAGGTTCCATAAACCGGCTCACCTCAAAGAAGAGCTGCGATGAACT
Organism: Acidobacteriota bacterium; assembly: GCA_003225535.1. Taxonomy (GTDB): domain Bacteria; phylum Acidobacteriota; class Terriglobia; order Terriglobales; family Acidobacteriaceae; genus Sulfotelmatobacter. Next base: position 5,335 of record QIAL01000036.1, on the reverse strand, counting down.
GAATCAACTCTCCCGCGTTGAGCAGTTTCGTGCCAGACAGCCAAGATTCCTGATAGTGTCGTTTGTTTCCTGTGACCAGGAACTTCTGATTTTGCCGCTAATGCACACGCAATGAACTTGTCGTCACCGGGATCTGGTGAGAGTGGAGGTATTGGGGCTGAGTGAATAAACTCACCTTGTCTTCGAATCAAGTTCAAAAGAGACTCCACTTCCAGCGCCTCGAACCCAAATTTGGGGCGCCGCAAAACCTGTTCGTACTCCTGCAGGATTTCTGCAGAGAAGCAGGGGCTGACTAGTTCGTGATCGATAGCGAGGAGTAAGAGAGCTTCATTCCCGGAAGCAGCGATCATGCCCGACACGAGAACGTTCGTGTCGATCACGGCGCGAATCACTTCCGCTTCTCACGGCGGTGGGCAGCGATCTCAGTGTCAATCTCTTGTGAGGTGAGCTTGTCGATCCCCCTTCGTTTCGCCCCGCTCCAGGCTTTTTCGAGCCAATCGGGTGGTGGCGAGGTAATACGAATAAAGTCCTGAACGCTCATGATCACAACCGCCGGCTCCCCGCGGCGCTCCACCACAAAGCGTTCGTTGTTCTCGACAGCTCGATCCATTATCTGACCGAATTGAGTACGGGCAAGATGAGCATCAACACGTCGGTTCATTTCGAAGGTACCAATTGATTCATTGATGCATCAATCATACTATAAATAACGCTATTCCCGGTACGCCTCTTTCATGTGGCGGCGGGCCTGGTCGGCCTGTCCGCTATCGGCGCGCCCGGTCAGGACGGCTTCGTAGGCTTTCATCGCCAAGTCACGTTTCTGGAGCAGGTCGTACATTTCTCCGGCTGCGAGATTGGCTTTCTGGCGAATGTCGGGATCGGGGTTGGGGGCTTGATTGACCAGTTCGTAAGCGGCTGCGGCCCCATCAAAGTCTTTCTTGCTCCGCAACAACTCACCCAAACCCCATGCAGCCAGTTCGTAGTGAAGCTTGCCATACTTCCCTTCCCGGCCGTTTTGCCAAACTCTCCGATACCCGGCCTCAGCTTCACTGAGTCGCCCCGCGGAGCGCTCGAGGTTGGCGACTTCGGTCGGGAACAGATGGTTGCGAGGATACCTCGCTGTCAACTCCTGCATGTATCCGATGGCTTCGTCGTAGTGGTGCTCGCGGCGAAGGAACAGGGAGAGGATCACTTTGGCGTCGGTGGAGTTCTCGCCATTGCCTGTCGCTACTTCGCGCAGGTAGCTTAGTCCCTTATCTCTCGATCCGTTAAGTCCGGCCAGGGCGGCCGCGACTTTTATGCTCCATGGCAGGTTTCCGGCGACGTAGTTGTGCGTACCGACCACCATCTTGGCATCGGAGTAGGAGGGATCGAGCTCAAGCACGCGCTCGTGATCGTGGCGTGCGCCGACAGCATTGCGCAACGCCGAAAACCATGCGCGTTCGACGAGCCCGGTGTAGACCGCAAACTCGGCACGCGTAACGCCGCGGCAATAAAGTGCATTGATGTCTGCTGGATTGGCTTTGAGCCGCTTGTCTTCCAGGCTCAGGGCGCGATGTGCCAGCTCTTTGATGCGATCCTTGGTCTTGCCATCCGTAGGACGGGGGGCGCGTCCTATAAAACTATCGTTCGTGTAGTCTCCGGTGTTCATCGCACCTGTTTCGTAGAGATCGCGCATGAGAACCACTGTCAGGAGATGATTCACCGGGAACGCGTCGTCGGGATGCTTGCCAACAATCTTCTCAAGTTCCTCTGTCGCCCGGACGTAGTCCATGTTGTAGAAGTGATCGAATGCCACCTCTGTTTCAGGATCGTGCGGCGGGCCATGAGTGGGCTTTGGGTCGGGTGTTATTTGCGTCCCGGCAAACGGGCCGTTCGTCATGACAAGAGCGAGAAGCGTAATGAGGCGAGCACACAGCGGGAGATTCATGCGCAGACTCTGCTTGAGGATCCACAAAACCCAGTTTGCCTAGTCTAAACGAAGCGCGCGTGTTCGAACCGATCCGGGCTGCGGGCGGGCCCATTTCGGGCAGAATCAACAGCGTTAGCTCCGTGCCGTGTCCGCTACTCCCGGTCCAGCAAAAGCGCTCCTATACTCTGATCAGCCACAGAACTGAAGGTAGCGGAAGCACTCGTTAATCGCTTGCGACCCGGTTCGCCAAATGGAGCTTGGAGAACTGTGCGGGCGCGGCCAGCGCCGGGGCTAAGACTTGGGGCCCCGGGACTTCGAGAACTTCCGCTATCGTTCAGTATTTTTTTTGGGTGCGTTCTTGAGTCCCAAGGCTTTCGTAACTGACGCAAGTTTACGCACTTAGCCACGTAAGAATTGCTTGCAGCGCAATCGGTGCAAAAAGCCCTCGATTTATAAACTATTATTTTTCAGTATCTTGCATCTGCAACGTTTTGGTGCTTGGAGTGCGATCTAAGGTTTTCCGGGTAGGTCTCAGTTTATGGCAGAGGTAGCACAAGGAACGCAAGAAGAGTTCTGGCGCCCGCCGACTCTAAGTGAGGAAGTCGCGGTTCGCGACCCCCATCCGACGATGGCCGAAGCTTGTCCCCGCTGCGGGACCGAGTTCCTGCTGGGCTCGAAGTTTTGTCACTCGTGTGGCGGACGACGCCCGGCAGCGATCAGTTCCTCCGCCCGGGCCGATGCGGCAGCGCTAGCCGGGTTATGGGAGCGCGCCATTGACCGGATCCAAGCCGGCATTGCGGGAGTTCCCTGGAACAAGGCTAAATTCCCTTCCTGGATGCGTCATTTGCACTTTCACGAGATCAAGAGTCGTCTAGGCCTTTCGACCGCGTCGCTGATCGCGTTCGTGATCGGTCTGTCTTGCGTGGCGGGAGCCCTGCTGGTCGGCCCCCTATACAGTGTCAAGACTTGGATTGATTTTCAGGCGGTTCAGTACTACCGGGCGGAATGGTTGCTGGCGGCCACCGCTTCATTCGTGGCCGGAATCCTTCTAAAGAGGCCCTTCCAGGATTAAGTAGATTCGCCCCCGCTGCCCGCAGCACGCCGTTGCTGGCTCATCCGATAAAGATGGTGTACCGGTCCGATTCCCTTTCCTAACGGCTGGCCATTGGAGATCGCGGCGGTCACATAGGTCTTCGCCAGGAGAGTGGCCTCGGCCAGCCCTCGATCCAATGCCAGGTGGCATGCCATCGCAGTGGCAAAAGCGCAACCGGTTCCGTGCGTGGATTTGGAGCGCTGGCGCTCTGCCTTGAAAACTTCCTGTTCTATTCCGCGTTTCGTGGTGAAGCTCAGCAGATCCGTCGCCTTTTCAAGATGTCCCCCCGTCACAACCACGGCAGATGCCCCCATTTCATGCAACTTGGCGACAGCCGCCCTCATCTCGTCCAATTCTTCTACTTTCTTCATTCCTGTAATGATTGCCGCTTCATCGACATTCGGAGTTATCACATCCGCCAATGGGACCAGGCGCTCGATCAAAATTCGGGTTCCGGCTGCGTCGAGCAGATCGGCTCCCGAGGAAGATTTAAGGATGGGATCGAGAACGATATTGGGCAGCCTACCCTTGCCGGATCCGATTGGCTTAAGGAAGTCGGCAACGGCCCTGGCGACCTTCCCCGTGCCCAGCATTCCGATGTGGACGGCGGCGATTTCCAAATCGTCGACAAGTTCCTGAAGCGTATCTGTGACCAGCGCAGGATCGACCGCCTCCACCCGCTTCACCCCTGAAGTCGACTGCACCGTCATGGCGGTAATGCAGGACACGCCATAGCAGCCATGAGCCGCAATAGTCTTGATGTCGGCAGTGACGCCGGCTCCGGAGGAAGGGTCAAATCCAGCGATCGTGAGCACCACAGGTGGTTTTTCGGCCATGGCCTTCAGTTCTCGAAAGCTCGTCTGATGCCCAGACTTTGGCACAGAATCTCATATCGGCAAAGTCTCGGGATTGATTTTATTCATCCTGCCGGAGAAAAATTCTTTGAGTTCAAGCGACGGGTGCTCGGCCGTAAATATATGATTCCATGCAAGTTGCCAGATTTATTCTTGTAATTCATTGATTCCATTCGGCTTGTAAATTCTACCCTGCCACGTCGTTCGTGCTACTTACTATTTGGTAAACGCGTAACCTTTCTGAAATAAAGGCGTTTGCCCGCATCCCTATAAATTTACAACATGTTACGTAAGACTTCTATTACTAGGAGATCACTTTGGGACGTGTCCTTTCACCTTGACACACTGTTTGGCAGGCCGATAGCATCTACGAACTGCAGGCAAGACCAGCCTTAGGCCAAGGGCACTTTTGAGTATGCGAGGAGAACTGAATGCGAAGACGTATAGCTCATGGACTGGCGATCGCTTTTCTGATCGTCGGCCTGGGAGCGGCTCAGGGACCGAACATCTCGGAGGCGAAACCGGCTCCAGTTAGTTCTGTTCAAGCGAAGTCCGAAGTCCGCAAACAGGTCGGCAAGACCAAACCGTATCAAGTTGGAACAGCGTCTTGGTACGGGCAGAACTTCGAAGGCAAACCGACGGCCAGCGGTGAACCGTACGATATGTACGATATGACCGCCGCCCACCTTACGCTTCCCATGGGAAGCTACGTAAGGGTAACGAACCTGCGTAACGGGAAGGCTGTCATCGTCCGGGTCAACGATCGTGGACCGATCGTCCCGGGCCGGATTATCGACCTTTCTTATGGGGCCGCCCAAGCTCTTCAGATGAGGGCTCATGGGCTGCAACGAGTACGTCTGGATCTGGTTCAATCGACCAGTGTCGCCAAATCCCGGCAACAACAGAAGCCGGATTACCAGACGGTTGCCGTTAACCATCCCCCTGTAGCGAAACTCCCGTAAAAACCCGTACACTAATCGGGATGACGGCTGCTCTGCCCGACCGCATCCCGACCGATAGCTTGAGCTATCGAAGTGATGATCCGCGCGAGCGGCTCATCGTTGCGCTCGACGTTTCGTCCGCCGCCGCCGCACAGAAGATTGTGGCGGCGGTGGGAGACTCCGCCTTGACCTACAAGGTGGGGATGCAACTCTATACCGCCGTGGGACCGCAGATCGTGCACGATCTCGTCACGTCCGGACGGCGAGTGTTTCTCGATCTGAAGTATCACGACATTCCAAACACCGTTGGAGCAGCCGTAGCCGAGGCTGAGAAACTTGGCGTGAGCATGCTCACAATCCACGCTGCGGGAAGCACGAAGATGGTGCGAGCCGCGGTGGACGCGGCGAGGGTGCGGCCCGATTTGATGGTGCTGGCGGTCACCGTCCTCACCAGCATGGATGGACACGATCTGGAGACGATTGGGATTCGCGGATCTATGGAAGACAGCGTCGTGCGCCTGGCTACGATCGCACT
>QIAL01000907.1 GCA_003225535.1 Acidobacteriota bacterium | reverse complement strand
GCGAACGATTTACCTTCTGGATACCAGTTCGCCTGACAAACCGGAACCGAAGCCGCGCCAGATCAAGATCGGAATTAGCGACGGTGTTTCCACTGAGGTGACCGAAGGATTGAAGGAAGGCGAAGTGGTGATCATTGGCTCGAATATGGCGGAAAAGCCACCCACGACCGGCATGCCATCGAATCCGTTTGGTGGTGGAATGCGGAGATTCTAGAGATGGAAGCTGTTATCCAACTCGAACATATCGATAAGATTTATCAAACGGGGGAATTCGCCATTCACGCGGTTCGCGATGTCTCGCTCCCAATTCAGCGCGGAGAATTCGTGGCGGTTATGGGCGCGAGCGGTTCAGGCAAGTCAACGTTGATGAACATCATAGGCTGCCTCGACCGGGCGACGCGCGGACGTTATTTGCTGGATGGAGTAGACGTTTCGAAGTTGAACCGAAACCAGTTGGCGGAAATCCGGAATCAAAAGATCGGCTTTGTGTTTCAGGGCTTCAATCTGCTGGCGCGCACATCGGCGCTTGAGAACGTGGAATTGCCGATGCTCTACACGCCAAAAATGTTGCGCGGGTCCCAGCAACGCGAACGGGCCCGGCGGGCGCTCGAAAATGTGGGTTTGGCGGACCGCGCTGGGCACCATCCGAACCAGCTTTCCGGTGGTCAACAGCAACGAGTAGCAATCGCGCGCGCGTTATCAAATGACCCGGCGCTACTCTTGGCCGACGAACCCACTGGAAATCTGGATACCCAAACGAGCATTGAGATCATGGGTGTATTCCAGAAGCTCAATCAGCAGGGCATGACCGTAGTGATGGTCACGCATGAGCTCGATATCGCGCGTTATACAAAGCGGATGATCGTGATGCGGGATGGTCGCATTGTGAGCGACGAAGCCGTGAATAATCGGCTTGCGGCGGAAGAGGAATTGAACCGGCTTCGCGAAGAGCAACGGGCAGTCCAATTAACATGATGAGAATCCTGGCCATCCTGAAAATCGCGGCGCGCGCCCTCAAGCGAAACAAGCTGCGAACGGTTTTGACCATGCTTGGGATCATTATCGGTGTCGCGGCAGTGATCGCCATGGTGAGCATCGGAAACGGCGCCAAAGCGATGGTGGAGGCGCAAATCGCCAGTCTCGGCCAAAACGTCCTCCTGGTGTTCTCCGGGAGTGTCACACGTGGCGGGTTGCATACCGGCTGGGGAAGCGCGGGCACCCTCACGATTGAAGACGCGAATGCTATCCTTCGAGAGGTGCCCGGAGTGCTCACGGTTAGTCCAGAAGTTCAGACGGTCACCCAGGTGGCAGCAGGAAATCAAAACTGGTACACACGGATACTGGGCGAAGGAGAGGGATATTTGGATTTGCGCCAGTGGCCGCTCGCGGAAGGAGCAATGTTCACCGACCAGGACGTGCGCGGCGCCAATAAGGTGGCGGTGATCGGCCAAACCACCGGCAGGCAGCTTTACGGAGACTCCAGCGCGATTGGGCAGATCATCCGGATTAAAAGCGTGCCGTTCATTATTGTTGGCCAACTCAGTCCCAAGGGCCTGTCCGTTCAAGGAAGCGACCAGGATGATGTGTTGATCATTCCCTACACGAGCGCCATGAAGCGCGTGACCGGGACAACCACCTTGCGCAGCATCAATGTGCAAGCCGAGGACGCCAGCGTGCTCCTGGGCGCCCAACAAAGCAGGAAATCGTGGATGCCATGACCGCGACCCAAAAGGTAATGAGAATGTTGCTCCTTGCGATCGCCTTCGTCTCGTTGATCGTGGGCGGCATTGGCATTATGAACATCATGCTCGTGAGCGTGACGGAGCGCACACGTGAGATTGGAATCCGCATGGCTGTGGGCGCCAAGGGCCGTGATATTCTCACACAATTCCTCACCGAGGCCGTAACGCTCAGCGCGGTCGGGGGCGGCCTCGGCATCGCGGCCGGAATCGCTGCGTCCTGGATCCTTGCTTCAGTAAATCATTGGCCGACACTCACCGATCCGCAGTCGATTGTGCTCGCATTTGTGGTCAGCGCAGCAATCGGAATCTTCTTTGGATTTTACCCCGCGCAAAAAGCTTCGAGGCTCGATCCGATCGACGCTCTGCGGTACGAGTAGCGATTTGTTCCGAGGTTTGTGGGCTCGCTATCGCAGCAACTTCCGGTGCCTGGCAACGGCGAAAATACTGCCTGTCAAGCCAAGGAGCAGAACTGAGGATGGTTCAGGAACGG
>QIAL01000906.1 GCA_003225535.1 Acidobacteriota bacterium | reverse complement strand
GTTATAGGTTCCTGAACCGACGTGGACTACGTTCTCGCCGCTTTCCGATTGCGTGGTGACTGGTTTGCCGCCTTCGTTCACGTGCGTTCCTGCGCTCGCAGGCAGGAAAACCTTCGCTGATGAGTTCGCCGGGATTACGACTCGCAACGAGAATGGCCCGGTAGGACTTCCCTTCCAATCGCTGACGATCTTGCCGTAAACCGAGTCGTACTCGGCCCGCGCTGAAGGCATGCGCGAATCCAGATGGGGATGGACCACGATTTCCTTAAATCCGGGGCCACTCAGATTCGTGTCGATCCCAGCGCCGTAGCGGTATATCCACGCGATCACCGACCCGAAGGCGTAGTGGTTGTAAGAGTTCATCGAGGGATCTCCTGTGTCGCCGTTCCAGCGCTCCCACCACGTGGTTGCACCTTTGGAAAGCATGTAGCCCCACGATGGATAGGTCTCATTCAGCAGCAGGCGATAGGCGACATCGGAACGGCCGTGGTCGGCGAGGGTGAAAAGCAGGAATGGAGTGCCGAGGAATCCGGTCGACGGGCGCCATCTTCGTATAGAGCGTGACAACGTAAGAAGTTTGTGTTCCGGTTCCGACTGTTCCGTCATCTTTGATGTACATCTTCTGAAAAGCCGACCTGATGTTCTGCACGACTTCGTCGTAGTGTTTGGCGTCGTCTTCCTTGCCGACGGCGTGCGCCATCTGCGACATCATGTTGGCAATCAACGCCCAATAAGCAGTTGCGAGCAGGTCTTTATTTGTGTTGGGATCAGGCGCCAGCCAGTCGGCAAAGTTTGGCCCCACTCCGTTTTTCCGGATGAAATCTGGATTGCGGCTCTGGATGAACTCCATCCAGCGCTGCATCGCGTCCCAATTCTTTTCGATCATCGACTTGTCGGCGTACTGCACCCAGGTCGTCCACGGAACGATCACGCCCGCGTCACCCCATCCCGGGGCGCCGACCATGCCTTCATTCCATGCCGAGGTCCCTTCCGTTCCACCTCCACCAAAGGGAAGCGTATTGGGAGAGACGTTGGTAAACGCTCCCGGGCTGGTCTGCGCGTCTACGATGTCTTGTATGAACTTCTGCGAGAAGGCGGCCACGTCGAAGTTGTAACTGCCAGTTCGCCAGAAAACACCGGCGTCGCCCATCCATCCCAGACGCTCATCACGCTGCGGACAGTCGGTCGGAATGCTGAGGTAGTTTCCCCGCTGGCCCCACAGGCCGATCTCCCACATGTGATTGACGAGGTCGCTGGAGGTCGTCAGCTTGGCAGCAGGCTCGCCACTGACGCTACTCAGAACCTGTCCTTTGATCGCGTCGAGAGATGGCTTGCCCGGATATCCAGTCACCTCTGCGTAGCGAAACCCATGAAATGTGAAGTGCGGCGCGAAGGTTTCTTCGCCAACGCCTTTGAGGATGTATGTGTCAGTCGCGTCGGCATTGCGTAAGTTTGCGGTGTAGATCGTGCCGTCAGGGTTCAGGATTTCAGCGAATCGCAGGCGCACCATCGTGCCCGCGGGCCCTTTCACTTTGAGCGTGACCCATCCGACCATGTTCTGGCCCATGTCGAAGACGTAGGATCCACCCGGCAAAGGCTTCACCTCTTTTGGCGACAGAGTTTCGACTACGCGCACGGGCGCGGTGATCTGGCTGGTAACCGCGATTGATGGCGGATCGGCGATCGACGCCGCGCTCCAATGTGAATCGTCAAAGTTCGACTGTTGCCAGCCTGCATTTTCCTGGCGGGCGTCGTAGGTCTCGCCGCCGTAAATCTGGGATTCGAGAATGGGGGAAGCCGACGCTTTCCAGGAGTCATCGGTGACAACTACTTCATGAGTGCCGTCGGAGTAATTGATTTCAAGCTGAGCCTGAAAACGATCCGGCGGAGCGAAGAAGTGCATTCCGACCCATGTGAGTGGACTGCCATACCAACCATCGCCGAGAAGGGCGCTGATCTGATTCTTGCTGCGATTTACAAACTCAGTGACATCGTAGGTCTGATACAACACACGCTTTCGATAGTCGGTGAATTCGGGCGTGAGCACGTCACTGCTGACGCGCGTTCCGTTGAGGTACACACGGTAGCTGCCGAGAGCGGTGATATAGAGTCGGGCGCTGCGAACCTGCTTCGAGACGTCAAGGGCCCGGCGGAAGGAAGCCGCGGGCTGAGGCAGGGGCCCGGGATCACCGAGTCGCTTGTCGCTTAAATCTGTCACGACGTTGGCAGCCTGGGCTGATGAATCGCTTTCTGCCCGTTCGCGTCCGTGATCTTAATCAGCGCCGCAAGTGCAGCCTTCGTGCTCGTAGCCCCGGCATTTGGACCTCTCTCCGGGATGTCCGGCGCGGTGACCTTGATGTTCACGACGTTGTCGCCAATCTTGAGTTCGTCGGCGATGTCACGTCGATCGAACGTTCCCCATTCGTGCTTGTGGCCAACTTCGCGCCCATTCACCTGTGCGGTGTAATCTCCGGAAACTGCGAGGAATAACAACCCCGCGCGGGGTTTATCCACGAGGTGCACATTCAAATGAAAATTTACAGAACTCTTCGGAACTGCCGCGAGCGCATCCTGTCCTTTCACCCAAATCCAGCGGATATCCTTGCGGTCTGCTTCGTCTTCCGGATTTTTCCAGGTAATCCACTTTGCTTTCCAGTCTTCCGCGCGAAGGAGGCCCATCTCCCACCACGCGTCTTCGACGGAGTCCGAGGCCTTCCCCGCCGCGTCCCAAACGTGAACCTTCCAGTAGTAGCGCTTCCGCGATTCCAAAGCAGGGCCTTTGTAAGCAATTCCGACGGATTCGTCTGAGTTCGTTTTACCGCTGTCCCAGACATCAGCCTTCCCTGAGCGCAACCCATCGAGACTGCTCGCGACCAATATCTGGTAGG
>QIAL01000035.1:5693-12965 GCA_003225535.1 Acidobacteriota bacterium | reverse complement strand
TCTATCGCAAAATGATGAACCCGCTTGTTCGCGACTCTCGCCGGCGATGGATGTTCCTCGCGGGAGTCGTGGTGCTCCTTCTCGCAGCGATTGCGTTTGTTCCCTTGAAATGGGTTCGGGTGAAGATGCTGCCCTTCGATAATAAAAGCGAATTCCAGGTCATCATCGACATGCCTGATGGAACACCGTTGGAACATACCACGCGAGCGGCCCAGGCACTGGGGCGCCATCTCAGCGAACAGCCGGATGTTGTCAATTACCAGATTTACGCCGGCACGTCCGGTCCCTACAACTTTAATGGACTGGTGCGCCACTACTTCCTCCGCTCGCAACCGAATCAGGCGGACATTCAAGTGAATCTGCGGCCGAGCCAGGCTCGCAAGGCACAGAGCCACGAAATCGCGAGACGCTTACGGCCAGATCTGGACAGAATCGCAGAATCATTCGGAGCGCGCATCAAAGTCGCCGAGGTCCCTCCCGGCCCGCCTGTACTGCAAACGCTCGTAGCAGAGGTGTATGGTCCCGACTACAAAGGCCAGATCGCACTGGCAGCACAAGTCAAGAAAATCTTCCAGCAGACCACGGGCGTGGTCGACGTGGATTGGTACGTGGAAGACCCGCAAACGAAATACGACATGAGAGTCGATCTAGCCAAAGCCGCGTTGCACGGAATTTCCCCCGCCGACGTTGCTCGCACGTTGCAGATAGGACTGGGTGGTGTAAATGCAGGACTCGTGCACGATTCGAACTCGCGTGAAGACGTTCCGATCGAGGTTCGGCTGGCCCGCGCCGATCGATCGTCAATCGAAAACCTGAGCAGCCTGAAGCTGCCTACACCTCAAAGGGGACAGATTTCGCTCAAAGAGGTGACGAACCTTCAGACGACGACTATCGATACCAGCGTCTACCGCAAGAATCTGCTGCCAATGGTCTATGTCACCGGCGACGTAGCCGGCGGCGAAGAGAGTCCGGTCTACGCGATCATGAAAATGAGCGACGCCATTGATCAAATCAACCTGCCCGGGGGCTATGTGGTGAAGCAGTACAAGGGAACATCCATGCCTGAGCGCACCGATCACTTCTCAATGAAGTGGGACGGAGAATGGCACATAACGGTGGAAGTGTTTCGCGACCTTGGCCTGGCATTCGCGGCAGTTCTAGTCTTGATCTACGTTCTGGTAGTCGGCTGGTTCCGCTCCTTCATCACGCCACTGGTGATCATGGCTCCGATTCCGCTCACGCTGGTCGGAATCCTGCCGGCGCATACCTTGATGGGGGCCTTTTTCACAGCCACCTCGATGATCGGGTTCATCGCCGGAGCCGGCATCATCGTTCGCAATTCCATCATCCTCGTTGACTTTATCGAATTGCGCCGATCGCAGGGAATGTCACTGGAGGAAGCCGTGATAGATGCGGGTGCGGTGCGATTCCGGCCCATGCTTCTAACTGCCGCGGCCGTGGTTGTGGGAGCCAGCGTCATTCTATTCGATCCAATTTTTCAAGGATTAGCACTGTCACTCATGGCAGGAGAGGTTGCCTCCACGGTCCTGTCCCGCATGGCGGTGCCTGTACTTTACTACCTCTCGCAGAAACGAAAACAAGCGCCTCCGGCGCATCCTCATTCGCCGGAGAACATTGCCGCATGTGAAATGTCGCTGTATGAAGTGACGCGATGACTTTTTTCAAGGAGATCAAGGTATGACGATTGAACGCACGCTTCGCTTGATGGCTGGGCTCTTCGTGCTGGTATCATTGGCCCTTGGCCACTGGGTCAACCAGTACTGGTATCTCTTCACCGCTTTCGTAGGGCTCAACTTGTTCCAGTCGGGTTTGACGAATTGGTGTCCCATGATGACGTTTCTGCGTAAACTAGGCATTGATAGCCGGGAGAAACTGAAACATGCCTGAATGGGTGTGGTTGATTGCATTGCTGGTCGGGTACCTGTTCTTGACGCAGTGGCTTCTGCCCAAGTTGGGAGTAGCCACTTGAAAGAGTGCTGGTTGCGCCGAGTCTCGGCGTAATAGTAGTCACGGGGAGGAAGCCTCAAAAAAGGCCGTCACGCAGCATAGGGACTGAGCAAGCGGCACGCACCCGTTCGCTCTTCTTCAGAGATTAGCTCAAGGCCTTGAGAATATCCGCGCGACGTGGACGAATCAGGGAGGCGGAGCAGATCTCCACCCAAGACTCTCGCGTACCAAGCTACGGAGTCGGGATCTTCAGGTTGGACACGATGTTCGAGTACGCACTCTCAACGCTGCTGGAGTCGACCGCCGTCGCGGCGTAACAGTATGCACTTCCATTCGTTACTGTCGAGTCCGTGTAGAGCGTGCCTGTATTCAATACCCCATTGATTTTCGAAAAGCTACCGCACGATGTCGTATATCCAGCACGGTAAATGTTATAGCCGGAGATGTTTGAAGAGGTACTCGCGTTCCAGGACAAGTTTACGGTGTGCGTTGGAGCGGGCGTGCCTGTTCCGGTAAGAGATTCAGTTGTCGTAGCCGGCTGTCCGTTGCTAGTAAGACTCAGTGAAGCGCTCGCTGATCCAGCAATCTGGGGACTGAACGTCACGGAGAATGAAGTACTTTGGCCAACCGGGATTGTAATCGGCAGTGAAAGACCTCCGACGCTGAACACAGAGTTGCCGGTGTTTGCGGCAGTCACCGTTACGTTCGCCCCGCTCGCAGTCAATGTGCCGGATGCAGTTCCGCTGCTGCCCACGACTACATTGCCAAGGCCTAGAGTAGACGGAGTCACCGTCAAGTTACCGGCCGTAGTTGTGCCAGTTCCCGACAAAGCGATGCTCAATGCCGGATTTGTCGCGTCCGACGTGATCGTAAGGCTCCCGCTCACTCCACCAGACGACTTCGGCGCGAAGGAAACATCGATGCTCGCGCTTTGCCCTGCAGCCAAACTTACTGGAACCGACATCCCACTAAAGCTGAATCCGGCTCCGCTGACTGTGACTTGAGAAACCGTGACACTCGACCCTCCCGCGTTGGTGATCACCTCGGTCAGGCTCCGGCTGCTTCCAACGATTACGCTGCCGAACGCTTCACTCGTTGCGCTCGGAGCAAGCTGGCCATCGGCGACCCCTGTTCCAGTCAGCGATAAATTTGGTACCGCGCTTGAGGCATCACTGGCGATCGTTGCTGAAGCGTCAAACGTTCCCGCAGCATTGGGCGTGAAACTGAAGGTGAGAGATACACTCTGCCCTGCCGCCAGTGCGGCCGGAAGGCTCGGTGACCTCAACGCAAAGTATTTGCTCGAAATGGCGGCAGCGCTGATGTTAACCGGCGCATTCCCGGAGTTTGTAGCACTCACCGTGAGAGCTTTACTAATGCCAGGTGCAACGCTACCGAAGTTCAAAGCCGAACTTGCAAGAGAAAGGCTCCCCTGCTGAGCGGGAGGGCCGCTACTTACACCTTGGCAGCCTGCGATCCAAGCCATGACAAGAGTGAGCAGGATTCCTTCGACTGCTCTGCGAAGAGCATGCCTGGTGGTTGTGCTCATTGGCTTTCGCCGAAACATGATTTCCTGAAATTGAACTTTTGCTTAAGGCAAGTACGTCTCATTGCAGTGTGAAACCAAAAGCCCCTTCAAACCAGATTTCGAAAGTGCATACGATCGACGTGTACGTAGTCCAGTACGCGTAACATGTTGCGAATTTCAACACGCTTTCATGCAGTGATGTAAAACGAAATTTTGTGATGTGTTGTTTTACAAAACTGCTGAATTCCTAGCTATGAACTGATCTCGAATGACCTCAACGACAATCGGGGTCTTCGTGTTTCTTGCCTCGCAGTTCGGACTGAGCATGAGTTCGGCGGCGGGACGTGCGGGAAATTTTCAGATGCGTTTGATATCTCGGCATTTTGTTGGGTACGAGCGGCGTCATGACTTCATTTCGTAAGGGATTGGCCCTAGCAGGGATCAAACTTACCTGCATTTCGCAATTCTCAGTTGAACCCAACTCAAGATCAAAACCCGAGACAGGGAGTCCAAATTCCACGTGCAATTTTCCCAAGGCTGCCAGCCACAAGCCTCTCTAAGGCATTGATATTAAACAACTAAGACTGCTTGACATACCAAGATCCCGACCGCTTAACTCGGCCCCGGCCAGCAACTTCTCTACCCCTTCCTTTCCTATGGTGCCCTCGCGCCGCTAGGTGTATATTGTTCGTGCTCGGAGTATTTCCCAAGCCTTTCAGGCGGACTCCGAGGAAGCAGTGATTTGATCGGCTGAACCGTCCCAGGCTCCCTGAAACGGATCGCCGCTTTTCCCCCCCAAAGTCGTAGAGAGGTCCCGGACGCAGTGTGTGTTCCGGTGAATAACTTATGCCTTCTTCTCTTATAGCGGGGCGGTACGAACTACAAGGACAACTCGGTGAGGGCGGTATGGGTGTGGTCTGGCGCGCCCTCGACGTCAAGACCGGCGGTGCGGTCGCCATCAAACTCATGAAGGATATGTCCGACCCGGTTGCGGTCGATTTGTTCACCAAAGAGTGGAGGGCCCTGGCCGAGATCTCTCACCCAAACATCGTGGAAGTTCGGGATGTAGATGTCATTGAGGAAAACGGTCAGAAGAAACCATTCTTCGTGATGCCACTGCTGCGCGGTACCACGCTGGCCGACCTGATCGCTGACGCCAGTGCGCGCTTGACCGTGGAGCGCGTCGTGGAGATTGCGGTGCATGTGTGCCGGGGATTGCAGGCCGCACACCAACGAGGTCTGATCCATCGCGATCTGAAGCCAAGCAACATTCTGGTCATGGAAGATGACAGCGCGAAGATCATCGACTTCGGCGTGGTTCACCTGGCGGGATCAAAGTCGGTCACGGGACAGAAGGGGACGTTCCAGTACATGTCGCCAGAGCAGGCCATGATGAAGGAGATTACCCCGGCATCGGACTTGTTCTCGATGGGCATCATCCTCTATGAGGCTCTGACACGGCGGAAGCCGTTCGCCCGCAATACCGTCCAGGACACGATGGAGGCGTTGCTCAAGTTTGTGCCGCCGGCCGTGTCGGAACTGAACCCGAACGTCAACATGTCGTTGAGCAGGGTGGTTCACAAATGCCTGGCCAAGCAACCGATTCACCGCTTTACCAGCGCACGCGATCTCGCCGACGTCTTGCAAAAGGCAGTTCGCAATGAACCGGTGTTTGATACGGCCAAAATCGAACAGCGCATCGAGCGCGCCAAGGCTGCCTACAAGTCCGGGGACGAAGGATTTGCTTCTGAGATTCTCGCAGAACTCGAAGCGGAAGGGCATCTCGATCCGCGCATCACAGTGCTTCGAATGCAGATTGAGATGGCCGCGAAGGCGAAGAAAACCCGTCAACTGCTGGAAAGTGCACGGGCGCGGATGGAGCAGGATGAGATTCCTCTGGCACTGGACAAGATCCGTGAAGTGCTGGAACTGGACCCCGAGAATCCAGATGCATTGGCCATGCGGCACGCGATGGAAAAGCAGCGCAGCGAGAGCCAAATCGCCAAGTGGCTGGAGCTGGCACAAACGCACCTGAACAATCGCGACTTTGGAGCGGCAAGGAGTGCGGCCAAGGAAATGCTGGCCATTAATCGTGCCGACCCACGGGCCATGGATCTTCTGGAGAAGATCGAGTCCACGGAAACGGAAGCCAAGAGGATTCGTGAGCAGAAAGAGCAGCTCTACACCTCAGCTTTGAAGGCATATCAGAACGGCGAAATCTCGACGGCGCTCAGCAAGCTGGAGCGCTTGTTCTCGGTAGCCCAGTCCAACCCGAACGCGGCGATTCCAGAACGCGAAGCCGTCTACCAGAGCTTTTATAAGGAAGTGCGGTCGGAACGCGACACCATCCACGGCGCGCTTGAAGACGCGCAACGCCAATTCCGCGAGAAGAACTTCGCGGGCGCCATGGCCGTATGCCGCGACCTTCTGTCGAAGTATCCCAACGACGGCACCTTTCAGGCCCTGAAGATCCAAATTGAGGATGCGGAGCGCCAGGAGTTGTCGTCCTATACCGCCGAAGTTTCGAAGAGGCTTGAGGCGGAGCGCGACCTTGACCGGCGAGCCAATATTGTTCGCGAAGCCTGCGAACGTTATCCGAATGAAGTCCAGTTTGCGCAACAGCTCAAGTTGGTGCGCGAGCGGCGCGATCTGGTGAACTCCATCGTAGTTAAGGCGCGGCAGTATGAAGAGCGCGGGCAGTATGCCGAAGCGATCAGCCAGTGGGACATCCTGCGCAACATCCATCCGGACTACCCCGGCATTGCTTTTGAGATGGAGCAGTGCAAGAAGAAGCGCGATCAGCAGGGGCGAGACGAGGAACGTTCGCGCCTGGTGAATGAAATCGACGGATTAATGAAGGGCCGCTCTTACGCCAAGGCTATCGAATACGCGACTTCTGCGCTCCAGGAATTCCCGGGTGACGCTGAGATCTATTCGACGAGGGTCAACGATGCGTCGAGCAGGGGGACCTGCTCAGGGCAACCGAGCTATTGCGCAACAGTATGAATCTTGACCCGCGCGCACCCGGCCTGCGTGATGCCGTCATCAATGTTCTGGTTGAACGTGCGCGGGCGTTCGGTGAAGACAACTGGCAACACGCGGAGCCTCTGTGTCAGGAAGCCGGTGATCTCGACGCGAATCACGCCGCTGTACGAGCATTGCGCTCTAATATCGCAGACGCCAAACGCAAACACTTCGTTGTTCAGTGCCTGACCGAATGCCGCTCTTTAGTCGCTGCCGGACGTGTGAACGAGGCCGCACAACAAATTCGCGCGGCGCGAGAGGTATATCCCAATGATGCTCGCTTGGAACAGTACGAAGCGAGTCTACAAAGGGAGATGAACGAACTCCTACGCCAGGAACAAAGACGCAAAGATCAGACGGCGCTCAGCGAGAACCGGCGACTGGCGGAGCAGAATCCCGATCGCGCGAGCCTGCGGGCAGTTTTGGAGAAATCGTACGCGATCCGTGCCCAGCATCCCGACGATCCAGAGATCGCGCGGACCGTCTCGGAGATAGAACTGGCCGTCAAGAACGTGGCGAAGGTCGAGGATGTAAAACAGGTGCTATCCGTCGGGCCGGCCCTTACCGGCACCAATGGCTGGCGGGCAACGATGGTCCAGCAAGCAGCCGGACAATCGATGCCACGTACCGCGGACAAGAAGGGCCCGCAACTGGTCGACAAAACTGCCTCTGCAACGAAGACAGCAAAACCGAGTGCGCGGCCGAAATCCAGCTTCCAGACTTTCACGCATGAGTTGGAAACCCTTGCGCAAAAC
>QIAL01000035.1:0-5518 GCA_003225535.1 Acidobacteriota bacterium | reverse complement strand
GCTAACGGGGCAGTTGCGATCGGTACAACGATCGAAGTCAGTCACATCGGCTACAAGACCAGGCAAGTACAAATTCAGCACGATAGCGATGGAAAAATATCGCTCGAGCCGGAACCGTTGCACATGTCGGTTCACGCGTCGGGAACTACAGGAAGCGCTGAAATCGATGGGCAAAAGGTCGCCGATCTTACGGACGGCTCTCTGGAATACGCCCTGAGCCCAGATGGTACTCTGCACAAACTGACGGTCACCGCGGATGGCAAACAACTGCTTACGGTTTATGTGCAAGTTTCGCCGGGCCAACAGCCTCGAGTCACGGGTTTCGATGCGAATGATCTTCTAGCTATAACGAGCTTGGGCAACCACGCGACGCTGTATGGCGCCAGCAATCTGGGGAACGCTCAAATCGGCGACCAGAGCGCTGCGATCAATCCTACAGGAGCACCTTTCACGCTGACCGATCAGAACCACGATGTGGTTTTTGGAAAGGGTGACGATCAGGGGAGCGCATCGATCGACATTTCCAACGCTCCCGCCCTCATGGTGCAATCGCTCACCGGTGCAGGACGCGTCTTCATTACGACGAATGCGGACAAGGCCGTCCTCAGCGTGGATGGATCGCCTATGCCTCGGCAGAGCCGCGGATGGACCGTGAGCAAGGCACCCGGTGCCCACAAATTCACGCTATCCGCAGAGGGTTTCGAAGCTCAGTCGTGGACCATGGCCATACAGCGTCGTGGAGTCGTGAACAAGAATGTAACCTTACGCGCCAAGGCAGCAGCCGCGCCGCCATCGACAGCAGGTCTTACCATAGCCGGAGGTACTCCGGGAGCAGACGTCGCCCTCGATGGCAAGAAAGTTGGGGAACTGGATTCGGCGGGTAACCTCTCTCTTCCAAATGCTGTCGCTCTGGGCAAACATACAGTTGGTCTGACGAAGCCGGGCTACGAAGCGCGGGAGTTCGAAATCACGATCAGTCCCAGCGCTCCGGGCAAACCTTTAGCCGACGCGCAAATCTCTAAACCGCTGCTTTCGTCATCCACAGCGGGGCTGGCGTTCGACGTAAGGACTAAAGGAGCCACGGTAAAACTCCGCCGCGTCGGCGACGCACAATTCCGGGACGTCAATTCTTCGGAAAAGATTCAGTTGCCCCCCGGACAGTACGAGATTGTGGCGGAGGCAACTGGGTATCAACGATTTACAACTACGGTGAACCTCGGGAAGGAAGAGGTTACCGTTCCCGTGAATTTGGCGACGGTTCCCGACTACGAATTCGAGGACGCACACCAGGTCTCTCATGAAGGCGCGTGGCTGAAATCGAAAGTGCCAGGAAAGTTCATCAACCTTAAACCGGGCCTCCTGCGCGAAAATATTGTTTTTTCCCGGCCGGGCAAGACGCTGTTCTGGGACAAGAAAGTTGAGTGGATGATCGAGGATCCGGCGCATCACTCCAGAGTCCAGTACTCCCTCGAAGGCGGGAAGTTGGTCCGGAGGCTGGTGGTTGGACAGGATACATCGAATCAGAAAGAAGCGAAGGTCGATGCCCAGTCTGCGGGGCAGAAGGATTCACTCTCTTTGCACATCCGCGTTGACGGTGGACAGGTGCGGATTACCAACGATAAGGGAACTGTTCTCGACGAGTTCACGGCTCCCGGTCAGGATTTTTCAAACGGCCGGATTGCGATCCGAAGCGATTCGCTCTTTGTGGTTCGGAGCAATAACCAGTAGGAATACCGACAGTTTCTACGTCACTCTGGCAGGGCCCAGGCGAACAATACCCCGCCACTGCTCATCAGCACGTATTGACGCCCGTCAAGTTCATAGCTTGTGGGAGAACTAACGATGGACGCCCCGGAACCGGCGTGCCACAGCGTCTTGCCGTCGCTCGAATCAAGCGCCAGAAAATTTCCCGATGCATCGCCGGTGAACGTCAGACCCGAGTCGGTCGTCAACACTCCCGCTCCCGAACCACCGGGTCCGACTTCATGACTCCATCGGATTTTGCCGGTCTGATAATCGATCGCTTGGATGACTCCCTTGCCCCAGACGCCGTAGTCGGCTCCGGCCCAGCCGTAGACTCCGTCGGCAGGCTTCGCGAAGTAGATGCTCCAACTCGGGTGGGCATCCACAATGAACAAGCCATTCTTGGTGTCAAAACTCGGGGAACGATAGTTGGTCATCCCGCCTTCGTCAGGCGCGATGAGGCGTCCGTCGGGAGCAGGCTCCTTCGCGGGATTTGGAATCGGACGGCCTTCCTTATCGATTCCGAGTGTCCAATTCACCGGACCGTATGGAACTGTTAACAGACTTTTCCCGTTTGTGCGATCGAGCACAAAAAAGTAGCCGTTGCGGGAACTCTGCATGAGCATCTTCTTCGGTTCGCCATGGAAGTCTCCATCAACCAGCACAGGAGTTTCAACGGCATCCCAATCGTGCGTGTCATGCGGAGAGACCTGGAAAGCCCACACCAGCTTCCCTGTCTCCGGATTCAGCGCAACGATGGAGCAGGTGTATAGATCGTCCCCCGGCCTCGTCGTACCGTTCAGAACTGGCGTGGGGTTGCCGGTCCCCCAGTAGACCAGGTTCAGATCGGGATCGTAAGTTCCGGTCATCCACGTCATTCCACCGGTGGTTTGATTCGGTGTTCCCGTTGGTGGAGTCGAATTCCATTGCCACTGCGTCGCGCCGGTCTCGGGATCTATCGACCGAATGTAGCCGGTCAGGTTGTCGAAATCTCCGGAAACACCAACTAGTACACGTTGGCCCACCACTAGAGGAGCCATGCTCGTCCAGTATCCCTTCGTGACGTCGGCCACTTGTACGTTCCAGCGGACGCTCCCATCTTCCGCGTTGAGTGAGATCAGACGAGCATCCGGGGACAAGAAGTAGAGATATCCCTTGTACATCGCGACACCGCGATGTCCAATGTGCTCACCCGCACTCCGCGGGTGGACGTAATGCCATACCTGATGGCCGGACCGGGCATCGACCGCCCAGATATTTTCTGGAACGGTGAAGTAGAGAATGCCATTCACCAGCAGAGGCGACGACTTGATCAACGATGTCTGGTTGGTTTGAAACGCCCAAGCCAGGCTAAGATTCTTCACGTTCTCCGGCGTGATCTGATGAAGTGAACTGTGTCGTCGTCCCGAATAATCGCCGTGGTACCCAGGCCAGCTGTCGGCCGGCGGATGCAAGAGGGTTTGTTCATCGGCTCCCTGCGCAAGTGTCCACAAGGAACATGCCAAAGCACAAACAAGAGTTATAAATGCTTTCGTTAGAAAGTTCATTAGCGATCGGATCTTAGACAACGATCTCTCCGGAGAATGTGGTCGGCGCTCACTTTAATGTCTGCAAATATGCCAT
Source organism: Acidobacteriota bacterium (assembly GCA_003225535.1). GTDB lineage: Bacteria > Acidobacteriota > Terriglobia > Terriglobales > Acidobacteriaceae > Sulfotelmatobacter. Next base: position 2,152 of record QIAL01000035.1, on the reverse strand, counting down.
TAGGTTATGGACGTCGTCATCGGTGTACTTGCTGAAGAGATCAACGTGGGCCTCGACCGGCGCGTCCAACTTGTAACGCACATCGCGAGTCCGCCAGGATTGATACACTCCCCCCGAGTTCGTGAGTCCAACGGTGAACTCGTCGAGATATGCCAAAGTTCCGGAGATCTCTTGACCCGACGCCAAGGTCACAACGACCTTGGATTTTGCGTGGCGCGGATAGAGCATCTGCTCCTCGAGTTCCAAACCCTTGAAGCGCGAAGCTATGCCTGCAAGATCACCGGTGGGTGAGTGACAACCGGCGCATCCTCCAGTTCCTTCGAAATATTTCTTGCCGGCGTCGGCGTTTCCTGTTTGCAGGTCTTCCGGGCTCACCCCCTTACGTCCACCGTTTCCTCTGCGTCCGCCCTGAGCCTGCGCGGCTTTTTGTTGCGTATGGATAAAAGCAACGAGACCGGCAATCTGCTGATCTGTGCGGTCGAATGCCGGCATTTTGTTGTCCGGGCGGCCGTTGCGGATGACCGGAGCAATCTTGTTCCCATTGACATCCGCGGAAACCAACTTCGATCGTGTCAGGTCGGGTCCGCTCTCGCCTCCGGCTGCGTCGCGGCCGTGGCAAAAAGAGCAATCCTGCCGGAACAGCGCCGCACCTTGCTGGACAAGACTCGCTGAATAACTTTTGCCTTCGCCACTACTGCGTGGTTTGGTGCTAGTTGACTTCGGCGTCTTGTGGTTGGTCGTTTGCGCCGCAGCTAATACGCTTAGCAGCAACAACGCAACAATTCCATACAAGGACCGTCGGCGAAACATGATATCTAAAGCCATGTGAAAGATAGGTTTTGGGTAGGGCACGGCTTCACCCGTGCCGTTTAGGACCGCAAAGGACGCGGGCTTTGGCCCCTGAGGGACTGCACAGTGGAATCCTTTGTCCATTTTGAGATAGCTTCTCAGTGATCGCCCGCCTGCTGTTCACGCGCATGAGGGGCAGTACTGCCCTCGGTCATCCCCAGAACCCACTTGATGGCTTCAAAGTACATCTTGCGGATGTCGGGGTCGCTCCAGGATTCCTCGGTATGGCCAAGTGTCGAATAGAACACACGGCCCTTCCCGTACATCTTGTCCCAGGCCACGGCGAAATCGTGATCGGCGCGGTGAATGCGCGGATTGTTCTCATAGTTAAGCTTCGCCGGATCGAGGCAGAACGTGCACTTTGTCGCGCGACCATTCCTTCGGTTGATAAATTTCGTCCCATTTCACGAACGCGTGCGGAAAATGGCGGACCGCTGGAAAGTTCGGGTCTTCGTTGATGATCGGTGCATTGAATGTAGACCAGGGATGCTGATCGAACCAGCCGCCGATCATCTCGCCGTATTCCGGCCATTTGTAATTCGTATCGAGCGCGGCGTGAACTCCCACAAAGCCTTTCCCGTCATCCTTGATGAACGACATCATGTCTTTCTTCTGATTGTCGTCCAGGTCGAGTTCGCCCGTGGTACTCACAAAAATCAGGGCATCGAAGTAGTCAAGGCTCTTCGCATTCCTGGCCAGATCCTTCTTCGTGATCAGTTCAGTGTCGGTGCGCAGGATGGTTTCCCACAGGCCGCTTTCACGCCCCATATCGTAGATCGCCGCCATGGCAGCGGAAATGGAGTCGTGCTCGAATCATGGATCTTCTTTTCCCGCGGCGTCGGGGGCATGGAAGGATCGGTTTGGGCTGAAACGAGAGCGGGCGCAATCCAGAAAAGCAGCAAGAGAAACAACAACCGTCGAGGTTGGTGCAAGAGCATTCTCCCAAAGGCGATTCGCGGACTCCACCAGACTCCCACACAGTCCGCATTGCCGCAGGACCTTAAGGTAACATAAGCGACCTGCGATAGAATGGCGGGGCTCTTTTGAGGAGACATAGGCGCTATGCGTGTTGGAGTCTTCACTCCGTTGTTATCGAAAATTCCGCTGGAGGCGGTTCTCAAGAAACTCGCCGAACTCAACATTCACACCGTCGAACTTGCGACCGGAAACTACGTGGGTGACGCGCACTGCAAGCTCTCGATGTTGGACAACAGCTCAGCTCTGTCCGATTTCAAAAACATTCTCAGCGACCACGGCGTTAGCATCAGTGCCTTGAGCTGTCACGGCAATGCGCTGCATCCGG
>QIAL01000034.1 GCA_003225535.1 Acidobacteriota bacterium | reverse complement strand
TACGGGACAAGGCCTGGTTCTTCTCGTCCTTGGAATATGTGCGCGAAAACGCCAGCATCGCCTATAGTCCGGCGAGTGTTGCGCAGTTCGATGCATTGTCACAATTGGCGTCGGACGGGTTGATTCCGGGCGTCTCGTCGATCGCGGTCCCGAAGACGGTTCCTATTCCGTTTCGCGACTATCTGGGATCGGTGCGATTCGATTGGGCGCAATCCTCGAGGTCGCAATGGTTCCTGCGAATGTCGGAAGACAGTTATCTGACGCACAATAACCTGGTGCAGCAGGCCATGCTGCCTTCCACGGGACTCACGACGCATAACAATTATTGGAATGCCGTGGTGAGCAATAGTTTCGCATTTAGTCCAACGTGGCTGGGAACGTTTGTTTTCGATGCGGGCGCGTTGCATCTTACGCAGGCGCGGAATTCGACGTTAGGCTTTGCATTGCAGTTTCCGTTTAGCGCTACGTCACTGACAGTCTCGGGATTCGAAACCTTCGGAGACAACCAGTTTGCGACGCCGATTACTCTGTTCCCGTCTCTGCGCAATCAACAGAAATATCAGCTTCGGTACGACGTCAGTCACGCCACCGGCGATCACTCGTTCAAGTTCGGAGTGAATTTCATTCACGAGCCGGTGCTCAGCGGCGCGTTTCCAGGAAATGAGGAGGCGCTGTATTCGTTCCCGCAGAATCCGAGTTTTTATGTAGCGAATCCGGGGCAGTTCCCGCTTGATTATGCGGATGGAGCCGCGACGACTCCGGCAAGCGATGGAACGTTTTCGCAGAATGTGCAGCGGTTCGGGCTCTACGCGGAGGATTCGTGGCGCGCGACGCGGCACCTGACCGTGAATTACGGGTTGCGGTGGCAAACTACTTTTGGGCTTTTTGCGGGATCGGGCCACAGCCAGGTGCTCAATCCAGCATTCGTGACGCTCAGGGCGTTACAAGTTCCTTTCGCGAGCGGCGTGCCGCACGACTATCGCAAGCAGTTTGGCCCACGCCTTGGGATCGCTTATTCGCCGGGCAGTAGCGGGAATACCGTGATTCGAGCCGGCTTTGGTTTGTTCTACAACGATCTCGCACAGAACGGATGGGCGACTGCGTTTCAAGGAGTGAACGCGACGAACGCGGCGACCGGGCCATGCGCGCTCAGCGGAACTAGTGGAGCGTATTCGCTTGTGGGCGCGGGATGCCTACAGGGAGGCGCGGGAGCGACAGGAAATCTGATCGACGCGAACTACAAGACTCCGTATGGAATCCATGCGACCGCCGGGGTGCAACATGCGCTGGGCCGGAACTGGACGATCAGCGCCGACTTTACTCATGAGCAGGGCAATCACGGCTATCGCGGATACAGTTTTACGAGCGGCACCAATTTGTTCACGCCGCTGATTCCGGCGTCGGATGGGTCGTACACCGACGATCAGCAAAGCGTGGTGCCGAACCTGAATTTGTTCAAGTCGGATAACCGATCGAGCTACAACGCACTGATGATCGTGGCACAGGGCAACGTCAATCGGCGGTTCAATTTGATCGCGCACTACACGCTTTCGAAGGCTAAGACGTGGGGCTGCCTGCTGGGAGAGCTGTGGGATTACGTGAATGGCGTGTGCGATCCGTTGAATCCGTTTGGCGCGGGAGATTACGGGCCGTCGGGGGAGGACTCGCTTCATCGCTTTGTGCTCGCGGGAACGCTGCACCTTCCCGGTGGGGTGGAGTTAACCACGATGACACAGGCGGAGTCGGCGCGGCCGATCACGCTGACCACGCCGGCGGGCGATCGAGCCGTGATTAATGGCGTGAAGACTTCGCTGGATCAGTTCCGGGGGACGCCGTTCATTCAGGCGGATCTGCGAGTGAGCCGGCCGGTTCACTTTGGAGAACGGTGGGAAATTCGGCCGTTCGCTGAATTCTTCAATATCTTTAACCGCAATAATCCGGGCGCGAATTATGTGACGGACATTTCGGCGTTGCCGAATCCGGTGAACGATTTGAGCAACGCTACTGCGATCTGTTCGGAGCCCAATTGCAGTGCGATGGTTCCGATCACGAACCCGCAGAAGCAGTTGCTGTTTCCGGCGGGGGCGCTGGGAGATTTCTTTGGGCCGGGGACTACGGTGGGGATTCCGTTTGCGGCGCAATTGGGTGTGCGGGTGAACTTCTAGTCCGAGATTGCTGGCGGCCCCGGAGGGGCTCGAACCCCCAACCCTTGGTTCCGAAGACCAATGCTCTATCCAATTGAGCTACGGGGCCGCGATAAACTCACCGAGAGTCTGAAATGCGCGCGCCGGGCTTCGCCCAGGCTTGGACGGCCGAGGCGGCCGTCGCCACATGGACTCGGGCTCACACGGCTGTGCCACGTACACCTTCAGATCAAAGAAATGGGGTGGGAAACGGGAATCGAACCCGCAACCGCCGGAGCCACAGTCCGGTGCTCTGCCAGTTGAGCTATTCCCACCGCAGGAACTTCATTATAGCAATTTGGCGGGGCGGCGTCGGGACTTCGGATCTCGGATTTCAGCCCGAGTTAGATCCAGCCGTGCCGGCGTGCAAGCTGCACGCACAGCACGACCAGCGAGGTTCCGAACAAGAGCAGGGTGATGTTTCGCGCTTTGCGCAGGCGGGGGAGTTTTTCTGGAGGAACTGTGGTCGACATCATGTCGATTAGGAATGCGCCTATAAAGAGATCGATGGCGGTGAAGATGGTCCAGCCCACGGGAAGATATTAGAACACGGCGACTACTTGCCGTTCACAACTTGGGGTTTACAGCATCGATGCGGGGCGCCGGGCTTGCCCTGGCTTGGACGGCCGAGGCGGCCGTCGCCACATGAGTCGTGGGGGCTTTGGCTGCCTTGTCCTGGATCCCTTCTAGATTCGGCCTACGCCTACGTACTCGAATCCTAGGGCGCGGAGGCGGGTGGAGTCTAGCAGGTTCTTGGTGTCGACGATTACGGGCTTTTTCAGGAGGTGCTTGATGCGGTCGAAGTCGAGGGCACGGAACTCGGGCCATCCGGTGCCGACGACCAGCGCGTCGGAACCTTCGGCGACGGCGTAGGCGGAATCGCAGTAGCGAACGCCTCCGTTGAGGTGAGTTTTGGCTTCGGGAATCGCGACGGGGTCATAGGCGCGGACGCGGGCGCCCTTGGAAATTAATCCCTCGGCGAGGCGGAGAGACGACGATCCGGCGACGGAATTTGTATTCGGCTTGAATGCGAGTCCGAGGATGCCGACGTCTTTGTTCTCCACGGAATTCAGCGCAGCCGAAATTTTGTCGACCAGGCGATCGGCCAGCAGGCCATTGACATCGCGAGCTGCATTCAGAACTTTCAGCGAGACGCCCTGTTGCTGCGCGAGTTGCATGAGCGAGTCCATATCGGACTCGGCGAAGACGCCGCCCATGCCGGCTCCGGGCTGTAGGCAACGGGGAGCAATCTTTTTGTCCAGACCGAGGGCGAGAGCAAGGTTGACGGCATCGGCGTTCACGCGTTCACAAAGAGTCGCTACTTCGTTGATGAACGAGATTTTGGTCGCGACGAAAGCGGTCGCCGCTTCACGCACCAGTTCGGCTGTGGCCTGATTGGTCACGATGACCGGGACGCCGCGCATCACCAGGGGATGGAAGATTTGCTTCAGCACCTGCACTGCCTCGCTCGAGCTCGATCCGAGAATCAGGCGGTCGGGCCAGTTGAAGTCTTCCACCGCACAACCGTCGGTGAAGAACATCGGCTGCGACACGATGGTGGCCTGGAGCCCAATATCACTGATGCTTTTCTCAAGCGCACTAGCCGTACCGACAGAAACGGGAGTGACGATGATCAGGATGGGGGGCTTGGGTGCGAGGCGCGTGATGCGAATGGCAATGTCGTTGAGATTCTCGGCTTTATCTTCTGCCAGGAAAATGACGCCGGTCCTTCGGGCGAATGATTCGATATCGGTGGAATAAGCGAGGCGTCCGGCACGAACGTTGCGGCGGATGATCTCTTTCAGATTCTTCTCGAAGAACGGGATATTGCCCTGGGCCATTTCGACCATGCGGGAGCGGTCCGGGTGGCAACAGGAGACGGGAGTGCCGAAGTCCGCGAGGCAGGCCGAAATCACCGTCCCGAGATACCCTGAACCGTAAACCCCGATCTGCATGTGATGTCTCCCTGTTCGATGGCCGGAAAAGCCGCGTCAGAGTTGGCGTTTGGCGGAATTCCGGACACTCAGCCCTACTCCTTATCTACAGGCGCGCACTCAGGTTTTCAACGCACGGGAGTGAGATGTACCTAGGGCCATGTACGCGTGGCGGGAGTAACCGGGGCGAGTGAACGAGAGTACTCTATCGCGAAACCAGGCGCTGTCCGAGTTGGACAGGAGCGAGGTCGAGCCAGCAGTTGGGTGAAGCTTCACGAACAAAGGTCAGTCTTTCCAGCAGGATGCGCCGGCTGCCGGAGTAATTCTGCCAGCGCTGGCGGGCGATCTCGAAGGCAGCCTGAGCGGGCGGCTCGGTGCCCATTTTCACAATGGTGAGGTGCGGGATGTATGGCCACTCTTCCTTACATTGCAGTTCCGCCGTGTTCAGCTTGCGATGCAGGTCGGACATGTGTCCGGCTGCGGTCTCGACGCGGATAAAGACGGTAGGTGTCACCGGGATGAAGGTTTCGACCGGACCTAAGGAAACTTCGAAGGGCTCTTCTTCGCCGCAGATTCTCTCCAGGACCTTAAGGGCGGCACTCTCGGAGCCCCGTAATCGGCGAGGTGGCAGGATCGAAAGGTGGGCCGCCATGTGGGGAAGGTCCGGATGCAGTTCCCGCCGTAGCTTCTCCACGAACTCGCCAGCCGGGCTTTTTAGATAAGCCACCAGCGCATAACGCCCCATCTGCATAACTGGAGAAAAATTATAACGCCTGGACCGGGAGGTTTGTCGCGTTTGTTCACTCGAACATTGTGGCCGGAGGTTCGGCCCTAAGGGAAAAGTGGAACCCGCTTCCACAAAAGATTTACTCTGGGTGGCCGATTCGACAAAGGAGTACCCAATGAAACGGAGAGAATTCATTCGCAATATTGCAGCCGCGGGAGTTGGTGTCCTGGTGTTCAGGTCCGCTCCTAAAATCTTTGCCCAGACAGTGCCGGGACGGATTGAGATCCTGATGGACGAGCCTCTCGGCACGATCTCGCCCAACATCTACGGCCATTTCACGGAGAATCTGAGCGGAGTGATTTACGACGGCATATGGGTCGGTGAGAACTCGAAGGTGCCCAACGTTGGCGGCATTCGCAAGGAACTGATCGACGAAATGAAGAAGATCAATCCCGCGATTGTTCGCTTTCCAGGGGGCTGCTTCGCGGATAGTTATGACTGGCGCGACGGAATCGGCCCGGTGGACAAGCGCCCGCGCCGCACGAATTTCTGGAATGGCGGCGAGAAGCCTGGGGCTCCCGACGCACACCGCTACGATCCCAACCGCTTCGGCACGAACGAGTTCGTGCAGTTCTGCCGGGCGATCGGGGCCCTACCTTATCTCGCGGCGAACCTGCGCAGCCTTCCCGCCCAGGAGTTCAACCGGTGGATTGAGTACTGCAATTCCCCCGCGGGCAGCACCACACTGGCCGACATGCGCGCGGCGGCGGGATTCAAAGACCCCTTCAACGTTCACTACTGGGGCGTGGGGAATGAGTCCTGGGGATGCGGCGGGAACTTCACGCCTCAGGAGTACGCCGTGGAATATCGCAGGTTCACGGCATGGGCGCCGGGGTATCCCGGAGCAGACCTGTCCTTTGTTGCGTCAGGGCCCAATGACGACAAGTGGGACTGGACGCGCGGATTTCTGGAAGAGATTGTGCGCAAGGGAAAGAACGAAGTCCGGGGAATTTTCGGTCTGGCGCTGCACTACTACGCCTGGAACCTGAGCCGCGGGAAGACCTCAGACTGGAATAAAGGAAAAGGCGAGGCGGTCAACTTCGACGAAGTGGACTGGTACGAATTGCTGCGCCAGGGCGATGTCATGGAATCGTTGATCAAGGGACACTGGATCGCCATGGGGGAATTCGATCCCGAGCACCACATCAAGCTAGTGGTGGACGAATGGGGCCCCTGGTATAAGCCCGGCAGTGAACTTACGCCCGGGGATCAATTGGAGCAGTTGCCGACTCTGCGGGATGCGGTCTTCAGCGGAATGACGCTGGATACCTTTAACCGGCATCCGGAGAAGGTGGGCATCGGGTGCTGCGCACAACTGATCAACTGCCTGAACAGTCTCTATCTGGCGCATGAAGATCGATTCTGCGTCACCCCGGTAGGGCACGTTTTCGATATGTATGCGGCACATCAGGGAGGAACGGGTCTGAGAACCGAGTTTTCAGTGCCGGCCGTTCATTACGACCGTGACGGGCAGACAGCAAGCTTCTGGGGACTGCAAGGTTCGGCATCCCTGCACGGGAAAGAACTGGTGCTGACGGCGGTGAATCCGGATGTCAAGAATCCGATCGAGGCGCAGATTGCGATCCGCGGCGCGCGGGTGAAGAGTGGCAGCGCAACTGTGCTCACCGCGTCTGACATTCATGCTCACAATACGTTTGAGCAGCGAAAGGCTATCGTGCCAACAACGGCGCAGATAGAGATCAAGGGCGATGCGCCGGTGTTCCGCTTCCCCGCTGCGAGCGTGGTGAAGCTCACTCTTGCTCTCGCGTGAGATGCTGTGACACGGACGATGCTGGACGCCCCGAGTGGAACAAAGTGACGGCGTGCTTTAGAATCAATTTTGCCAGTAATGTCGGGGCGTAGCGCAGCCTGGTAGCGCACCTGCCTTGGGCGCAGGGGGTCGTAGGTTCAAATCCTATCGCCCCGACCAATTTTCACAGTCGGCAACCCATCTGTCAGACCCTTACTTCTTCAGGATTTCACCAGCGGCTATCGCTTCGGCTCACTCCCGCTAACGGATTCAACTCGGGCACCGGGGGGCGTAAGTCAAATCCTATCCAAACCTGGCTTAGAATCAGTAACTTACACGCCGCTCAAACTACACAATTCGTCTGAGAAACCA
>QIAL01000033.1:5767-14204 GCA_003225535.1 Acidobacteriota bacterium | reverse complement strand
CACCGCTATAGTCTCGTGGGTTCCTCTGCGCCCAACGGCGCGGAGGGCGATTGTGGCGCACTCAAAATTACAATCCATTCGAGGAACCTGTGCGAAAACTGTTGTTGGCTGCTCTTCTCCCGATTCTCCCTTCGATCTCTCTGGCGCAAACCGATGCTGCCTCCTTTGCTGCCGAGCTATTCCGCTACGAAGTTGAAGCGAACATCGTCTATCACACGGCAAACAACTATCAAAACAAGCTCGACGTTTACAGGCCTGCCGAGGCTGCGCAGCCCACACCCGTGGTGGTGGTGATCCACGGCGGCGGTTGGGTCGAGGGCACGAAAGAAGAGCGCGTGCTCGAAATGATGCCTTACCTGCAAATGGGTTTTGCGGCGGTGAACGTTGAATACCGCCTCGGACGCATCTCGCTCGCCCCTGCCGCAGTCGAGGATTGCCGTTGCGCCCTACACTGGGTCTTCGCGAATGCGAAGAAATATAACTTCGACCCCTCTCGGGTCGTACTCCAAGGCGGATCGGCGGGAGGCCACCTGGCCCTGATGACCGGGATGCTCACGCCTGCCGCGGGATTTGATCGCGAGTGCCGCGGGCCTATGGATAACTATTGGAGCGAGAATCCGGGGACGAGCAAAGACCCTCGCGTTGCGGCGATCGTCAATTGGTTTGGTATCACCGACGTTCTCGACGAGCTTCATGGGCCCAATGCCAAGGGATATGCCGTCGTCTGGCTCGGCGATCAGGCCAATTCGGATGAAATCGCGAAGCGTGTGTCACCTATCAATTACGTCACCAGCGATGTGCCGCCGATCATCACCATCCATGGAGACAAAGACGCGCTCGTTCCGCATACCCAGGCGGTGCGTTTGCACCAAGCACTCGATGCGGCCAAGGTTCCGAACCAGCTCTTTACAGTCCCGGGCGCGAATCACGGCGGTTATACGTTCGAGCAGAATCAGAAGGCATGGGAGGCCGTGCGCCATTTCCTGGCGGAACACGTCAAGGGAGTGGGAGGCACAGCCGCAGGGCAGCGATAAGACTGTTACCGTTCAGAGCCACGCCGTACCAGCCGATTAGAAGCGATCGCTGGTATCGATGCCGAAGCCGATGATCGACCTTGGCGGTCATTTGAGCGGGACCGGGATCGAGCACACGGAGATTCTTCACATTTCCAGACGCGTCGATTTTGCAGGTCACGACCATGCGTGCGTGGGGCAGGCCCTCGGGAAGATCGCTGCGGAGCGCGGCAGGAGCGCTGAGGGACCCTCCAAATGCATGAGTGGGATCCGCTTCGTCTGAAAATTCCATGACAACCGTGCCCAGTGTCGTGTCGAGATAGGTGGTCGATTTCTCGCCGTGAAAAAGATTCTTGTAAGGTTCAAAAGCTCCCGCAGAACCAGCGGTCGCCACAATCGTTACACCGAGCGTCTTCTTCTGCTGCTGGTTGACCGACGAGCGGCCCGGCGTTGCTGGGCTGTTGCCCGAGGGATCCGAGCCGAAGCTGGGAAGCGTGACAATCCCGTTGCCGCCACTGATATCCACGCCGGGAACCGTAGGGTTGCCAGATGGAATAGTGCCCGCACCGCCAGGGCCGTTCGAAGGAGAGATACCACCGTGAACGTTGGGATCGGATCCTCGCGCCGCACCACTCTTGCCCGCGCCCGTTCCAGTACCGGTCATGCCACTGCCCGGGCCATTGCCGCGGCCGATGCCACTGCCTCCGCCCGTTCCGCCCAAGCCTGGCTTATCTCCACCAGCTGGCGACAAGGCGAGCAATCCAGCCTTCGGGTCGGGCGGCACCCCGATCTTCGTACCTGGTTGGCTCGACATCACAGTGCCGGCATCTTTCCCGCTGCCGCCGTTTGTGGCAGGCGTCAACCCCGATCCTGCATCAAGAGGTGCTCCCAAGCCAGGTCCTTTTCGTCCCAGTCCCGAGCCCGTCGTACTGGTACCTCCTCCAACCGAGGGAGGAGGAGGTACAACGTTATCTGCCAGCAGTCGTCCGCCGGCTGCTCCGGCGGCGCCGCCGGTGTTTCCAGTGCCCCCGCCGGCCCCAGCGAGAGCGGGCGGCGGTGGAACAACGCTGGGATTTCCAACATAAGGCGCGGCTGCTCGACTGGACGGAGTGCCCGTGCCTCCGTTTAACCCGACCGTTGAAGGCGGGGCCACGACATTCGGAGTGAGCGCCGCACCCGCACCCCTGCGATTCCCACGCGGACTGCCGCCACCGTCGGTCGATACAGAAGCCGGCGGAGGCGCAACGTTATCGGGTAGGGTGGGCCGCGATCCGCTGGATCCCTTCGCATTCACAGAGGTTGGTGGAGGCGCGACCACTTCCGTCGGGCCGAAAATTCGGCCGATCAAGTTGCTCATGAGCGATCCGCTGGCCGAGGTTGACGGCGGCGGTGGCGCTACTGCTTTCGCTGGATCGGGAGGAGTGGCGCCGGTCAGGCGTCGCATATCAGCGGTGACGTCGGTCGAAGTTGGCGGCGCGACCACAGCAGGAGCCGGCAAGTTGAGCTTGGACCGTCGCACGTCCGCTCGCTCCGGTGCCGAAACCGGCGGAGGGACTACGGAGGGATCCATGGTTTGAATCGGTGCGGCGGAAAGCTGGCGGCTTACCGCCGCAGGAGCAGGTGGGGGCACCACGTTGGCGGCGAGCACTGTACCGGCCCGGAAGGGATCACGGCGGACGTTTTCAGTCGGCGGTGCGACGGACGGATCCAACGCAGGCGCAACCAAAGGATGATCCCGCGACACAGCAGGCGCGGGAGGGATCACCGCCGGTGCCAGGGCCGGGGCCACCAGCGTGTGATCGTTCGAGACATTCGGTGCGGGTGGAACCAGCGTCGTGTTGAGACTGGGCGCTGTAAGAGGCTGGTCACGCGTGACCGAGGGTGCGGGAGCGATCACCGGATCAAGCCGGATTCCGTTCCGGGTGTAATCGCGAATGACGTTCGGAGCCGGCGCGACAAGAGTCGCGGTCAGATTCGGCGCAGAGCGTGTCGAGCGTAGTCCTTCAGCCGGTGGTGGACCAGCATCCGGCCTGATCGCCAGTAAATTGGCAACCGCATCGCTTGACGACGGCAGTTTCAAGTTCGGTGCATCCACCACTTTGGGCACAAGCGAGCCGCCGCGAGCCACCTTGATGGTTTGTGTTCGATGGCGTGCCTCTTCGCCGCCGGCTTCTCCCGTACGACCCGCTTCCGAGCCGCCGAGGTCCTGGGTGCGTGGCAGTTCGTCGCCACTGTAATAGATCACATCGTGGCTTGAGATTCTGGGCGCGGCGTACGGCTGCAACTCATCGATCTTCACCTTCACAAAAATTGTGGCTGCGATCAGGAAAGCCTCCAAGACGTAAGAGGGAACCATGATCCGCAAAGGAATGAGGCCAAACGGGGCCTCTCCTGCAAGCCGGGCTTCTGAGCGGGTCAAAGCAGGTTTGATGGAGCCGACGAACTCCTCCCAGCGCGAGGACCATTTCACGAGCAACTTCGGGGCTGCGTCGCGGGTAGGGATCGCTTCTTCGAGTTCGAGAATCGGGCTCATGTGGGAAGCTGATTGCAATCCTTGGGGAGGGTTATCTCAATTGTATCGCCGACCGCGGTTTTTGTTTCGGCCGCCGTGCCACACGGGAGTTCCAGTACTGACGCGGCACTGCGCAACACCGGAGTGAAACGCCAGGGCCGCACATCAGGTTGGATGCCGACAACTTTCAATCCATCATCCAGATAGAGCACATCAATCGGAAAGCCCATGCCGAGCGTGTGAACGCCGTGGCAGGGGACAATCCATAGCCCCGAGCCGTTACGGAAGTCATCGGTGCCCAGGCCAAGCAGGCCACGAAGACGACTCCAGTGCGTGTTGGCAACGGCAAGAGCCGTGGCGAGATGCGCCTGGCGCGTGCGATTGAATGCCTGCCCGTTAGAGGGGAAAAAAACCATTCCTGCCCCGGTGTCTTAAAGATTCGGGATCTTGCTACTTGCCGCCCGAAATCGGTCCCAACTGCCTAACGAGCTCGATCACAGCAGGACCAATCGTGACGAAGATAATCGACGGCAGAACAAAGATCACCAGTGGGGGAACCATCTTGATCGTAGTCTTAGCAGCTTGCTCCTCGGCACGCTGCCTGCGTTCCGTGCGGAGGGAGTCGGAATGCACCCGGAGGGCCTGAGCTACGCTCGTGCCGAAGCGATCCGTCTGAATGAGTGTACCCACCAGGGATCGGATATCGTCAACCCCGGTTCTCTCCACGAGATTACGCAATGCCTCGGCGCGCGGCTTGCCCGCCCGCATCTCGAGGTTTACGAAGTGGAATTCATCGCTCAGATCAGGGTGAGCGTGGTGAAGATCCTGGCCCACGCGCATCAGTGCCTGATCGAGTGCCAACCCGGCCTCGACGCAGATGACGGTCAGGTCGAGCGCGTCGGGCAGTCCGAGGCGAATGCGGTTCTGCCGGTTACGAATCATGCGCTTCAAAATGAAGCGTGGCAGCAGGAATCCCAGCGCGGGAACGCCAATGAGCAGAGCAGGGTTAGGATTATCGAATCCGATCGTCAGCGCAATTGCAACGAACCCGACTGCGGCCGTCAAGATGCGTGCGCCGAAGTAGTAGTTGACGTCGATGGCATCCCGGAATCCCGCCTGAATCAGCCAGCGGCGAGTGCGGGAAACATCGGCCGGTGAAAGCGGGATCGCCTTACTGATCGGGTCGAGGGCCTGCTCGATGCGTTCACGAATCGCCGGTTTGTTCTCGGCCTGTCGCGGTTGCTGGCTGCCCAAAGCGCGCAGACGCGCCCCCAGTACTGAGCTGGGAGTGACCACCGCAGCGCCGAAAGCGAATACTGCCGCTACGACGGTCAGGAATACCACGATAACGAGAGCCAAGGACGGCGTCATAACTGGACTACACCTGAATTCGGATGATTTTTCGAATCACAAAATACCCGACCGTCTGCAACGTGATTCCTGCGACCAGCAAAAAATGGCCGATGGGGTCGGAAAATAAAGGCCGAATGAAGCTGGGATTCAGCAGCAACATGGTCGCGACAATAATGGGCGGCATGCCCATCAGCAATGCCATCGTGAGCCGGCCCTGAGCGGTGTACACCCGCACCTGGCGCTGAATCTTGAAGCGTTCCCGAATTACGTACGACAGATTGTCGAGGATCTCCGCCAGATTGCCGCCGGTTTCCCGTTGCAACATCACGGCGGTGACGAAGAATTTCACGTCGACGAGTGGCATGCGGTCGGTCAAGTTCAGAAGCGCATCCCGCACCGGCATGCCAAATTTCTGTTCTTCATAGAGCTGGCGGAATTCTCCAGATACCGGCTCGGAGACTTCGGCGGTGATCATCTCCAGCGCGGTAGTGAAGGCGTGTCCGGCTCGGACTGCGCGGGCAAGAGTATCGATGGCTTCCGGAAAAAGTTCTTCGAATTTTTCGAAGCGTTTGTTGCGCCGCATCGATGCGTAGGAGTAAGGCAGCACAAAGCCCACCAGCAGCGCGATCCAGGCCACCTCCACGCGCTTGCTGAGGACATATGCAATGATCGTGGCCGCGACTCCGGTCAAGGCGGAAATTCCCAGAAAATTGCTGACACGCAAAGACATGTCTGCCTGCGCCAGCATCTTCTGTAAATCGGAGACCCGCGTGGAGCGTCGCAGAAAGGTGTCGAGGGCGGGGATCTGGCTGAGTTGCTCGTCGCGCAGTAGTGCAAGTTCTTCTTCGGGAGCGCGCTCCGGCGCCTTGCGCTCCGCAGCCAATCGATCTTTGATGATGCGGGCGCGCGAGTTGCGCCGGTCGAACAGCCACGCCACGGCAAACGTCGCGAAGGCGACGATCACCAGAACCAGGAGCGCCATGAGTTTGGCAGCCATATCGGAAGCCTACACCTCAGCCTTCGACTCAAACAGAGCGGGACGTAAGCGCGCTCCGGAGGTCGCCAACCGTTCGGCAAACTGCGGACGGATTCCGGTCGCACGGAACACGCCTCGCACCTTGCCATTCTCATCGATCCCGGTGCGATCAAAGGTGAAAATGTCCTGCATTGCGATGCTCTCGTTGTCCATCCCGGTAATCTCCGAGACCGTGATGACCTTGCGCGTGCCGTCGGAAAGGCGCGCAATCTGTACCACCGCATGAACCGCGGAGGCAATCTGATGCCGCACTGCACGCTCGGGAATATTCAGGTTGGCCATCGAAACCATGTTCTCGACACGGGCCATGGCATCACGGGGCGAGTTCGCGTGCACCGTCGTCAGCGATCCTTCGTGGCCGGTGTTCATGGCCTGTAACATGTCGAAAGCTTCCTCGCCGCGCACCTCACCCACCACGATGCGGTCAGGACGCATACGCAAGCTGTTGATCACCAACTGCCGCTGGCGTACGGCGCCTTTACCTTCGATGTTCGGCGGCCGCGTTTCCAGGCGCACAACGTGTTGCTGTTTCAACTGAAGTTCAGCGGCATCTTCGATCGTAACGATGCGGTCTGAGTTGGGAATGTAGCCCGAGAGCACATTGAGCAGCGTCGTCTTTCCGGCGCCCGTTCCGCCTGAGACCAATAAGTTCAACCGGCCCTTTACCATGGACGAAAGCAATTCCAGCATCGACTCCGTCAGGGTCTGGTTCTCGATCATCTGGCGGGCCGTGACCGGGTCGCGTCCGAAGCGCCGGATGGAGAGGCAAGGCCCATCGATGGCGAGCGGCGGAATAATCGCGTTCACACGGGAGCCGTCAGCCAGACGCGCATCTACCATCGGAGACGATTCATCGACACGGCGGCCCACCCGGGAGACGATGCGCTCGATAATCTGCATCAGGTGGATATTGTCTTTAAAGGTCAACGTGGTCAGTTCGAGTTTGCCGGCCTTCTCAACATAGACACGGTCGTGGCGGTTGACCAGAATGTCTGAGACGTTGGGATCTTTGAGCAACTGCTCGAGCGGGCCAAGGCCGAAGATTTCGTCGAGGATTTCCCGGGAAAGACGCTCGCGTTCGGCGAAGCTGAGGGGTATGACTTCGCCGCCGACGACGGAGCGGATGATGAGCATCACTTCATCGCGCGCCGCGTCGCCCGACGTCTTGCCGAGCTTTTCCAGATCCAGACGGTCGAGGACTTTGCGATGCAGATCGGCTTTGATCTGCTGTGGCTCGGTTCGCTCAAAGGATTGAGTATTTGCCATGGCGCCTTAAACTCTACACCGACTTGAATAGCGACCATGCTGCGCGCTTTACGTCAGCATCGTTGCGGGTCAATTCCTGTGCCAATCCGGAGAAGCAGCGGGCAATCTCGGAATTCCGCTGATCCATCACCGGCGTGCCGCGATCGATGGCGCTGGAAATAGCGAAATACTGATTCGGAACCCGCCACAATACTTTTGCCCCAACCGCCGTCTCGGCATCGGCCTCGCTGAAGCCCGGAACCTTGCGAAAGCGATTCAAGATCAGGCGAACCCGTTCACGACTGCCAGTCTCTCCCAGATACTGTTGCACTCTGGCTGCGCTCCAAAGAGAAGCGACATCGCTGCAGGCCACCAGCAGAACATTTTCCGACAGGCTGGCGATGAGCCGCGTGGCAGCATCGAATCGCGATGAAGAATCGACGACTACGTATCGATAATGCGTCACCAGCATGTCGAACAGCCGAACGAATTCAGCGGTAGATGGATCCATCGCAGCCGGGATGTTCGTTCCCGCGAGCAATTGCAAGCCGCCGCTGTGGCGGGTCATGAAGCTCTCGAGCAGGGAAGAGTCCATGCGGTGCAGGTTGCGGGTTGCATCGGCCACGGTGAACCCCGGCTTCAAATTCATGTGCAACGCCGCGTGGCCGAGCGGTGCCAGATCGACCAATGCCGTTTGTCCATAAGCCGACTGGAGAGCCAGCGCCAGATTCACAGCGACTGTCGTTGCACCGTTTCCGCCCTTGGCATTGATTACGGAGTAGACTTTGCCGCGCAGGCCTTCCTGATGGCTTCGTCGTTGGGCCGTGGTGAGCCGGACGAATGCCTCTAGCAGGTCTGTCGTGTTCGTAGGCCGCTCGATGAATTCACGCGCGCCCGCTCGCATGGCGTTGACGATTACCTGAGGCTGGTTGAGGTTGCCGATTGCGAAAATCGCGCTTTCGGCCACCTCCTGGTGCAGGAGTTCAATCGCGCGCAGAGCAAATTGAGAGTTATCGCCCGGAATGTCGACCAGGGTCACATCGGGATTCGCCGCTCGTATCCGCCGCGTCACCGGATCAGCGCCTGCCACGGGAAAATTGGTGCAGGTATGCACCGTCCGCGCCACGCTGGTGCCATCGACCAGGACCTGCAGCAGCGCGCGCTGCTCGTTATCGGTAGCGACAATCACGACTGATAGCTCTGGCATGTGACCTTGCTATTACACAGGAATCCCGTGTCCCCAAACTACTTGCCCTTGTCGAACTTCGCCGGATCCAG
>QIAL01000033.1:0-5724 GCA_003225535.1 Acidobacteriota bacterium | reverse complement strand
TCTGCAGGCTCTTGCTGCGAAAGAAATTGCCCAGGATCGGGATGTCGCCCAGCCCCGGAATCTTGTTGTAGATATCGGTCACCCGGTTATCCATCAATCCCGCGATTACGAAACTCTGCCCGTCCTGCAATTCGAACTCTGTTTCTGCCCGACGCGTACTCAACGCGGGCACCGTGAATCCGGAAATGGTCAGAGCATTGGCGAAGTCCAGTGTGCTCACTTCCGGTGCGACCTTCAAGTGAATATAGCCGTTCGGCGTAATAACGGGGGTGAACTGCAACCGCACGCCGAATTCCTTGAAGGAAATCGTCACCGCGGTAAAGCCGTTTCCGGGCTGCACGATAGGGAACGGGAATTGGCCGCCCGCCAGGAAGGTGGCTTCTTTGCCATTCACCGCAATCAGATTGGGCTCAGCGAGGATCTGCAAAAGGTTTTTCGTCTGGAGTGCTTCGATCACAGCGCCGAAGTTGATGTCGGGGCGGAACAGGAACAGGTTCAGCACGTTATTGAGGGTCTCGCCGCTGGTGGTAGTCGTTGTGCCATTAGGAGTCTTGGTTTGCGTTAAGTTCTGCGGTCCGAAGCCTCCGAACTGTCCAGTCGTGATAGTGCCGATCGTATTGCCGCCTCCAGTGGAAACGAAATTCACCCCTAGTTGCGTCAGCGCAGTTCGATCGACCTCTGCGAACTTGACCTGCAGCAGGACTTCCTGCGCGCCTACCGGTCCGAACGTCAGAACGTTCACAACTTTGGGCGAATAGGCGCTTGCCAGCTCTCCAGCGCGTTTGGAGACATCCTCGGTGGAAACATGGCCCGACAGAACAATGGCGGCTCGTGAAGGCGTCACCGTGATCTGCTCATCCGGGAACACCCGATGTTCCTCGTCCGAACACGCGCTGACATCCACATCTACGCGTAGATCGAAGCTGCGCGAGCGTTCCACTTCATCCCAAATCAGCAGAGAGATTTCACCCGGAGACCTGCCGTGAACCAGAATCTGCGTCGGGGTGATCACCTGGGCCCAGGCAATCGAGGGATCCGTGAGCGCGATCCGTTTCAATCGCTCCGTCGTGTTGATCAGCAGCGATTTGCCAACCATCACGCGCAAGGGGGCAGAACCCTGTGCGGGGGCCTGTGCGGGCAGTGTCGTCGTTTGCGTGCCGGTTGGAGGAGGGCCCGGGGTCTGTGCTCCGCTATCGGGCTGCTGCATGATCTCGGAATAAGCCGGAACAAATGATGTAACCGCGAGCAGCAGCGTCCCCAGCACAGTCATGCAAACGTTCATGTTCCGACGACTCTCCGTATGAGGAAACTTCCGGTCGATCGAGGCGGTGTTCAGAATGGGCCCCTTCCGCATCACTTGGTGTCAGAGCCCTCTTCGGGGAATTTAACGTCCGTTTTCTTGTCGCCCTGATAAACCTCGACACTAACGCCAGTGGAAGCTGGGGCGGCAACCGTCGGCTTGGAAACAACATGGCGAACGAGCGTGTGCACCGCCACCGCTGGAGCGGGCAACCCTCGGAATAGCCCTCTCGCATTGGATGCCGGAACATCATCCTGTTTAGTATCGAGCGGATTGCGCAGCGCAAGTTGGATGTGCCCCTCAGTGCTGGCGAGGGTTAAGCGCTGAGCATCATCGGGCGTGACCAGTAGGGTGATGACGGCTGTATTTTGCGCCTCGCCGCTGGACGTCCGTTCCAGAGTATGTCCCGAGGCCAGTACCGCCACGTTCTGCAAAACCGTGGTGGTTTGCTGCTCGCCCGACCCAGTCGGTGCTCCGGTCAGAAGAACATCTACCCGCGTACCCGGAGTTACGAATCCCGCGACCGAGACTATATCGTTTACCCGCACCGAAACGGCACGCATTCCGGGCGGAATCAGGGCGGGCAGCCCCGATCCGGCGTTCTCACCCGCTAGCCGGTTGGGAAGAATGAACTCGCCTTTCGAAATAGGAATGATGACGCCATGCCCGATCACGTCAGCCTTTTTGCGAGGAGCTCCAGGTGGCATGTCGCTGCTGAGAATTCGAATAATCCGGACATCCCGATCTTCGACGCGAGCCCCAACCTGCAGATCGTTGGCTGCGACCATGACCTCTGCCGTGTCGGCAGGTATGCTGCTTTTGGGCTGCAGGTTCCTATATACATAGACTGCCGCAAGGAACCCGACAGCAAGAGCCAGGACCCCGATCATCATTAAACGTGTGCGATTCATGCCCTGTCCCTGGAATGCGCGCCCGACCGCCATTGGAAAGGCGGATGGCGGCTGTTCCCTGATCCGTTTTATTTAGCTACTGGAGCGAACTGGCAACGCCGGAGAACACAGTGTTGGCATTGGAACCGATCAAGCGAATCGTGCCGACGACGATGACCAGGATTACCGCCAGCATCACCGCATATTCAGCGATGTCTTGTCCTTCCTGCTCGTACCATAGTTTGCGGACATGTTGAATGAACATCTTTGTATCCTCCTCTCCAGCCTCGATTTTGTCAGTAAAAATGGGTACTGGGGAGTCTGGGCTGGGACTTAACGCCTCACTCACGCCACCACTTGACTAGGTAATCATAACCGCATCTGGCCGCAGAGTGACAAATTATTGCATCTTTCTAGGCAAACATCAGTAACAGCTAAGCTTCTCAGGAGGGTGCGTCAGAAGAGATCTAGGGCCGAGCGATTGCCTTGGTCTGGCTGCCTCCCGCGTTTCTGACGCTCGAACCTGCTGACATCAGAACCCGCTAGAACTCGTACTATCTGCCACTTCGGAGGCTCCTTGGTGGTGTTGCGAGGTCCGCCGCAGGAGCAACACTACGAGCATGGGGAGATAGAACCACAGCACGGTCCAGCGCCCAACCTCGACGAAGGTGAGCGGAGTGTGATACCAACGCCAGATTCCGGGTACCCAGCTTAGGCCTGCTGTGAAAACGATGCTGCGGCGCGTCTTCGGGATTAACCAAAGGGAAAACGGGTCATAAAACCATCGCTGGGGCATGCATGCCGCCAGAAACAAGAGCCAGGCGTCTCGATCTCGGTAACGTAGAAGTGCGGCCGCCAGAATCGGACCAGGGAAGACCAGCAACGGTATGAATCGAGAGTAGCCCCGGATTTGTGCCAGCCAGGGCGGAATCCATCCCGGCATGACCAGGAAACTCAAGAGGGCGACACCCAACCCTACAGCGACGCCCCGTCGCGTTATATGAGTCAGAGCTACCGGTAATCCAATCTGCGGTTTTGCTAAGGTCGCCGGAAACAGTAAAGGAAAAAATGTGCTCGCCATGATGAGAGGAACCCACTGGGCGGTCAGAATTCCAGCCCAATACGGGTAGGCGAGAAAGATCAGGAGTCGGTGGTATCCGTGACATGTCACTCCAAACGCCAGCAACGCTGAACTGGCTCCATAAAATACCCCTGCCGCGATTTCCGGCTTCATTGCGACGAGGGGGAGTCCGAATAACGCGGCAGGCAGCGGATAGAATTGCGCAGGTCTGGCGTAAGGATTGTGTCCGGCCAAGAGGTCGCGGGCCGCCAGGATGGCCCAATTGAAGTCGCCTGCGCCGATTCCAAGACGGGTCATCAGAAACCAGCAAAATATCCCGCTGCCGATGCCCATTCCTACCGAAATCAGCAAACGTGTTCGCAAAGCTGGCATGAGCAGCATACGTTGTAACATAGGATGTCGAACCAGAGAGTCGCTCGTTTGGTGCGCCGCATATCTGGCACAGATGTGTCGAGAAGGTGGCTGATTGGACTGTCGCTATCGCTGGTCGCGGCCGCCAGCGCGTGGCTGTATTTCCAACGTGTCCTGATCCCTTATCAACAAAGCGACGCTCTTGTGAAGCAGAAGCCGAGAGGCAACCTTTCAGATCTCTACCCTCGCTGGCTGGGAGCGCGGGAATTACTTGTCCACAATCGAGATCCTTACGGCGACGACATCACCCGTGAAATCCAGACCGGGTACTACGGAAGACCGCTCGACCCTACCCGGCCGAACGACCCCAAGGACCAGCAGGGCTTCGCCTATCCAATTTATGTGGTCCTGATGCTGGCTCCCACGGTAACGCTGCCGTTCCCGACTGTGCAGCGGATCGTTTTCTGGCTTTTCGTCGTTCTTACGACGATGTCGGTCCCGCTATGGTTGGGCACGCTCAGATGGCGACTCTCACGTGCTGCGACAGTTGTAGCGATCCTGTTGACACTAGGATGCTTTCCCGCGATCCAGGGGCTCAGGCTGCAGCAGTTGACCGTGTTAGTAGTTGCCCTGATTGCAGGAGCTATGTATGCGTTTACCCGCCGGCGATTCGCGCTGGCCGGCATATTGCTGGCGATGGCCTCGATTAAACCTCAATTGGTCTTTTTGCTGATCCTTTGGTTATGCATTTGGATGCTGGGCAATTGGCGTGAGCGGCAGCGTGTGTTGTGGAGTCTTGTGATCAGCATGGCGGTTCTTGTCGTCGCCGGAGAATTGCTGCTGCCTGGCTGGATCACGGAATTCCGCGCGGCCATGAAGGATTACTATCGCTACACCGGCGGCGGAAGTTCGTTGATCAATGGCGTCCTCCCGCCCCCTTGGGCCCGAATCGCCTCGATAGTATTGGTCGGCATGGTCCTGGTCTTCGCCTGGCGCAACCGGCGCGCCAGTGAGGAGACACCCGCGTTCCAGTGGTTGCTGTGTTTCACCTTGGCGACGACTCTGGTGGTCATCCCGATGTTTGCGCCCTACAATCAGCTTCTGCTCCTGCCCGGAGTAATGATGGCGCTGCGCGCGCGCCAACAACTCTTGCGGAGCAGTCATTTATCACGGTTCTTTTGCTGGATGACTGCGGGGTCGATCGGCTTTCCATTTTTGACTGCAGCTTGCTTGGTGATGGCGCTGGCGTTCCTGCCAGGCACAACGGTTCAGAAAGCCTGGGGACTACCCTTCTATCCCAGCTTCGCGATTCCCATAACAACGTACGGCCTGCTGCTGGTCTCCAGAAAGGTCTTCCTCGACCGGCATCGAGCTGCGTTGCAGTGAACCAAGGGTATTTCTCAGCGCCCTCTGCGGTTGTTCTCTGCGAGCTCGGCGGTTAGAGCTTTTAACGCAGAGGTCGCTGAGAGAGTCCGCCGAAGACGCCGAAGCACTCGGCTTGCGACGTAACGCGGCGGCAGAGTAGTCTGTTGACTGAGTTGGACTCGACCGCGTTGCAGCGAACAACGCGCCGAGTGCGCTCTTTTGCCTGCTAGCCCATGGCCCTCAATACAATCAGCCAAAGCCACCACAGCTCCGGCTCCGGAGTGTTTCCCGCCCTTGTGTTTGTGCAGGGCAGCGAGCAGAAGAATATCGTTCTGAATCGCACTCCGTTCACCGTCGGCCGCAAGGTGGATAAGGACCTCGTCATCGCCGATCCGCGGGTCTCGCGCGACCACGCCCAGATCATGCAGGAGGGCCAGGAATTCTTCATCGAGGATCTGGGCAGCAAGCATGGGACGTTCGTCAATGGGGAGCGCATCCAGCGCCAGAAGCTGGAGCGCGGCGATCGGCTTGAATTCGGTGCGCGCGATTCGGCCTACATTCTCTTTAATCCTGCGCATGCGACTTCCAATACAGCCCGCGAATTCTTGAGCCAGATCTCGGTCATCGGCGGGATCAAGCCGGACACCACGGAACTGGAAACATTGCGCCTCTTCCTCGAAGCCGCGCGCAAGCTGAACACGGCGGGTGTTCTCGATGAAATTCTGATCACCATGCTC
>QIAL01000032.1 GCA_003225535.1 Acidobacteriota bacterium | reverse complement strand
ATTCCGCTACGCAAGATGCAGGTGCAACAGACCCGCGACGCGCAGACTCCGGCGCCAGGAATCGCGGCGCAAGCGATGGGCGTTCTCTACGTCGATTCCCGCTTTGCCTCGCGCGACATCAGCGGAGTGAGCCAGGACATCCTTCACGCGATCGCGACAGAAGCCGCGTCGCTGATCGAAAATGCACGCCTGGTGCAGGCGGAGGAAGAAGCCCGCCGCTATCAGCAGGAATTGAGCATTGCAGCCAGCATTCAGCAGCGGTTGATGCAGGTGAAGATCCCCGAAGTTCCTTTCGCCCGCCTGCGGGGCAGAAACCTGTCTTGCAAAGAAATCGGCGGCGACTTTTTTGACGCGGTGAACACCAAAGAGGGCTTGGCGGTGGTGCTGGCTGATGTCAGCGGCAAAGGGGTCTCGGCCGCGCTGCTAGCGTCGACTCTACA
>QIAL01000031.1 GCA_003225535.1 Acidobacteriota bacterium | reverse complement strand
TTTCACCCCGCGTCCAATCCAGCCTGGCGGTAGACCGTAGTAGGCGGCTTCCACTTCGACACAGCCATCCAGATGCACCACCCGTTCGCCGTACTGGTAATAACGGAACGGTTCTACAGGCAGGGAGAGCAAGGTTGGTTTTTCTTCCGCGAACATGGCGGCCACTTGCCGTTTGGTGGTGCCGTGGATGCGCGTATCCGCCCAGTTCGTTTCCCAGCGATCCAGATAGGCTTGCGCTTGTTCTAGACTTTCGAAGCGTTGTCCTTTGAGAGGGGTTTTCTTGGCATGTCCCACGGCCGACTCCACCTTGCCTTTTCGATCTGGATCCTGGATCCGGCAGGGTAGGGCGACGGCACCGTAATGGGCGAGCACGTCGCGATAGAGGGGATTGAGCGTGGCGTCGTAGACGTCAGGAACCAGCACACCTTCGCGCAAATTATCCAGCACCAGAATGCGTGGAGCTCCGCCTAATCGACGGAAAGCTTTCTCGTGCAGTTCGGCCCAGATGCGTGTGCTGGAGCGGAACGTCAGCAGCCGTACTGCTTTGCGGCTATAGCCCAGCGTAAGTGCGAACAAACGGGTGCGCCGGTACTTACTGCTGGGCGCTTCGCGCACCATCGGCCCGCTGCCGTAATCGACTTGACCTTCTTCCCCCGGCGCGGTCAGGATCACTGCTCGCGCTTGTGGCACTTGGGTTCCGCGTAACTTGTAAGCGAAGCGTCGAACACTTTGATAGCCACCCGGGAATCCGTAGTCGGAGACCAGATCCTGCCAGATTGCCCTGGCATTGCGATCCCGACTCAGGCCCAGCTTGATAATTTCCCGGTAGGGTTCACAGGTACTTGCCGAGCCCACGCTTTTCGAGGTTTCTGGATCCTGGCCGCTGAACCCCACGCCAAAGCCGGTGATCACCGCTATGGCCGGTTTTGAAATTGCCTTTGCTGTTCCCTTCGTAGAAAGGTTTTCGGGGTTGGGGTTGGGGTTGGGGTTGAAGTTGGGCTGACCGCCAGACTCCGGAATGGCCGGTTTTGCTGCCTCCGAGCCGGTGATCACTGGTATGGCCGGTTTTGCTTTACCTTCGCGTTTCCATCTTCCCGGCGGCCATATTTCCACACCCGCGCCTCGCAGATAAGCGCTGATGGTCTCTCGACGCACTCGCGTGGTCTCCTGGATCTTTCGCAGAGACCATCCCAGTCGACCTAACGCTATGATTTGCTGTTTCTTTTCGTCCTTCAAGACATTCGCCATGTTGCGAGAGGCTACGGACCCTCCCGCTGCTGTCAATGTCCTGGACGTTTCTTCCGAAAGTATGGCCGCTTTTCAGGTGTTCTTGTATGGCCGCTTTTGGGTGTTCACTGAGGTTGTGCTCGATGTCGGGCTTCCAACCCTGAAATGGAATTGAAGCGGCTCGCAACGACTGGAAGCCGTGCGGCAAGCGACTGAACTACAGCCTGACATTGTCCTGATTGATCTCGCTCTGCCCACTCTCAACGGAATCGACGCTGCCAATATCATTCGCGAGAAATGTCCCAAATCAAAAATATAGTGTTTGTAACTGAGAACACGGATAGCGAAATTAGAGAGGCTGCGATAGGCACAGGAGCATCTGCTTATGTGGTCAAGACGAATATTGCCCGTGATCTTCTGGATGCCATTGCCGCTGCGCTACGCAAAGCTTAGACGGCAGCCTCATCAGCCCGACGTCGGAAATCCCTTTCGATCAGAGTTTTTCGCTCAGCATCGGGAATCGTGAACTGCGCCTGTCCGCAATCCAAGCAGACTAGAAGTTGGGGAAAAACCCACACCGTCGGAATATTCAGGCCCTTCATGCCCGGAAAGTGGACGTTAATTTCAGCGTTATATTCTCGAAGTTTCCCTGAGTGGCAGGAGGAGCACAACATGGCAACGCCTTTCACGGCTGCGCCCCACAGCCAATTGTACAAATCGTAATCCGGTTCATGGATGCTGGCAACAGGGTTCGTCGGGTAAGCTAAAAAAGAAGACTGACTTCTGCACTTGGCGAAAAACCTCCATTTCACTCATCAACCCACGACCGGGGGTTTGGAGTGCAATCGCCTGGTTTTCGCCATTTGACGATTCGCGTGCTGGCTGCCCTCCTCCAAATCCGAAATGAATAGCCCGTTCGTGTCATTCCCACGTAGAATTGAAACGATTAAACTAACGCCAATCTTACGGAACAGCAGGGCCATTGGAACGCTGTTCGAAAGCAACCTGACATTACTTCCGAAGCGAAAATGCAGGCGCCACTGCTTGGTATTCGATTGCGAAAACTGACAGCAGTTTCTGGCCTCGAAGAGGTTAATAGGAGACTACGTGCCTGCCTCCTCAATCCGGGTTCTCGTGGTGGAGGATTACGCAGCCTTCCGGCGTGTCCTCGTTTCGGCGATACAAAGCAAAGCGGAGATACAAGTCATCTGCGAAGTGGCGGATGGTCCGGAAGCGGTTCAGAAGGCGCGGGAACTCCAACCAGAGTTGATTTTGCTGGACATTGGACTTCCCAGGCTGAATGGAATCGAAGCCGCGAGACAAATCCGAAACCTTTCTCCCGAATCCAAAATCCTGTTCGTGAGTCAAGAATCATCTCCTGATATTGTTCAGGCAGCTCTCGAAACTGGGGCAAAGGGCTACGTTGTCAAGGCTGATGTTGGACGTGAACTAATCCCCGCTCTCGACGCTGTGCTTCGTGGCCAGACCTATGTGAGTAAGAGTCTCTCGGGACATGGTTTGACGAACGTCCCAGATCGATCAGCCATCCACCTCGTTGAAATGCGCCATGGTTTGGAAACTCGCCGGGAGCAAGGATTACAGAGCACCCGCCACCACGAAGTTGGATTCTATTCCGACAATCGCTCGCTATTGGATGGCTACACTCGCTTTGTTGGAGCAGTTCTCAAGAGCGGGAATGCAGCTATCGTGGTAGCGACGGAGCTTCATCGGGAAAAACTTCTTGCCAGATTGCAGGCGTATGGCTTGGATATGAGTGCCACGATTGAGCAGGGCCGATATATAGCGTTGGACAATGCGGAAACGATCGCCACATTCATGGTCAACGATCTGCCTGATCCGGTTCTATTTTCGAAAGTCACAGGCAATCTGATTGCGAGAACGGCAAAGAGCGTGGAAGGAGACCATGCTCGCGTTGCTGCTTGCGGAGAATGTGCTCCTCTCCTTTGGGAACGGGGTAACGCGGAGGGAGCAGTTCGGCTCGAAAGGCTGTGGGACGAGATAGCCAGATCATACGGAGTTCAGGTTTTATGCGGATATCCGCAGAGTAGTTTTCAGGGTCGAACCGAGGGCGATACATTCGACAGAATCTGCGCGGAACATTCCAGCGTTCTTTCGTGGTGAGGGACTTTTTCTTTCGCGAAAGGTCACGTTACACCTCGCTTCAGCGCTCACGAATACCATCGCCATAGCAAAAAACTTAGGCGTTTGTAGCCCGACTGCCGCGGTTGTATACTCAATTTCCAACACCATCAAACCAACGGTTCACCAAACTCTGGCCAACGGCGAATTGGGTAAGCCCGCACGCGCGGAGTTTTCGTTTTGCACCTCAGAGCCTTGCTAGCAACGATATTTTGCGATTCCTCGTTCCCGTTGGGGCAGCCCGCGCGGAGACGAGAAGAGCCTTGGTGTACCTCTCTCCAGAGAGAACCGGAACGCCAATTGCAACTCAGTTTTGATCAACCATACCCGGACCTTGAGGTAATCGCATGCCACCAATTGAGATTCTGAGCGTAGAAGAAGCCAGTGAGCGCGCGGCTCCCACGACCGTTGCGGCGAAGGACCGCACTCCCACGCAGCGGCGGTTTTACGCATTGTCACTCAAAGATCATTTCCGGCTGCTCCTGCCGTTTCTCCTCGCTGGTGCAGCAGGTGTGCTCGCGCGGGTGAAGTATCCCTACTGGTGGCCTGCCAACGAGCTGGTCTACTTTCTGGCAGACGCCTTGATCGTCGCCATGATTCTGGGGATCGCTTTCGACGTCTTCTCCGCCAAGCTGCTGGTGGAAAGAATCTCTGACGGTCTAGCGCAAACGTTGGTAGGAAGAGGTCTGCCTGCCGAAATGCAAGGACTGGTACGCGATGTTGTTTCCACAGACCTGGTGCGGGATCACTATGTGAAAAGCTACGCGTTTTCGAATCCCGACGACGGACGTGTCCAGGTGAACGTCGAAGTTCGTTACGAGATCAGAAATTACTCGGAGGCGGTGCGCGATTATGCGCCAGAATTGACCGCCGAGACCTTTTTTCTGCCGGAGTTTCGCTTCCTGGAGTACGGCATCGCCGGAAGAAAGACCTACACGTTTTCTGATGAGAACCTCGCCTCCATGGTGGAGGTCGAAGAAGCGCTTGGCGTGACCCGAGTTCCCCGGAGCGCTTTGCCGGCCCTGAGTCTCAAACCGGTCAAGGCCGGAGAGAAAGCCGCGTGCCAGGTCACGTGGAGGTACGGCTTAACCGTCCCCGAACAGTATTGCGACGTAACCGATCTTGACGAGGCCACACTGGGAGCAACCTTGCATGTGGAGGCCATCCCCGAAGAGCTCGAATTCGTCTCGGGATGCGATGCCAGCCTGCACCACGAAGCCGGCAGCCAGTCGTGGTACTTCGAAAGGGCCTTCATTGCGGGCCAACATCTCCGCGCCTGGTGGTTTCGCCGCAAGCCTTCAGGGCGAGTTTCGCGCTCCCGCCCGTGAGAGGCTAGCCCGAGGGGTCAATGATTTAAAGGCGACCTTACGCCAGTCAGCGCAGACGCCTCGCCTTTGAAATTACCGCACAATTCACGATTCACGCGAATCATCAGGCCAAAAAACGTACTTACGCAATGCCCGTGACTCGCGTCGCTTAACTAGTTGTTTGGGATTGGGTTCGCGGCGTTGGCAGGACCAGTCGCATTGACCACCGCTCCGTAGCGCGTGAGGCGGGGGAAAAAGGGTGTCACTTCCAGCGGCATCTTGCCGCGCGCCGAAGTAACGGCCACCGGTGTGGTCTTGGTCAATTCCGCACGGTCATCCCAGGAGTTGAGCTTGACGCGTCCGCCCAGAGGGAGGGCTGCAATCTGGCCCAGTTTGTTTGGATCGAGGGCCGGAGCGGAGTTCATCAGCACCACCATGCGATCCACAGAGCCCTTATGGGTGAAGCCATCGCCCAAGTGGGGAGTTAGCAGTGCGGAAAGCGCCGAACCTCGCGCCGCCAGCTCGCGCAGAAACAGGCCTGGTGTATCCAGCTTCTGGGCGTAAGGTGAATTCTTCAGCAGATCGAGAGCTTTCTTGTCGGCGGCAGCTTCCTCCTCGGGAACGTGCCGGAATCCCAAGTTCTGGTAGGTGGATTCATCGGAAAACAACATGCGATCGTAGAAAGCATACTTGCTGCCCAAGTTGTGTCCCAGGACGATGTGGGCGAGTTCGTGCGAAAGCACCATGGCGAGGCAGGCTTCATCCGGGAGCACGTCCAGCAGCCCGCGGCTAACTACGATGGTGTTGCCCACGCTGAATGTCTCCAGTGGCGACGTCAGCATCACACGGGTTCGCACCGGGCTCGGCAGTTCAATGTTGTTGGTGATCAGCAAATTGTTGGCTACGGTCTCCAGCACCTTGTCCACTTCACCCTCGGGGGCGAGCAGACCGGCAATCTGTAGCCGCTCGATCACGTTGTCTGCCGCCTGCCGTTGCCATTGCCACTGCGCTTGCAGCGGAGAAGCATCTTGTTCCGCCGGGCTTTCGTCCTTCACCGAAGAGTCCACCAGGACCTTCGTCAATTCTGTGCCTTGGGCACTCTGCTGTAAGTCATAACCCCAAAGCCGGGTCTGGGCCTTGAACGCCGTTTTGTCTTTCGAACGGTAGCCAAAATCGCCTTCCTCACTGTAGATGTACGCCGGTACCCAGTACCCCGGGATCAGATTCAAGCGCCAGCTATCCATGTGGAAGAAGTAAGCGTTGTGGGGGTGTGGTTCATAAGTGCCATTCAGGCGCACAATGTTGTAGTCCTGATCTTCTACCCAAATTCGACCACGGAAGCGACCATTGCCGCTGCCCTTCTTGGCAGATACTTCAAAGACGAAACAGCGGACATCACCTAGGAACTCGCGGTGCACGTACTTGAAATCATAAGTCTGGCGATTGAAGTCGTCGCGATCGGCGTAGATCATCCACGAGAAACCCATGGGTTTGTATTCGAGCTTATAAAGCTTGTTGAAGCCGCCCAACAGGTGCTTTTCAAAGCTAGTGTCTTTGGAGAGATACTCCCGGCGGTCCACGGTGTCGCCCAGATCCATGCGGCCGAGGAAGTAATGGTCTTGCACCGGAACCGGACCCACTCGCGGGTCGAACTTCAGGTCTTGCAGATAAGTCTCGACGATGGGAGTGCGCGTGTTCAGCAATTCCATGAGCGAGTGCTCCCGCTTGATCAAGCGGTCCACTGCCTGATCCATCTCCGTAGGCAGGGCGGCCGAGACTGGCGTGCGCCCCATCGGCGTCGGCGAAGACATATTCGCGGACTGCTGTGCATCAGCAGTCAGCGTGAGCAGCAGGAAGGTAGCAATTACCCAGTGCCAAATACGCATAACTCACCCGAAAATTTCTGTTGGTCTTGCGCCTAGCGCTTCGAAAAGCAGTGGTTCAGTGGCGGTCCTGACTCGTGGCGGTTGTGAGTCGTGCTCACTGAGTCGTGCTCACTGTCACCCGCCGTTTGCTCGCTTGGGGCGCGCTCAGGTAGCAAACGGTAGGGTTTGTGTTCTTGAGTCAACGTTGCAAGCCTAGGGCCAATGCCGAGTGCGAGTCAAGAATTCTAACTTCATTATTTTCTAGCAAGTTGGGAGAGACATAACACGAGACAGGCAGAGATTCACAGGTCTTCGGTGGCCCGATTTCACCAGGGTGGTGCTTTTCAGCCATGGTTGAGCCCGAGCGCACCAATCGCTCCTCGGGAGTGCGATGGAAGCATGGCGACAGTGGCCACTCGGCGGGAGAACAAACGTTGTTTCACGGAACGAGAAGCGAATCGGCTTGATCTCCGACCGGCCTTCCATTGGTGCTGTCCTTCTAGGCTGACGATGTTTGAACACTTTACTCCAAATAGTTCAGCCTTGATTACCCATAGTAGGCGTGAATAGACGTGATTAGAGCATTTTCCATGAGCAGATACGAGCAAGGTCAACTTTTGTTACCAGCGCTCTGTAGTCCGGCCGAGTTCGTCCATGGCACCCAAAACGTGTTGCCTACACGCTTGGAGTGCTCCGATAGGTCTATACTTTGCGCGTGCGTATTTCGCAGTTTAGGAGTTACTCCGATGAAGCAGCGTTTCTGTTTTTCGTTGGCATGCACGATTAGCTTGGTTCTGTTTTCGCTAACCTTGGTGGCGCAGGACACGGGATCGCCCACAGAAGACAAAAGCAAAGTCCTGGCAGGCTATTTCGAAGAATGGAGCATTTACGGAGCGAACTATAATATTGCAAATTTGCAGCAGAACCATGTCGCCAATAAGATTACGCACCTTATTTATGCCTTTGGAAACGTGGCTCCCGTCTCCGGGCCGCCTGACGCCACCTGCCACCTCGCCGACGACTGGGCTGACTTTCAGACGCCGTACCTTCCCAGCGTGAACGGTTTGCCCTACACCGGCCCATTGTTCGGCAACTTCGCGGCGTTAATGCAGTTGAAACAGCTGCACCCGAACTTGAAGATCATGATTTCTCTGGGAGGAGCCTCCGCCGCCAATACTGCGGGTTTCTCCTATGCAGCCAGTACGAGCCAACTGCGTTCGCAACTGGTGGCTTCTTGCATTGACCTCTTCATCAAGGGCAACGTTGCGCCGGGCATTTCGGCGGCTGGCTTGTTCGATGGATTCGATATTGACTGGGAATTCCCCACTGCCACCGACACCCGGAACTTCACGCTACTGTTGAAGGAGTTTCGCAAGCAGTTGAAGGCGCTCGGAGAAGCGAACGACGCAAATTACCTGCTTTCGATCTTTGCGCCCGCAGGCTCACAGAACTATTCGAACATCGAACTGGCCAAGGTTGCGAGGCAGCTGGATTTCCTTAACGTACAAGGCTACGACATGCATGGCACGTGGGAGACGACGACCAATCACGCGTCTCCGCTGTATGACAATCCGAAGGATCCTTCGTTCGGGCAAGGCTTCGACGACGAAGACACGATCGCTGCGTACCTTGCCGCCGGCGTGCCCGCGCGCAAACTCCTGCTGGGCGTTCCGATGTACGGGCGTGGCTGGACCGGTGTTCCGAATACCAATCACGGGCTGTATCAGACCTCCACCGGGCCCGCCCCGTCTCCCGCCGGAGACGTTCTGCAAACCGATGGCGTCGCAACCTACGGAACGCTGGTCGCTCAGACTGGATTCCAGCACTACTTCGATCCCATCAGCGAGGCGCAGTGGGCTTACGACGCAGCAACTCAGACCTTCTGGACTTACGACACACACAGGTCGGTGAGCGTCAAGATGTTCTACGTCCAAAATCGAGTTCCCGGAGGCTTGGGCGGCGCCTTCTTCTGGGCTCTCAAAGACGACGATGCCCAAGGCAGTCTCACGAAGACGATGGCAAAAGACTTGGGTCACTAACGCCCGGAGGAGAAGCCGACGCATTGACGACGACGGCCACGTGACATCCCTGCCTATACTGTCTCCACTCTTAGGCGGTTTAAGTGGATTGTTAGGGAAATCTGGGTTTGCGCATTTGA
>QIAL01000030.1 GCA_003225535.1 Acidobacteriota bacterium | reverse complement strand
CCGCGTCTACGACGCGGTCAACCAGATTCAGGATGTGCGCGGACAGCTGTCAGGCCTGAAGCGGCGGTTGCCCGAGAATGCCAGCGCCAAGAACATCGTGTCGTCAGCCGACGATCTGGAAAAGAAGCTGGTCGCGGTTCGGGATGGGATTCTGAACCTGGATATCAGTGCCAACGAAGACTCGCTGGCCTATCCGCCCCAACTGGACGCCAAGCTGGCTTTCCTGGCTATGGACGCGGGATCTGCTGACTCAGCGCCGACCGAGGCCGAACAGCGACAACTGGAGAGGCTGAAGCGGCAAAGCGGGGAATTGCTGGCAAAGTGGGAGGACCTGCAGAGACGTGACTTGGCAGCGTTTCAAAAGATGGCGGCGGAGGGCAGTCTGTCGACTGTGATGGTGCCGCCGGCAGGGAGGGCTGCCGAGGAGCCTGTCGCCGCGCACTGACGCTGTGGTCTTAGGTCTTGGGGGTTAGGCGTTAGACCTAACTCCCCAAACCGGACCCAAGACTTCGGACCTGAGACCTAAGAGCTCAGACCCAAGACCTAAGTCCGACGCTCTGAAAGGCCGCTGCCTCCACGAAGCAGTACCGTTCCGGATTACTCCTATTACTTCCGTGCCAGGCTCTAGCACCGTTGTGCCCTGTTCCTTCTTCAGGTGCGTTGGTATTGTGCCGATAGAGTTGTTGAGGTTCCTCCCCTTGAGGTGAACGAATCAGCCTGAGTGGGGAGGCATGTTATGCGAATGATGCATCTGTGCTATGCGGCAATAGGCTTTGCGGTGGCCCGTTGGATCTTCCGGCGGCAAGCATTGCCAGTCGTAGACCCGGTTACCCGTTTTCGGTCACAGGGCCTTTTGTAGACGGTTTCTCGAAAAGCTCGGGCGCGCGCACCCGTTGCGCCTCCATTTCGTCCTACGCGCGCCCCACGCTTCCTCCCTTAGTACTGTTACCAACGTTTGCCGGTATCATCCCTGTTTCATCCCACGCTCCATACAATTGCTGAAGGAACCCTTTTCGGGGATCGTGATCCTCAGGGACTGGTCCGTTCACGTCATGTTTCGGCCTAACGGAATTCGGCTGCTTCTTCTGATGGTTCTCCTGGCGCCTCTCGGGGCGATCCGGGCGACGGCGCAGGACGATCCTGACCAGATGCCCTTGGGAGATGTTGCGCGCAGCCTTCGCAAGAAGGCTCCTCCGGCGAAGCCCGTTATTGACGACGACAATCTGCCCCAAGTCATGCAGCAGGCCGACAGTCACGATGACGCTGCCTCAAGGTTCCGGTTCCTGATGTCGCGCGATAGTCAGGGTTTTCAAGTGTCTGCGCCTGACGTGACCTGTAGCCTTGCGTTCACCGCGAACGTGAAATCCCTGCTCTCCAGCCAGTATGACCAAATGGATCTTCCACCCACAGAAATGGCGAAGATCGAAGGAAAGGCCGTAGTGGAAGGGGACGCGTTAACCGTTCCTGTTTTCAACGGCACCCAATGGCATTTGAGCGAGCTCGCAATCGCATTTACGGTGATCAAAAAGCCGAGAACTGGCGTTGTGCCTTGGAGCCATGAAGGCGTGAGTTCCGCTTCCGCGGTTGTTACGCCGCCACTAGCACCTGAGATAGGAGCCGACGCGTTCCAGCAGGTTCGTCCGGAGAAGAGGCCAGATGTGGCCGTAATCTACCGGATGAGGGCCGCTGCGCTGCCGTGGTCCAACGCGGTCTTTAGCGCACCACTAAAATTGGAACTCGATCCCGGTGAAGAATGGCACTGGGCCATTGTGCAGGCCAAGGGCTATCCGCCGGAGACCTACGTTGGCAGCGTAAGACCGCTTGTGACAGAACCTGCGAGGAAAGAGTTGATTCCGTCCGCGGTGTCCGTAAAGGCTGGCGAAGCCAAGAACGCAAGCACGATCCTAGAGGAACCTCATCAATAGCCGCTTCACGGCATGTTCGCCGTTTTTCGGCACCTCTAAATTTGCGATGATGAAGGAGCGAGAAGCGGAGTTCATTTTGGGAAAACTGGTGGATTTCGGGGTACCCCTCCCCTCCCGGTCTATTGGCATGATGCAATTAGCGGAAAATTTCAAAGTAATCTATGGGGCTCAACAACTTAGGGGTAAAATATTGAGCCACAAGGACTTAGATTCTGTTGGTTGATTTGTGCTTACACCGCTT
Source organism: Acidobacteriota bacterium (assembly GCA_003225535.1). Classification (GTDB taxonomy): domain Bacteria; phylum Acidobacteriota; class Terriglobia; order Terriglobales; family Acidobacteriaceae; genus Sulfotelmatobacter. The sequence continues at coordinate 4,491 of QIAL01000030.1, read as the reverse complement.
TCGCCATGGCCATGATCTACTCTCTCGATATCGCGCGCAACGACCGAGATCACACCGGGCTGTGATTCTGCACGCTTCTGAAGTACGGTGAGACCGCGCCTTCTATCAGTTGGGTTTCCTAGGTTAACGCCGCCTGAACTGGCCCACTTAAGGTAAAACCGGGCTTGAGTGGGCCACCGGCTGTCATTCGTTTACTTTGTGTCTGCCTTCAACACCACCGTGTTGCGCTCATCGCCGCCAATCTGGCGGTAGAACTTTTTCAGTTCGTCGGCTTTGGCAACCGGCACGCTGAGCTCTTTCACTTCGAAGGTACGGCTGTAGTGAATGACGTTGCCCTTCACTTCGGTCTTCGAGTGATAGCTGGCAAAGCCGTAATCTGCATCAAGGGGCGGAGGCACATCGTCGACTACTAAGCCCGCCGGAATTGTGATGTCGAAGGTGTCAGTGTCGCGAGAGGGACCCTCAAATTCAATGGGGAACTTGCGTGGTTCCTTGGTCTCCAACACGCCGCTGGTTTTGACGCCCAGAACTCGCGGCCGGACCAGTATCAGGCCGCCGGCATTTTTCGCATAACCCTGGGCTTCGAAGGTGTAGTTGAAACCAAAAGGCTGGTCGGTCTTATTGAGATTGGTAATTGAGGCCTTGGTAATCCGAAAAAGAGACAAAGAACCAGCCAACAGATCCTCAATCGGTTTGACCCGGTCTGTATCTTTGGTTACGGTCCGCAGGCGTTCGCGCTCAACCCAGGCTCGATCTCCCATGCGGGTCTCAGAAACGTCTCCTTTAAGTGTGCCGCTAGGATCAAGCGTCAGCGTCGCGGTTCGCACGATGCTGTTCATGGCGGGCGCCTGTTTCGGCAATTCGACGAGCTCTCCACCCTCGGATGTAACAAGCAAACCGTAATTCTCCTGCAGGTAGCCACCGATTTCTCCGAAGGGCGTCAGTTCATTCGTGGGATCGAAATAAAGAAGCGTGCCAAGTCGAGGGTGCTGAACGGTAGCGACAAGCGAGGGGTCGGAAAGGCCTGCCGGCAATTTCATCGCAATAATCGCGTGATTGAAACCAATCCTGGCAGGGGTCTCGGGAAAAATGGCGCCGCGTTCCACGTTGATGAGCACGTAGAATGATTCAACTCCAATCTGGCTCAGCATTGAACTCATCAAGGTTGCTTTGTCCTTGCAGTCTCCGTAATGGTGAGTGAAAACTTCGGACGCACTATGCGGCTGCCAACCGCCGACACCCAGTTCAATCGCCACATAACGAATATCGTGCTGCACGAAATATCCGATAGCCTTCATCTTCTCCAGTTGAGTCTTGCCAGAGGCCGTCAGGCTGGCGACCTGCTGGTTGATTTGCGGCGATGCATCGCGGCGGCCATTCGTCAGGTTCAGATACCACTTACCCATCTCCGGCCAACTCTTGAATCCGTTGGTGGATGCTCCCCCTGGGGGAAAAAATGAAATAGCCATTTGGCCAGCAACGCCCTCAATCGGGGGCATCTCGGCTTCTTTCCGAATTGCCGTAATGTCACTGACGACCCATTGCCACGAATTAGCGCCACTCTGGGTGGGCTTCACTTCGGAATAGTTGATCCACGATGCTTTGTACGCCCATCCGGATGGTAGCTGCAGCGAGAAATGAAGTTCACGGCCGGGAAGTTCACGCTGGAAGGTCCAGACTGTCTGCAACACCATGGGCTGCTCTTCTTCGTCGTACTCGTAGCCGATAATATTTCCGGGATCGGCCGCGGGTATCCGCAGCAATTTGTCCTTTACGTCGGAGATCAGTTCGCTGCCGGCAACTTTGGGAAGAGAGACTTCAATGGCTTCTTTGTCCTTCACTTCATAGTCTTTGCCCTGTGCCGGGATGCACCAGCCGCGCAGGCCATTGATCTTGCTGTGCGCGTTAAACGGAACCGCCGCAATTCCATAGTCGCGGCCACTTGGGCGAAGGATTTTGTACGCAATGCGGACGTGCGTTTTCATCTTCTCCACGGACTGCACGTTAACGTTTCGCTCCGAGTACAGCAGCACCGCATCGGTCTTCTCGTCGTGCGCAGGCAGAGGGACGGACGCTACGGCATGCATCCACTGAGGCGCGTCGCCAGCCAAGGCTGGTCGAACCACGGCGAGCACGCAGACGGCAGCGAACACGAGCGATTGCAAGGTTCCCATATCAATTACCGCCGCTGGATGTGCCAGGCGACAATGCGACTTGTTCTTCATCGACAGTCCTCACGACTTGGAAAATTTTTCGCAGCGTGTCGTAGTTTTCCTTCGGAAGCAGCACAACATCGACGTTCAGGATCCGGTTCAGGTGCAACGCTCCCTTTTCGTTCTTGGCGACGAGATTGTAGGTGATCGCTTTGGCATCGAGCTTCTGCGGTTCGGGCACGCTGGAAATTTGCCACCCCAGAGGCAGATCGATGGTGATATCGTCCGACCGTTGAAATGGGAATTCAAAATAAATAGGGTGTACACGATTCGCGTGATCGAAAAGGTGCTTTTCCGGTGCGCTGAATAGCCCAACCGGCAGAAGAGCGCGGCGCCCCGCTCCCGAAATCCAACCGGGTACCTTCAGAGTGTATTCAGCGACTAATGGCGATGCGGAGTTCTTCCAATCCGGCTGTTTGGTGAGTTCGACCTCGCTGCCAATCGGAATGGCTTCTTTGACTTCGTCTTCCAGGAATTTCTTATGTTCAGCCTCGTCTGAAAAGCGCTGGTCTACGCGGCGCTGGCAAGCCTCCAGTCCCGTGTAAGTGACCACCAGTTTGCCTTCAAGCTCGCCCGTATCACTGAGCTTTAGTTCGGCCTTGCGCTGGATGGCCGACTCGGTAGATTCCGGCAGGGAAGTGAGGGTCCAGGTTCCGCCGTCTTTGTCGAGTTTCAATCCCTGGACGGAGGTTTCCACCCAGGGCAACATACCGAAGGGTATGAATTCAGCACCCGGATCGAAGAAGACATCCTTCCCGTTGACCTTCACGACTACGACATTGGCATCCAGGCGCCCACCGTCCATACTCTTGGTGTAGAAAAAGTAGTTGCGACGGTCAGCTACCCACATGCCTGAGGCCTCAAATCCGGCTGCCCGCGCCAGAGCGAGGAAAAGCCACGTTAGCTCCCCGCCGTTGCCATATTGTTTCTTCCAGATTGCCTCGACGTTGGTGGGCTCCTTTTCCTTATCTCTTTTCTGTTCCTGCTCGGTCTTTTCCTGCTCGTAACTCGTGTTGCGGATTTGTTGTACCCGGGCGTAGATTTTCTGCAGCTTAACTTCTGGGGAATCGCTGGGTGAGACGATGCTGGCTACCGCCTGCTCCATGGATTTGCGTTTGCCGATGAAGCTTTCCAACTGGTCATTGTGCTTCTTTCCGAATTTCTTCCAGTATTTGTTGGGATCGCTTTCGAATGTGTCTTCGCTGTAGATAAAGTCGACGCGGGATTTCAGTTCATTTTCGGGAGGCATGTAGTCCTCCGTCTGAAACGCAGGGATGTCGGCCGCTTCCAGCGAGACAATCTTATTCGGGGCCTGGGCCGGAGGAGTAGTTCCAGGCGGCAACATGTTCCAGCTCCACCGCAGGTTTATGGACAGGTAATTGCTTGCGTATGGATTCAGAGTGAACTTCGCTTTTTTGGTGAAAAGCTCATTGCTAAGAATCCAATGCGAGTTGATGATCTGGTATTCCGCGAGATCTTCGGTGTAGTAATACTCGAGAACACTTCCCACTTGAACGTCAGGCATAGTGAAGGTCTTGGCCATGTATTTGAGTCCCCGAGCCTTCACGATTGACTTGTCGAACGCCTTGCCGTTGAAGTCGACGATTGTACCGTCCGTCTTGATGGTTCGCGCGTGGATATTGACGATTTTGCTCTGCTCCTTGAGAAAGGGGATCTCGATATCCGCGTACTTTCGCCCTTCCTCCGTCAAAATCTTGACTCGGAAGTAGACATCTTCATGGGCGGTGAGGCCCCGGTCGTCGCGATCGACCTCCCGGAACAGAATGATGGCGGGCGCGCCCGGAGCCTTCGGTTCGCTGGTCATCTTCAGTTCTTCCGTTGAGACTGGTTGGAAACTGATGGACCATACTCTCGACAAGGGACTAATCAGAAACAAAAGAGTGGCAAAGGAGAGAAGCTTTGTGCCCCAACGAGTGGACATGGCAATCTTCACCTGTGGCGTTCCGATTCGCTGCAGAATCCGCCAGCCTGAAGAGGGAAGGGGGCCAGGGTAGCTCTGCAGTGCTTGCTAAACGGCGAAGCAAGCACTCGACTATGGGTCGAGACAATACATTTAGACCGTGGACCTGTCAAGACTTTCTGAGGGGAGGGGAACATAGAACTGGCTTATTGTCTGTGGCCACGATCACACTGAAAACCGATGCTTCCGCCACGTCTTCCGGGCAAACGAGCGCCATATGGAGTACCTTCAAGGAGGTTGCGGAAAAACTCCGATCGCCGGGATAGGCGACCACTGGGGCTGAAGCCCATTGTTGAT
>QIAL01000905.1 GCA_003225535.1 Acidobacteriota bacterium | reverse complement strand
AGACATCCTAGGAGCACGACTATTCCTAGAGGCAAACTGACCCACAACAATTCGCGTTGCACAGTCAAATCGAATTGCGGCGCCAGCGCCTCGGTTCGCGAGAACCCTTTCGCCTGAACATGCAGACCATGGGTACGTCCTCGCACGTCATAGCCAAACAGGACGATTGCTCGCGCCAGAACAACACCTGAGATTCCCCACAAGACGCTTCTTGTGACGTACGTTGCAACGGCCAGCGCAAGAACGGAAAGCATCGCCCTGGCAATCAGTGATTTCGAGATCTCAGCCATTCTGTCGTGTAGCTGCAACCGCGCATAATACACATCACTGATGGTTTCGATGGCGTATGCCGCACCCACCATCAGAACCACGGCTGTCAGCTCCCAGCGATACCCCAGCATTTGCGTAATGGCAAAAATAAATACGAACGCTATAGACGTGGTTAGCAGACGAAGGCTGAGGTAGTGACCGAAATGGGTTTGACGACTGCCCGAAGTGATAACCGCTCTTAATTGCAAGTTCGTAAACATCATCACGGGATACACGATGGCAAGGCCCAAAGCGTACTGGCCGACCATCTCCGGCTGAAGCAGCTTGGCCAATAGCATCAGAATCAGGAATTGGCCGCCCGCGTAAACAGCATTCCCCACAAGCATCCAGCTGAAATCCGCGCGCAAGGAAGTATCTTCGCCCTGCTCCACGGCCAGTATACTTGTGGCGTTAGTACTCACGTTCAACACTGGTTGTGCGTATGGTCATAAGCAAAGCTTTTTCTACGATCTCGCTTTGGCCAAGGCTTTCAAATTGCTGTGCCCAGACTTCTTGAACGGAGATCACCCTGTTTATTGGACGAAACGGGAGGCAAGCGTATCGCGAGTCAAGACTCTCTCGGGAAGGTCTTTTGCCAGCGCCGAGGTGAAAAGTACCGCACCCTCTGAATTGAGGTGCATCCCGTCCCGTTGGTAAAATTTTGCGGAAAGCGCTGCTGGATCTATCGGCACCGATACATCTACTCCGGTGCTGTGCGCTGCGTACGCCATCTGGCTGACCGCACTCTCCGAAGATAGCGTCGGCGGGACCAGAAGGATCAGCTTCGCTCCGTGCGCCTCACACAGCTCGCGCAGCCTGCGCAAGCGGGGAATCGCAATTTCTTCAAACTCGCGGCTTTCCGGAATGGCCGGCCTTGGATTCACGATCAGGAAAAGATCTTCAAGATGGGGGACGACGCGACCCAGTATCTGCGTTCGAATGACGCTGCGCGTATCCCAGAAGGTGCTCGAGTGTGCCAGCAACAGATTACTTGTTGCCGTGCGATCTAGACGTAAATCCGACGCCACAGCGAGAGCATCTTAATCCTGACGCATACCGTTCTCGAGAAAGTAGTTCACACCCACGCCAACGACCACCACCTGCGGTCTTGCCCCTTGACGGAACAGCCGCTCCAGCGTGTAAAGCCAGTCATAATAACCGGTGGCCTCGAGTAAAATGGGATTGATACGCATGCTGTTGAAAGTCAACGCCTGCAAGCGGTTCATTTCAACTCCATGCAGTAGCAAAGAATTCCCCACCATCAGCACAGATGCGGGTTCTCCAGGTCCAGCGGGGCGTATCTTCACTGCCGCGTCATACTGGCGGGAAATCCGCGCGTAGGTGACCGAATGATGCTTGAGCAGGTAGCCGGAAAAAATCTCGATGGCGATGATAAGTATTGCGCATATTCCGGCCAAGACCTTCGCGTAGGTCATGGCTCTAGACTTAGAATCGGAAGTAGACGAATGCATTGAGATTGTTCCCGGAAAAAAATGCCAGTACGATGAAAGCCATAGTCGCGAGTCCTGTCCGAAATGCGTAGGAGGTAGTCGCAAACGGATATTCCTGGTTGCTGGCTTCCATCAACAAGTCCACAACGAACAAAGGTATGGAGAATAGGCTCAGCATGAGGAATGCCGACAGGTACTCGCTTCGCCAGGCGAAATTAGACAGCCCGGCTAGAAACTGAGTCGCTGCACTGAGTGAAGTCGCGCGGAAGAAGGCTAAGCTCAAGCAAAAAATATTAAAGGTTAGGATCCGCTGCCCCAAGAGCGAGAGCAGACCCATAAAGCGTGACGGCTGAGCCGCATCGCTGGGTACCTTCTTGGTTGGGAAAAGTTGACGCTCAACACCCAAGACGACGCCATGAATCGCGCCAAAAATGACGAATGTCCAGTTAGCGCCATGCCAAAGCCCCGCCAGGATCATGGTCGTCAGAAGGTTTAAGGATGTTTTCCAATTCCCACCCGCACTGCCACCCAATGGAATGTAAAGGTAATCGCGAAGCCAGGTACTCAAACTGATGTGCCAGCGCCGCCAGAAATCTTGTAGCCGGTGCGCCAGATACGGCTGCCGGAAATTGACCATGAAATGAAAGCCCATCAATTGGGCGCTGCCGCGTGCTATGTCGCTATAACCGCTGAAATCTCCATACACCTGCCACGCGAACGCGTATGTCCCGATTAGAACAACCCACAGGTTTGGCGGGCCGAATTGGCCGCCAAACGCCGCATTGGCCAGCAGAGCGCAATTGTCTGCGACCACACACTTCCGCAAAAGCCCCGAAAAAATCAGCATCAATCCGTCAAAAAATCGGTCTGCATCAAAAGTACGATCCTTCTGGACTTGAGGAAGCAAGTGCCCCGGTCTTTGAATCGGGCCTGCGATCAAGTGCGGGAACAAGCTGACGAATAAGCCGTATTCGACAAATGATTTCGCGGGCTCGAGTCGCCCCTTATAGACGTCCACAATGTATGCGACTTCCTGGAAGGTATAAAAGGAAATTCCCGGCGGGAGAATGATACGGATTATGGGCAGCGGAATGTTGTGAATCCCAAGTGTTCCGAGAGCAGTTGAAAAAGAGTCGACAAAGAAATCGAAGTATTTAAATGTCCCTAGAATAGAAAAATTCAGTAAAAGTGAAAAGATGAACCACTTCCTGCGATTTCCGTCTGAACAATTTGGAGCGATCTTCTGCGCAATCAGGAAGTCTACTGTCGTGCTGCCAATCATCAGCGCAAGGAAGCGCCAATCCCACCAGCCATAAAAGAAGTAGCTTGCGAGCAGTAGAAAAATGTTCTGCCCGCGGCGATCCAGTCGCCAATAGACCAACACAACTGGGATTAGGAAGACAAAATACGCTGGCGAGTCAAAGAGCATCGTGAGAAGTAAGCTGTCCTATGTGCCGGGTGCGCATTCGAGCTTTATTTTTTCGTGGTGCGGCTTGCCGCGCAGATCCTGGCTCACTCTTTTGACCTACTGCCCGGCATAAGCCCGATAATCGTGGTAACTTCCGTAGCCATACGGT
>QIAL01000029.1:9543-12692 GCA_003225535.1 Acidobacteriota bacterium | reverse complement strand
AAGAAGGCGGCGGAGAGGCCGCCGTCAGAACAATCAGAGGGGACAGCGTCCCGGACCGGGCTTGAGCCGGGAGAACAAGGACGGCATCTACACGGCCCCCATGGACCACAGCTATCGCGCCGTGATGGGCGGAAACAATAATGGCCATAAGGGCGGGCGTCCGCGGCCTGGTTTCACGACGCAGTATTCGCAACCCGACCCTGAGCCTCTGCCTCCAAGCGTGGATGCAAATTCGCGCATCTTTGCCTTCATTGAAGATCTGTTCTTCATGGCGAAGATTCAGGAGACCGCGAAGAAGCTCAATGTAAAAGTGGAATTCGTGAAGAGCGACAAGGACCTGATGGAGAAGATGCAGGCGAACGGGGAAGAAAAGCCGTCGCTGATCATCTTCGACCTGAACAACAATGGCGTGAAGCCGCTGACCCTGATTCCGAAACTGAAAAGCAAGCTGAAGAAGGGCACCTCAATTATCGGGTTCCTTTCGCACGTTCAAGGCGATCTGAAACAGAAGGCGCACGAAGTGGGATGCGACATGGTTCTGCCGCGGTCGGCGTTCTCGCAGAATCTTCCGCAATTGCTGCGGCGCCATGGCGCGCCGGAAGACGCCGAGCCGACGGTGCAGTAACGCTGCCTTTGTCGCGAAACGGGGCGGACTCTCTGTCCGCCAGTTTTTAGTTCGACTTCCTTCTATAAGCAGAAAAATTCGCGTTTAGATACTTTTCTGGTCTATCCCGGAGGCCAGCTGAGTGCGCGTCCACCCAGGAGGTGAACGTGCAGGTGAAATACGGACTGTCCAGCGCCAGGGCCAACGTTGAGGACGGTGCGGTATCCCTGCTCGATCTTGCGCTGGCGGGCGATCGTGGCAGCGGCCAGATGGCAGCGGCCGATGATTTCGGCGTCGCTGCGTTCCGCTTCTTTTAATCCTGCAAAATGTCGTTTTGGAATGATGAGCACATGGGTAGGCGCTTGCGGATTAACATCCTCAAACGCGAAGACGTGCTCATCTTCGAAAACTTTTTTCGACGGAATCTCGCCGCGAATGATGCGGCAGAAGAGGCAATTGGGATCAGTCATCTTGGGTCACCTGTGCGAAAACGATAACAAAGGCACGGCTAAGCTGTCCTATACCACGAGAGCGAGTGTCTGGTGGGATGACTGCGATCGTTTGCATCGCGCATCAGTCTAATCGCACCAGAAAAACCGCGCCTTCGGGAGTGGTCGTTTCGGCTGCCAGTTTCTGGGCACGATCGTGGTCGTCGTTGAGTACGCGGACTCGGATCCACCAGTCGCCTGCGGGGCTCTTGAAGCGCAGCACCTTGGCCGAGTGATAGCGGCGCGTGAGGTGATCGGCCAGCTTGCTCGCGGCTTTTTCATCGGGCATGCCGCCAATCTGAACCGCCCATTTGCCGGACGAAGGCGCTTGCACGCCGGATTGCATCAATTCCACTTTGACCTCAGCGATACCCGGCTGCCAGACATCGACTTTCCGCGCGGCAGCGAGGGAAAGATCGACGATGCGTCCCGGGATGAAGGGACCGCGGTCGGTGATGCGGACCAGCACGGTGCTGCCGGTTTTTACGTTGGTGACGCGCGCGATCGATCCCAGAGGGAAAGTGCGATGGGCGGCGGTCATAGCGTGCATGTTGTAGATCTCGCCATTCGATCCACGGCGGTTGTGATAAGGCGGCCCATACCAACTGGCGAGACCGGTCTGGGTCTCAATCGGCTTGGTGCCGGCCGGGATCACGGGCTCGGCGAGGTCGGCCTCTTCTGTGGGCTTCGGTGGAGTGGCGCTCTCAGCAGGCTTAGTAGTCTTCGGCGCTGGCTGTGAAGGCGCCGGCGTCCCGGTCGTCGACTCTGGAGGCGGAGGCGGGGGCACATTTACGCGCGGCTGCTTGGGACGGCCGCAGGAGCTGATTAAGAGCACCGCGATCAGCACGACAAGGAGCATAAGTATGCTGACGAAGTGACCGCGGGGCGGAACTGGGTGCGAGGTAGACGACACTATTTGGGCTGAGTCGGGTGTTGCTCCATGTAATCGGCGAACTCCGCTAGCTTCTGGGAAGCGGTCCGCAGAGCGCGAGTGGAGTGCGTCCGCACGGCGGGAACGACCTCGTCGTTCAGGTATTTGATGAATTCGGGGATTTCTTTTTCCAGGCGCTCGGCGGCTTCGTTGATGGTATGGCTCACACGCGCCGACGCGTCTTCCACCTTGCGGTTGAAGTCGTTCATGACACTCCTTGTGACTGCTAAGCGTGAATGGGTCCACGCAATACTGCGGATGCCAGGCGAAGGTATTATTTCGTGCCCTGGAGCCTGGGTCAATGGCAGCGGCTAATCGGGACGGTTCTGAGAAGCCGATTTGTCCCTGAGATAGAATGCGGGTTTCGGATGAAGTCCTCTCAAAACCCCAAGGTAAGACTCAGCGAGCCAGACTTTCGAAAGAAATTGCTGGGCTGGTATGACGTTCACGCGCGCGATTTGCCGTGGCGGGAGAGCTGCGATCCGTACCGGGTGTGGGTATCGGAAATCATGCTGCAGCAGACGCGTGTGGCTGCAGTCATTGAGCACTATCACGAATTCCTGCGGCGATTTCCTACCGTGCAGAAGTTGGCGTCGGCACGGGAAGCGTCGGTATTGGCGGCATGGAGCGGGTTGGGATATTACCGGCGGGCGAGAATGCTACACGCGGCGGCGAAGGTAGTGGCACGCGAGCGTGGAGGGACCTTTCCTGAAACCTCGGCTGAGTGGCGGACGTTACCCGGAGTGGGACGATATACGGCGGCAGCGATTGCCAGCATCGCGTTTGGCGAGGCGGTCGCGGTCGTTGACGGCAACGTGGAGCGGGTGCTGCAGCGAATCACAGGGCGGGCGATTTCGGGAGAGCAGATGTGGGAGCAGGCCGAGAGCCTACTCGATCGCAACCGTTCGGGAGATTTCAATCAGGCGATGATGGAGTTGGGGGCGACGGTGTGCACGCCCCGAGCGCCGGCGTGTTTGAGCTGTCCTCTTGTGGACTTGTGTGCCGCGCGTGGTGAGCTTGCGAGCGCAAGGAAGAAATCCAGGCAGGTACAGCGCGAGATTCACTACGCTCTTGATCGGCGGAATGGGTCGGTGTTCTTAACGCAAAGGGCTGCGGATATTCGGCT
>QIAL01000029.1:0-9532 GCA_003225535.1 Acidobacteriota bacterium | reverse complement strand
CACCGTGAAGCACTCCATCACGGTGACCGATTATACGGTGCACGTCTGGCCGGTATCAGCAAAGCTCGATGGGGAATGGTGGCCTGCTAACCGATTGCCGAAGCTTGCGTTAACGGGGCTGGCGAGGAAGATCCTTCGGAAGGGCGGGATAATCCCAGCATCCGCGACGGGCATCAAGTCATCTAGCTAATGAGAGGGCAGAAATAGCGCCCGCAAGCAGATCGTGGAGGACTCGAAATGGCGGCATTGGCAACTGGAGTGAAGGCTCCGGAATTCGAGCTGAAAACGTTGGACGGCAGGAAATTCTCGTTGAGCGAGGAGTTGGCGAAAGGGCCGGTGGTGCTGGTCTTTTTCAAGGTCTCGTGCCCTACCTGCCAATACGCGCTGCCCTATCTGGAGCGGCTCTATAAAGCTTACAAAAACAAGGGTGTCACGCTGGTCGGTATTTCGCAGAACGATGCCAAGGAGACGGCTGACTTCTGCAAGGATTTTGCCGTGACCTTCTCCATGCTGCTTGACAATACCCGCACCTATCACGTATCGAACGCCTACGGCTTGACCAATGTGCCAACGATTTTCTGGATCGCACAGGGCGGCGAGATTGAAGTCTCGAGCGTGGGATGGGTGAAGGCTGAGTTCGAACTAATCAACCGCAAGATGGCTGAGACTGGGAAAATCGCGGCGGTGGCCGTGTTCAAGTCCGGCGAAGAAGTGCGGGACTTCCGCGCTGGTTGAGGGTCGAAAAACTAGCGCCGGGCCGGCGCTTTCTTCAAGAGCAAGACTCACCACAGAGGGCACTGAGGATCACACAGGTACTCACTGCTCTTTCGGGCAGGGCTGGATTCCAAGGGTGGGTGCACTCTCGTGCACCACTGGGTGCCACTTCTCCTACAACCCGGGGCGGGCCGTCCATTACAATTTCCTTCAGAACTTCAGAAAAATGTTGTACTTCCACCGGACGCCGCTTCGTTGGGGGAGAAACCTAATCATGCAGGGAATGGCCAGAATCACTTCGGCGTGTCTCATAGTGTGCGCGAGTCTGCTCGTGTGGGCAGAGGGAGGAGCAGGTGCCGGAGGGTCCAAAGCGCCTTCGGCGCGCCTTCCCGGGGCGGCCTTTGCGGCGCTGGAAACAATCAACCCTGAGCATATCCGCTGGCACGTTCGCTATCTATCGCACGATTTGTTGGAGGGGCGCGGGACAGGGCAGCGTGGGGGCGATCTCGCGGCTGAGTATATCGCCACACAGTTTGCAGAGTATGGACTGAAGCCAGCGGGGGATCATGGGACTTACATGCAGAAGGTTCCCCTGGTTGGGATCACGACATCGCCGGAGACCCAGTTTTCCCTGATTCCCAAGCAGGGCGAGACGATGAATCTGAAGCCGCTGGATGAGTACGTTGCCTATGACCAGAGCCAGCAGGCTCAGTCGGATGTCGACGCAGAGGTCGTGTTCGTGGGTTATGGAATTGAGGCGCCCGAGTACAACTGGGACGACTATAAGGGCGTGGATGTCCGAGGGAAAGTGCTGCTGATGCTGGTGAATGAGCCGCCGTCGGATGATCCGAAGTTTTTCAAGGGCAAGGCGCTCACGTACTACGGCCGCTGGACCTACAAGTACGAAGAGGGGCTGCGCAAGGGCGCGGTGGGAGTGATCCTGATTCACCAGATGCAGATGGCGAGTTATCCGTGGGAAGTGGTGCGGAACTCGAATTCCGGCGAGAAGTCGTTCTTAAAGGCGGAAGGTTCAGCGTTGAAAGTCGCGTCATGGATTCATCTGGACGTCGCGAACCGGCTGGCTTCGGCTTCGGGGATGAGTCTGGACAAGCTGATAACGTCGGCGCAGTCGCGCGATTTTCGCCCAGTAAGTCTTGGTGCGCGGTTGAAGGCACACATGGTCAGCAAGGTGCGGAAATTCGAATCGAATAATGTGCTGGCAATTCTCCCGGGATTGGATCGCAGAGTCGCCGATGAAGCCGTGATGTATACGGCGCATTACGATCACTTCGGTATTCGTCCGGACATGCCGGGAGACAACATCTTCAACGGGGCCGATGATAACGCCACCGGCTGCGGCATCCTGCTGGAGGTGGCGCGTGCGTTTGGAACCGCCAACGTAAGGCCCCGCCGATCGATTCTGTTTGCCGCCGTAACGGCTGAAGAGCAGGGACTACTGGGTTCGGAGTATCTGGGCAAGCATCTACCGATTCAGGCGGGGAAGATCTCGCTCGATCTGAACTACGACGATGTGAAGCCCCTGGGAGCGCCGGAGGAAGTGCAGGTCTCCGGGGCAGAACGGACGAGTTTTTACCCGGTGGTCGAGTCGATGGCAAAGGATTTCCGGTTAGCGATTCGTGCGGACGCGCGGCCTGAGGCCGGACACTTCTACCGCTCGGATCACTTCTCCCTGGCACGGGTGGGGATTCCGTCTTTTTCGATCAACGAAGGAATGAAATTCAAGGGGCATCCGGAATCGTGGGGGCTGGACCAGGAAAAGGATTACGTCGACAAGCACTACCACCAGCCTAGCGACGAATATCGCCCCGAGATGGATTTTGTCGGCGACTCGGCGATGGCACGGTTTGGATTCGCGCTGGGGTGGGAGGCCGCAAGTCTGCCGAAACTCATTGGCTGGCAGAAGGGCGATGAGTTTGAGGGGACTAGAGTAAAGAGCCAGCAGTAGGTAGAACCAGTAAGAGCAAATTCTTCGATCCCGTCGGGGAAGGCGCCCGATCGCTTTTCTGTGCCAATCCATCTTTGATTCCAGAGAGGTTAGAACCCGTAACCTAGGTAACTTTCGCCGTCTTCCTCATCCTGCTAGCCTCGATATGTAGTTTTGTAATCAGCAACTTCCGCACTGAATCCGTTAAGGATGCCGAGAATACCTATTTTTCGCCTGGGTGGAGCGCCGGAGAAGCCGGACATTCCAAATTTGTCGGCTTCGACCCCGTTCGTTTCGCTCGATGGACTCACCGTGGGCGTGGATAACCTGCGGCACGATGTCGTGCTCAGTCCGAAGTTTGCGGAGCTAGCGCGTGCACAGATTGCACGTTTGATTGCGCGGCATGGCGAATTGGAAGGGCTGCTTGGAGCCGAGGCCCCGCAGACTGGACAGGGGCCGTCCTGGTTGAGGAATCAATTGGGAAAACCCGCGCGGTCTAAGAACGATCCCGCCGAGTGGAAGTCCGCGATGGCTGAACTGCAGGTCGCGTCGCTGAATCGGGCGAAGAGAGAATTCAAGCTTTCTGTCGACTTGTTGGCCCGCCTGGCGGTGACGAAGTTCCTGCGGGCGGAAATGAACCAGCAGTTCGGGCAAGTGCTGGAGCGCTGCCGGGTGCTGCTGAAGAGCTATGACAACAACCGCCAGCAGCGGGCGCACGAGTATCGCGAGAAGGTTGCGTCATTCCAGGTGCGGAAGAAGATCATTCTGCGCAAAACGGGGCAGGAGATCTTCGAAACGCTGCGCGAAGTGGAGAAGAGCACCCTGGGGCGCACCCGGCGATCCCTGTTTGGAGAGGAGACCAGCGGCGGCAGTTACTTCACCTATCCGCTGTTCCTCAATCGCTTATTGTTTTCCGAAGACGGGCGCGATGACTATCTATGCGCAGAGCACTACGTCATGCTGGGGAACTGGGATCGTGATCCAGACCGCTACGGTCGGATGCGCGAAATCGTTTCTGGTTTTCTGCGTTTGCTGTACGGCGAGGAAACCAGCGCGGAGACGATCGATTCCTGGATGAACGTTCCGGAGAATGCCCGCGACCTGGTGGGCACGGGCACGCCGGAGGATTCCGGCGAGGGTTTGGCCCAGCAGGAAAGGCTGGCCGCGTGGGTCCGATTACTGGAAGACGAGCAGGTCATGGAGAACGTGATTGCTTCATATCACGTGGTGCCTCTGCTCAGCGAGTACGCCCCTAGAATCAATCCGCAGCAACTGAAGAATGCTCTGATAGACCGCACGGATTGTGATCGCGTGGAACGGATGATTCAGGAGGGCGGCAAACTGTCGCCGAACAGCTTGTATGCTGCCGTGGCGAAGGTGGCCAGTTGTCGTGGGGCAGAGCGAGCTAAAGTGGCGGCGCGGTTCCTCGCCGATTTCTTTCACTATCACCGGGACCTGCGCCGGTTGGAAATCCTCAATGCAGCGCTGGATTCGGTGAACCTTGTTTCGAACGAGCGCTTGCAGGAACTATCACGCGTCAACGGGACGCTTTACGAATTTCTGCTGCCCGAAGAACAGGGAGAGACGGATTCTGACCGCGTGCTGCGACACGTGGTGCTCAAAGCCGATGTCCGGGACTCCACCCGTTTGACGCGGACCATGATGGATAAGGGGCTGAATCCAGCATCGTACTTCAGCCTGAACTTCTACGATCCGGTCAACAAGTTGCTCGACAAGTATGGAGCGCAGAAAGTCTTTCTGGAAGGCGATGCGATCATTCTCGCGATCCTTGAGAAAGAAGGCGAGCCATCGCTATCCGTCAGCCGGATGTGCGTGCTGGCGCGGGAAATCATCGAAATCGTGCGCGGTTATAACGAGTTGATGCAGCGCTCGGGCATGCCTCAACTGGAATTGGGACTGGGGATCACTCTGCAGGAGTCGGCCCCGCTGTACCTGATGGATGGCGAGCATCAGATCATGATCTCTGAGGCGCTGAACGAAAGCGACCGGCTGTCTTCCTGCAATAAGCGTGCGCGCAAGGTGATGGAACCGCAGGCTGGTCCGTTTCACGTCTATGCCTTTCAAGCGGCGGATGTGGATGCCGGTGGCAACCCGGAGGACGTCATCCTGAGCTTTAACCTGGGTGGAATCCGGATGAACGAAACGGCATTCCGGAAGCTGCAAAAAGAGATTACGCTCGAACCGTTGAAGGTGAAATTGCCTGCGACGCTGGCCTCGTCCGACAAAGGCGAATACAGGTTGTTCAGCGCCACTGTGCCGGTCGATCGGGAAATCTTCCGCAAGATCGTTGTTCGCGAGAGCCGCATTCCGCGGATTGATGCGACGGACTTCTCTGTGAAGGGATGGACTGATCGGCTTTACTACGAAGTCTGTACCGATCCTGGGATTTACGCTGCGCTGGAGAAGCGCAAAGGCGCCAGCGGGTAGACTTCCCCAGAATTCTCCGTAGAGACGTTGCTCGCAACGTCTTCCTCACCATCATTCATGAACGGTGCCGGCAGAGACGTCGCAAGCTACGTCTCTACGGCTAGAAGTTTGTTCCCAGGGTAGATGGTCGGAACGGAATCTGGAACGTTGCTTCGACATCCACCGGAGTGCCGTTCTTTGTGGCCGGATCGAACTTCCATTGCTGGACGGCGTCGGTAGCATAGCGATCGAGGCGCTGGTCGACTCCCCGAAGGATTCGCACATTGCCGACGCTTCCGTCGGCATGAATCACTGCATACAAGATCACTGTGCCGTGAACGTTCTCCCGCATGAGTTGCATGGGGTAGGCGGGGTCGACCTTGCGCGTAGCCATGGGCTGCGATAGATCTGCGGTTGGGGCATTCGGATCGCGATTGCTCAGGTCGTGGGTGAGTTCGGCGAAGCGGATGATCCAGCTGCCTCCGGCTGAATTCAGGTTCGGCATGTTCAGCGTGACGGAGTAGAACCGCCGATTGCCAAAGACGCTGCGTTCAACTTCGGAGAGCTTGGCTGCGCTGTCGGGCTGCATAGGGCGGGCCGACGTGACGCGCGGAGGATGAACGCTGGCGATGAGATTGGGGTTCACCGAAGGTGCCACCGTTTTAGTCGCGGGATCTGCCGCAACGGGCGCAGGCTTCGTCGCGCTGCCAACGTACAGGCCCGCCGGGGCATCCGCAGTGGATTTCGAAGTCGAACCAGCACCGTTTTCTCCGCTGCCGTGACCACCGTTCGATGCCGAGCCTGATGCGCTACTTCCCGATAGAGAGCCCGGAGTGCCCGATGCCCCGGCATGTCCTTCGGGCGTGGCTGCGAATGTCCCGCGGCGGTTACCGGCCGGCGGATCAGGCGGGGCATTTATCGCAGGACGCGCACTGAGGGCGATCACGCGCCCAGGTGATCCTGACCCTCCTGAGGCTGCCAGCGAAGCAGGTGGAGGAGCGACTTGCGGAGCGCCCAGCGTGGGCGCCCCTCCGCCACCAGGCATCGTCCGCTGCGCCGCGACTGGAAGCTGCGGCGCGGGAGCGACCACCGCGCTCGGTGCGATGTTCATGTCTCCAAGTTTTCGCGAAGAGGAACTTGCGATGTCCTGGGGCGGAGCAACCAGCGCGGGTTGAAGTCCCTGAGCAAGGCTTGGAGCGCTCGACCGAAGGTCGGACGGAGGAGCGGCGACCGGATCCTGCAGGGTCGGGGAATTGCGCCGTTGCGCTAAATGGTTTGCATCGGGAGGCGCCACAACAGGATTCTGCAGAGTGGGTGGCAAGCGAGTGATCTCTGCCGCCGGGGAGAGCGGAGCGGGCGGAATCTCCAGTCGCGGCTTCTGGAGCGTGTCGGACCAGGCCACGATGTTGGGCAGCGCGACGTCGGCCTTTAGTTTGACCTGCGGTGGAGTAACGATGGTCTGCGAGCGATTAGCAGCCTCGCGCGGAACCGAAATGATGGGCTGACGCGAAAACTCAGGATCACCTTTACGGGGGGCAGCATCGGACGGACGCAGAGTGTCGAGTGGCGGAAGATATTCGGACGGCCGGTAATAGATAACTTGGGAGCGATCGAAAGCTGGTTTCGTCTCGATCCGCGGCCGCAAGGCGAACAGATGTGTGAAACCAATGAGCAGAGTCATCGCAATCACGTGATAGGCGACGGATTCGACGAAGGCGTACCACGGAAGGTTGCGTCTGACGAAAACGTCCGGCCAGAACTGGGCTGGCGCAGAATAAAGTTCGAGGGGCGGCAGACGGCGTGGAAGCAGAATGTCGCGCAGATTGCCGAAAAAGACCCAGGGTCGGGGGGGCAGTTCGACCAGAAGCCGCGGAACAGAGCGGTCTTGCTGGGTCTCCATGACGGGTGGGACTGCAGACATATCTCTCCATACTAGATGCGAATCTGCGGTCGAGGAAAGCCGGGAGGACACTCCGAAAGACTTGCAACCCTTACGTCATGTCACGGGCTCGCGCGGCAAACCGTTTATAATCATGGGCTCGGCATGAGATTTACGACGCACGCACATGTGCGGAAGGCTGCGCTCCTCGGACGCAGGGAAGAAAGCTGTGATCATGGGCTGGGTCAACAAGCGCCGCGATCACGGCAGCCTGCTCTTTATTGATCTGCGCGATCGCTCGGGCGTTACACAGGTCGTGGTCAATGCGGATCGAAATGCCGCGATCCACGAAAAGGCGGAAACGCTTCGGAACGAGTATGTTATCGCCGCGATTGGATCGGTGAAGTTGCGCGACGCCAATACGGTGAACCCAAACATGCCGACGGGCGAAGTGGAATTGGTCGCCGATGACATACGCATCCTGAATGAGTCGAAGCTGC
The DNA here is from genome assembly GCA_003225535.1 of Acidobacteriota bacterium. GTDB lineage: Bacteria > Acidobacteriota > Terriglobia > Terriglobales > Acidobacteriaceae > Sulfotelmatobacter. The sequence continues at coordinate 2,067 of QIAL01000029.1, read as the reverse complement.
CGCCGTTCTTGCCCTCAGACACGGCTTTGACCAACGAAGAGACGCGGCTGAAGTATCGCTATATTGACCTGCGGCGTGATGCGATGCAGTTCAATATCGAGACGCGGCACAACGTGGCAAAGGCCATCCGCGATTATCTTTCGTCGCAGGGATTTTTTGAGATCGAGACCCCATTCATGACGCGGTCCACGCCCGAAGGCGCGCGGGATTATCTGGTGCCGAGCCGCGTGCAGCCCGGAACGTTCTATGCGCTGCCGCAGTCTCCGCAGATGTTTAAGCAGATCCTGATGATCTCGGGGTTCGACAGGTATTTCCAGATCGTGCGCTGCTTCCGCGACGAAGACTTGCGAGCGGACCGGCAGCCGGAGTTCACCCAGATCGATCTGGAGATGTCGTATCCGCAGGCCGAGCGCGTGTGGGAAGTGGTGGAAGGATTTTTGAAAGCCGCTTTCCATGCCGCCGGAGTTGAGATTGAACCATCATTCCCCCGCATGGATTACGACGAAGCGATCCGGCTGTATGGGATCGATAAGCCGGATTTGCGTCTGCCGGCATTTACGGATGTGCGGGATTGTTTCACCGCGGAAAATCTGCAGGAACTAGCGATCAACGGCAATCTGCCGGTCATTGCGATCCGCACGCCCAAGGTCGGCGAACTATCGCGCAAAGAGCGCGACGACATTAAGCCGATGTTCCATTCCAAGGGCGGGGCCCGGGTGTACGAGGACTTCAAGCGAATCGGCAATAAGTATCCAGATGCAGCGGCCGCCATCGCGAAGAAGACGGGCGTAGAAGAGGGCGACCTGATCGTGCTGGTGGCGGGATCGGCGCAAGCCGGCCCGCAGACGGCAATGCCGGCGCATCGCAAGGTCACTCCTGCCGAACTGGCGATTTACGCATCGGCGGGGCTGCTGCGGCTGGCGCTCGCTCAGAAGTATGCCGACCGTCACGGAATTTTCAAGAAGACGGGTGATGCGGCGAAGGATTTCCGATTTTTGTGGGTCACGAATTTCCCGATGTTTGAGTGGGACGAGGGGGAGAAGCAGTGGATGGCGGCGCACCATCCGTTTACCTCGCCGCATGAGCAGGATATGGGCCTGCTCGAGCAGGGAGTGGAATCGGTGAATGATCCGCAGTCGACGCTGAGCGCGGTGCGCGCGCTGGCTTACGATGTGGTGCTCAATGGCACCGAATTGGGCTCAGGATCGATTCGTATTCACCGGCAGGATATTCAGGCGAAAATCTTCAAGGCGCTTGGCATGACTGATGAGGAAGCCAGGAAGCGATTTGGATTCTTCCTGGAAGCGCTGGAATACGGAACCCCTCCGCACGGTGGGATTGCGCTGGGACTGGATCGGATCGTGATGATTCTGACGGGCGCGGAGAGCCTGCGTGAAGTCATTCCGTTCCCAAAGACAGCGCGCGCGGTGGATTTGATGGTGGATGCGCCTACGCCGGTGGATGAGCGGCAGTTGCGGGATCTCGGGATTTCGATCCGGAAACCGAGCTAGCGCGGTCAAAAGCAATTAACCACGAAGAGCAGGAAGTTACACGAAGGAAAGCGCGGTCCTTCGTGAACCTTCGTGCCCTTTGTGGTTATCGCTTTTGTGAACCTCGCCCACGAGCACTCCGTCGATGACGTTCTTAATGCTCGCGAGTTTCCAGAAGTTGGGTTCGTGCCGTCCGTGCAGACGCAGTTTAAGGTAGTTTTCGGTGAGAGCTTCGGTGAACTCGCCAGCGTCGTCGTAGCCGACTACATTCAGCGTGATTGCTTCAAGCGATCTGCCGACGAAGCTGCGCATAAACGCCAGCTTTTTTCCCGACGCCAATTCCCGGAGAATGCGGTTGCGCTCGCGCGCCAAGTGCACTGGTACTTGGTTCGGCATTTCGGCCGCGGGCGTCCCTGGACGGGGCGAGTAGGTGAACACGTGCAGGTAGGTGAATGGAAGGTCGTCGATTATCTGCCGCGTGGCTTCGAATTCCGAATCCGTCTCGCCGGGGAAGCCGACCATCACGTCCGCTCCAATCGCAGCAGTCGGCATCGCGGCACGTATCTTTTGGATCTTC
>QIAL01000904.1 GCA_003225535.1 Acidobacteriota bacterium | reverse complement strand
TTTCTCCATTCGGCTTCAACTTCTCGAAAATCCCGTTTCTGCCAATGGTCGCGGACCAGGCGCTGGCGGGTTTCCGGATCGCGATAAATATCTTTTTCTACACTGCAACGCACCAGCTCCTCGTCTGACTCGTAGCCGAGCATCTTTACAAGAGCCGGGTTCACTTGCAGGAGCCGCCCGTCCAAGGCGACTCGGTAAATCCCGTACGGCGCATCATGTACCAATGAACGAAACTGAGACTCCGACTTTTGGAGATCCTCTTCTACTCGTTTGCTGTCGGTGATGTCGTGAGTCACGGAAAGCATGTATTGTTTTCCATTGATCATCACGCGCACTGCGGAAACCCGCCCGTAACGGATCTCGCCCGATTTGGTCCTGAAGCGGAACTCTTCACCTTGGACCTGACCTTCTGTCTCCACCTTCTCGAGTGTTGTTCGGTGCGGTTCTTGTTCCACCCAAAGGTTCAGGTCCGCAGGCGTCTTTCCCAGAACTTCTTCGGTGGTGTAGCCCGTGAGGCGAGTGAACCCTTCATTGACTTCCAGGTATCGGCGGTCGGGGAGACTCCGCAAGGTGATGGCGTCCGGGCTCGAATGCACCATGCTGGCGTATTTCTCCTCGGACTGACGCAGCAGGGCCTCAGATTGTTCTCGCTCGGAAATGTCACGGACTATCCCCGTGAAGATGCGCTTTTTTCCATGGACCTGCTGCCCCAGGGAAACTTCAAGGGGAATTTCTTTTCCTGTGCGGTGGAGCCCTCTTAGTTCGATCGCCGTCCACGAAATATGCTTCTTTCCCGTCCGCAAGTATCGCCCGACGGACTTCCGATGCGTCTCGCGAAGGTAGTCGGGCATCAGCATCGTCACTTCGCGACCCATCATCTCGGAAGCTGGATATCCGAATATCCTTTCAGACGCCTTGTTGACAAAGAGAATGGTACTTCGTTCGTCTATGGTGATGATGCCGTCCGTCGCAGTCTCCGCGACGACCCGGAAGAGTTGAGCGGGTTGAAGGGAATCCCTTCGGGAATCAACCGGTCTTGCGACTTTGGGTTTCCTTGGTTTCGACATGGCCGTTTGATCCCCTGGTCCCCGTCATCGAAGACGCTGCGCGTCGGCGCAGTTAGGAGAGGGGCTCAACCACGGTCAATGGTTGATACCAACAAATGTAGCATACGAACTTGTAGTTAAGTGCCGATCAAGCCGCATATTGCCGAAAAGTGAAATAAGCGGATCTCCGTCGCGTGGCTGACGCCTCTTCCTTTGAGCGAGCCTAGCTTGCCGCCAGTGGTAAAGTGGGGGAGCCTCTGCAACCAGCATTTCTTGTAGTGGCGCAGCGCCCTGCGCCCTAGCTTGGGCGACGTTAGAGCGCGCGAGGAATCGCTAAATGCCCGAGAATTATCTTCACGCCGCCATCGAGATCGCCCAGGAAGCCGGAAAAATCCTGGTCGAAGAATTGTCGCGACCGTTGGACATTGCTTACAAAGGCGAGGAGGTCGATATTGTCACGCAGGCTGACAAACGCTCGGAGCGGCTGATTGTTGAGCGGCTGACGAAATACTTTCCCGAGCATGCTATTGCCGCCGAAGAGGGAACGGGGCATGAGAGCTCTTCGGCTTCGGAATTTCGCTGGCACGTTGATCCGCTGGATGGCACGACGAATTTCGCTCATGGCTATCCGTGCTTCTGTGTTTCGATCGCTCTCGCGCAGCGAGATACGCTTCTCGCTGCCGCAGTCTGCAATCCGTTTTACAACGAACTTTTTACTGCCGCACGCGGCGAAGGCGCCACCTTCAACGGCAAGAAAATCCGCGTTTCCAAAAATGCGACGCTTTCGACGAGCCTGCTTTGTACTGGTTTTCCTGTACGCAACCGAAAGCTCAGCGCTCTCACGGTGTACGCCGCGATGGCTCCGCCGCCCTGGATCTCGCCTCAGTTGCTACAGGGCGTTTTGACGGATTCTGGGAATTCGGCCTGGCGAAATGGGACGTCGCCGCAGGCGTCTTGCTCATCGAAGAAGCGGGCGGCAAAGTCACCGACTTTACCGGGAGTCCCTACCAACTTGGCGACCCCGTCATTCTTGCCACTAACGGGCTGATCCACGAAGAGATGCGCGCCATGGCCCTGGAAATTTCCCGCCGCGGCTCGGCTCCCCCTTCGCAGTGACGGGCGATGGAGAAAGAAGAATCGCGCATATTCTGCTACAAGAGTTTTTCCATTCAGCACAGTTTGTCGCAGAAGGACCTTCCAGCCTTTTCAAGCCGCCGGCAATGTGGAAGACTGAAGTCTGCCGGACGAATGAGCAGCGCCCATGAAGAAAACCAAGAAACGCAACAAACGCGCACACAATCCTCGAGCAATAGGACTAATGAGCCCGAATGGTACGCGCTTCGCCGAAGTAGCAGCTTGCCTGGCGGAAATTGGCAGAGGATTCCATTCACGAGGCTGGGTGCTGGGGACGAGTGGAAACTTTAGCGCGGTTATTTCCCGCGAG
>QIAL01000028.1 GCA_003225535.1 Acidobacteriota bacterium | reverse complement strand
GCGAAGCGTGTATCCGGTGTCGATGACTGACTCGCCTTTTTCGATACTCGATCCCGTCGACTGCACCAGCGTGGTCATCGCGCCCAGCGACTTGGCGGCGAATTCGAACGACGACCGCGTCCGTGTGGACGCTTCGTAAAACAGAAGTACGATGCGCTTGCCCCGCAACAGAGGACGCGCCTTTTGCGGATTCATCCGGCGCGCCAGCTTCAGCAGGCCCACGATTTCTTTCGTGTCGAGATGTTCGATCCCAAGCAGCGAACCGCGTGCGGGCTTATTCATCGAGACAGATTTATCTACAAGAATGCAAACGGTGCATCATACGCGGCGAGCGCGGACGCCGCAAGAGCCGGCGTCTCGTGGCACTCCGGTAGGAGTTGAAGATTTTTTGTGGAAACAGCCGCCCTCGGCTGTTCGGCCGCGCGAGCGGCCGTTTTTCCCCGGTATTGGGAACGAAATCCTTCCCGGCAACACCTTGGTAATGACCGCCATAGTGACGGGACGAGCGGTTTCCAGCCTCAGGCAACGAAGAAGTCGCCCTTCGGGCGACGGACAGCCGAAGGCGGCTGTCCCCACATAATCAGGCAGGGTGCTCTCCTGCCGGTTTGCGTTTACAATCCTTGCGGCAACCGGCCATCGAGAAATTCTGCTGCCTTCCCAAAGTCCGATCTCTGTCGCGGTGGTGGGCGTGGGCGTCTTTGGACGAAATCATGCCCGAGTCTACAAGGAACTGGAACAACAAGGGGAACCGGTGCGGCTGCTGGGAGTGGTCGATCCGGACACCGCCCGGGCCGACGCCGTCGCGCGCGAGTTCGGATGCAAAGCGTTTGGCTCGGTAGCGCAATTGGTCACCACCCACAGCGAGGTGCAAGCCGCCTCGGTCGCGGCTCCGACGGTGCAACATCTTCCGGTGGCGGCGGAGTTGTTGAGAGCAGGCGTCGACGTGCTCATCGAGAAGCCGCTAGCGGCGGATCTTAGTGAGGTAGAGCAACTGGCGAAAGTTGCAACGGAACATAAAAGAGTGGTGCAGGTCGGACATCTTGAACGGTTCAATCCGGCAGTGCAGGCAACTCTGCCCGTCCTGACGCAGCCGATGTTTTTCGAAGTGCACCGGCTGAGTGTGTTCACTCCGCGATCGCTGGATGTGGACGTCGTGCTCGATCTGATGATTCACGATCTCGACATCGTGCTTGCTTTTGCGAAGTCGCCGGTGCGGGAAGTGCGGGCCGTAGGCTTGCCGGTGCTGTCCGGGAAAGTGGACATCGCCAATGTCCGGTTGGAGTTCGAGTCCGGCTGCATCGCCAACTTCACCGCCAGCCGGGTTTCGACCGAGCGCGTGCGCAAGCTGCGATTCTTCCAGCCGCGGCAGTATGTCTCGCTCGATTACGGGCGCCAGGAAGTGCTCGTATTCACGGTGGGTTCCGACGGCGCTTCGGCGGGGACACCATCGGTCAATCCGCAGATTGGCGTCAATAAGATCGCGGTAGCGTCGGAAGAGCCGCTGCATGCGGAGTTGAAATCCTTCTTGCGTGCGGTGCGGCAGAGATCGACCCCGGTCGTGTCGCTGGAAGACGGCAAACGTGCACTCGGACTCGCGCTGGAGATTGTGGGAGCGATTCGGGCGCACGGGACAAAGGTGGGACTGGCTGGCATGGCAACAGTAAGGCAGTGATTCAGTTTCCCCTCGGCTCGCTCGGCTTCGCCATCGCGGGACAGCCGAGGAGGCTGTCGCTACGCGATTCCCCTCTTTTACATATGTTTACAGACCTAGGGCATGCGTGAAATCGGGGCAGCAGAATCCCGCGAAAGATGCGAAAATAGAGATACCTTGGTTGTAGAGCAGCGCGCACCGTTGACAGCACTTCCACAACAGCCGGATGCAACGCCGCGACTGCATAACGTCTCTAACCGACAGGCGGATACAGCTAAGTCCCATTAGCTAAACCAACGCATGCCGATCACACAAATTCCATTCCAGGACCCGGTCGCTCCACCTGAGAAGACCCAACCCGAGCAGTTGGGACTCTACGACCAAGAGGACTGGGAAACCGCGTACCGCGAGCTGGATGCCCGGGTGCCGCACCTGCTGATCCAGCTGCAAGACGATTTGCAGCGCTCGCGGCGGCGGGAAGCGGCGTGGATTTCGATCATCGGGCACTTGCTGATATTCATCGTGCTGTGGAACCTCCCACTGATCGAGAAGACAGTCGGGTGGCACCGCACGGTGGTGATCCCTGTGAGTCCGCTACAGGACAAGAATGTCACGTACCTTCCTCTGCCGCCGGACGCACAGAAGCTAACGCGCAAGCCGAACACGAACGTTGCGTCGGACAAGGATCGAATCGCGACGTCGAGACACCCTGAGCTGGATCCTAAGGAATTGCGGAAAATTCTGGCGACGCCGCCTCCAGGTAGGCCGGGCCCAAGCGGCCCATCTGCGGCTCAGCCTTCTCCGGCGCCGCAAGCGATGGCGCAGAATTCGCCATCGATTCAGCAACCGCAGCAACAGGCGACGCAGCGTCCGCAATTTGAGAGCAACCAGACCGCACAATTGCAGACGCCTGCTCAGCCGAAGAATTCATTCAGCAAATATGCGGGTGGGATGACTGCTGGTTCAGCGATTCAGCAGGCAGCAGAAGCGGCGGCCGCGAATCGTGGCGCGGGCGGAGGCGGGCAGGAAGGCGACTTCGGACTCAACACCGGTGCGCATGGGCGGCAGTACGGCGCTTTCGACATCCTCAGTGACACACAGGGAGTTGACTTCGGTCCCTATCTGGAGCGCATCCTGCAAAACGTGCGGGAGAATTGGTATCACCTGATTCCAGAATCTGCTGAGATGAAGAAGGGAAAGCTGGCGATCGAGTTTGCAATCACCAAAGATGGAAAAGTTGCCGATATGAAACTCGTCGCTTCTTCCGGTGACGTTGCGCTCGACCGGCCGGCGTGGGGCAGCATCACGGCATCGAATCCGTTTCCGCCACTCCCCAGCCAGTTTAACGGCCCCTATCTTTCGCTGCGGTTTCGCTTCTATTACAACCCTGATAAAGCGGACCTTCAGTAGGAGCCGACAGTAGGGGCCGAGAGCAGACCTTTCGGATAACCCTTTTCCGGCAGCATCTTTCGTTCTTCTCAAGAAATCTAATTACTGGATGGGAAACGATCGCGTAGAAAAAATGCCGGTATTGTTCATCGGCCATGGATCGCCGATGAACGCAATCGAGCACAACGCCTTTACCGAGTCGCTGAGCGCTCTGGGCGCGCGCCTGCCGCGGCCGAAGGCCGTGTGTGTAGTGTCGGCGCACTGGGTGACGCCGGGCACGCAGGTGCTGAAGTCGGCGCATCCGCGGACTATTCATGATTTTTACGGGTTCCCGAAGCCTCTGTACGAAGTGCAGTATCCAGCGCCGGGAGCGCCAGAAGAGGCAGAGAAAGTCGCCAGCGATCCGGAGATCGCGAAAGACGAAACCTGGGGACTCGATCACGGGGCCTGGGGCGTGTTGCGGCACATGTATCCGAAGGCCGACGTGCCCGCTTTTCAGTTGAGCCTGGACGAACGGCGCGGATTCAAAGAGCACCTGGAACTGGGCCGGGAGATTCGCAAACTTCGCGAGCGCGGGGTGCTGATTCTGGGCAGCGGGAACATCGTGCATAACCTGCGGCGGATCGATTGGGAGAATCCACACTCGGCGTACGACTGGGCTCGTGAGTTCGATGCCAAGGTTAAAGCGGCGGTCGACTCGCATGATGTTGGCTCGCTTGCCGAACCGCAGAAGTGGGGCGAGGCGCTGCTGGCGACGGCACATCCTAGCGTCGAGCACTATCTGCCATTGCTCTATTGCATGGGCAGCACCGATGAGCAGGACGCGGTGTCGTATCCGTATGAGGGATTCGATTTCGGCAGCATCTCGATGCGGGCCATCTTGTTCGGCTCTCCGCCGAAGATGCTGAAATGAAGTAGCGCCTCTACCCGCCTCGGAGGGTACCTGCTACATTTTGAGCCGGTGCTTCCTTCCGAAGAATACGCTCAGCGGAGAAATGCTCGCGAATTGCGGGTTGCGCGCCTGGAGAAAGTCCACATCCAGCTGGGGAATGCCCGGCTGTTCCTGGCCGTGCTGGCAGCGGGCCTGGCGTGGGCTTCTTTTCGATCGCACCTCGTTTCGCCCTGGTGGTTGGCGGGGCCCGTAATCGCGTTCGCGGCCATCGCCTTCTGGCATTCGCGGGTTCTGCGCGCGCGTGAGCTGGCTCAGCGGGCGGTTGGGTTCTACGAACGAGGCTTAGCGCGAATTGAGGATCGTTGGGCTGGAAGCGGGGAAACTGGAGAACGGTTCAACGATCCGCATCATGTCTACGCCGCTGATCTGGACTTATTCGGCAATGCCGGTTTGTTCCAGCTTCTTTCCTCCGCTCGCACCCGCATGGGAGAAGAAACCCTCGCACAATGGCTGCTTTCGCCGTCAACTCTAGATTCGTTGCGGGAACGCCATGCCGCGATCAAGGAACTGCGCACCGAACTTGATCTCCGCGAAGATCTTGCGGTCGCTGGCCAGGATGCTGGCGTGGGGGTACATCCCGACGCCTTGCAGAAGTGGGCGGAGTCGCCCAATCTGATGACGTTTTTGTGGCTCGCCTGGTTGGCGCCCCTGCTTGCCGCAGTTGCCATATTGTCCGCGATCGTGTGGGCCGTCTGGAACGTCGTAACGCCTCTGGTGGTGGTGGTTGTCGTGGAGGCACTGCTGACATACTGGATCCGGCAGCAGCTGGATACTGCGCTGCATGGGACCGAGAGTGCATTTCACGATCTGGACCTTCTTTCGGGTGTGCTGGAGCGGATCGAGGCTCACACCTTCCGCGAGCCCGGCCTGCAGGCGCGGCAGCGCGTCCTTCTGTCCAGCGGTGTAACGGCTTTTCAAGCGATCGCCCGGCTGAGAACCGTGGTGGACCTGATCAATTCCCGCCACAACATCTTTGTGCGCATCATCGACGCTCCGCTGATGTACTCCGTGCAAGTCGCGTTCGCCGCAGAACGTTGGCGCCGCGCCCATGGCAGCGCCGTCGAGAGATGGATCGCCATCGTCGGAGAAATGGAAGCGCTGCTCTCGTTAGCCGCCTACAGCTATGAACATCCGGGCGATCCTTTTCCGGAATTCGTCGAGGGTACGGCAGCATTTGAAGGCCAAGAGCTTGGCCACCCACTTGTTCCAGCCGCAGTTTGCGTTCGCAACAGCATACAAATCAGCGGGCGGACGCGAGTTCTGCTGGTGAGTGGGTCGAATATGTCGGGGAAGAGCACTCTTTTGCGTGCTGTGGGAATCAATGCGGTCCTTGCCATGGCGGGGGCTCCGGTGCGCGCAAGAGGGTTGCGCCTCACACCACTTCGCGTCGGCGCCAGTATTCGCATCAACGACTCACTGCAGGAAGGCAGCTCCCGTTTCTATGCTGAGATCACACGCCTGCGCCAGCTTTTTGACCTTTCCGGCGGTAGTCCTCCACTGCTTTTTCTGCTCGATGAATTGTTGCAGGGCACAAACTCAAACGATCGCCGCATTGGGGGTGAAGGAATCGTACGCGCTCTGCTGAGCCGCGGATCGATTGGTCTGGTGAGCACGCACGACCTGGCACTGACGAACATCGGCGAAACGCTGGACGGCCAATTGCAGAATGTCCACTTTCAGGACGAACTGGCGAACGGCAAAATGACCTTCGACTACACGCTGCGAGAAGGAGTCGTGACCAAAAGCAACGGGCTCGAATTGATGCGATCGATCGGACTCGACGTGTAGTGTCTACCACACCCTGCAGCGATTCTCGTTCACCATCGGCTGACCGGCTTTGCAGTGAAACGCCTCCTGGAATTGCGGCATGTTGGAGACGACTCCGTTGGTTCGGTATCTTTCCGGTGAGTGCGGATCGATGGTCGCGCGCATGCGTTTGCTTTCGTCGCGGACGTGACCGCACCAACTCTGTCCGTAACCGACGAAGAAGCGCTGGTCCGGTGTCAGGCTATCGATTGGGTCGAGCTTCTGGCCCTTTGTGTCGTCCTTCCACGCCATGTACGCGAGCAGAAGTCCGCCGAGATCGGCGACGTCTTCGCCGAGAGTCAGCTTGCCATTGATCTTGATGTCGTCGATGATCACGTACTTCGAGTACTGGTCAGAGATGCAGCTGGCCCGCTTCTCGAATTCCTTTCCGTCCGCTTCCGTCCACCAGTCGCGCAGGTTGCCCTGGGCATCGAACTGGCGGCCTTCGTCGTCGAATCCGTGAGTGAGTTCGTGGCCCACGGTGCCGCCGGTATCGCCATAGTTTGGCGCGGCGTCGGAGTTGGGATCGAACGCCGGCGGTTGCAGCACGCCGGCCGGGAAGTTGATGTCGTTCATCTGCGGGTTGTAATAAGCGTTGACCGTGGGCGGAGTCATGTCCCACTCACCCTTGTCGACCGGCTTGCCGATCTTCCCCAGTTGCCGGTTGAATTCGAACTGCCGCGCCCGTTCGACGTTTCCCAGATTGTCTCCGCGGACGACCTCAAGTTTCGAGTAATCGCGCCATTTATCGGGATAGCCGATCTTGTTGGCCATGGCGTTCAGCTTGGCAACCGCCTGCTGCTTCGTAGCTGGAGACATCCAGCTCAGGCTGTGGATGTCCTGCTCCATGGCGCCGCGAATCTCTTTGACAACGGTGAGCGCCTGTTCCTTCGCTTTGGAACTGAAATATTTCTCGACATAGGCCTGCCCCAAGGCCTCGCCGAGATAGTCGTCAATATCCTCGGTACAACGCTTCCAGCGCGGCTTTGGCTCCTCGTTGCCTTGCAGAGTCTTACCGAAGAATGCGAAATTCTCGTTAAAGATCGCGGACGAAAGATGTCGTGCGTTGGCATGCACCAGGTGCCAGCGAAGGTAGGTCTTCCAGTCATCCAGGCTGTCTTTCGCGATCTCCTCGTTCAGGGTCTTGAAGAAA
>QIAL01000027.1 GCA_003225535.1 Acidobacteriota bacterium | reverse complement strand
TGGCGAAGTACTCGCGCGACGAAGCCAAGAAGATGATCGAGGACGCGGGTGGGAAAGTAACGGGTTCGGTCAGCAAGAGAACGGACTATGTTGTTGCAGGAGCGGATGCCGGCTCGAAGCTCGACAAGGCGAAAGAACTGGGTGTGGCGGTAATCGACGAAATGGGAATGGAAAAGCTTGTCGGCTAAGGGTTAAGCTCGCTTTGTATTGGAGTGTTTAGATGGGTGGAATCGTCGGCATTGTCATCGGGGTACCCATTGCCGTATTTGGATTCCTCGTAATGAGAAATCCAATGCGATTGTCAATTCTCGCTCCCGGAGAAGAGGGCTACTATCAGCGGATGGTGCTCAACACTTCTTCCCGAAATTCCCTACGTGCGTTCGGAATGTTGATTTGCCTATTCGGGAGTGGCATTAGTGCCAGTGCATCAAATGCCACTTTTAAGACGCGTGCACTGCACGATATTTCCGATGGCCTTTGGGCCTTGATGGGCATATGCTTCGTTGCACTGTGGTGCTTCGGCGTAGGGTTCGCGATCTGGCAGACTTTGACAGGAAAGTCTGTTGGCTGGTCAGAATGGTTTCAGATCCGTAAGAAAGGAATAGAACTAGGTCCAATAGAGGTATTGCCTTCGATCACAGAGCAGATGCGGAAGGAAACTATAGTATTCACGGTAGGGTTATGCGTCCTTGTCTCGTTTGCCGCTGCGGTCGCCTTGGTTCGCTAGGCCCCTATTTCCCCATCGCCTCCCGCATCCTCCCCCAAGTCACCTCCAGCGTCTCCGGCAGCACCCTCGTTTCCCCTACCACCGACATGAAATTCGCGTCCGCCACCCAGCGCGGCAGTACGTGCATATGGATATGCCCCGCGATCCCGGCCCCCGCCGCTTTTCCGATATTCATCCCCAAATTGATCCCGTCTGGCCGATAAAGGTTCCGCAGCACCGTCTCCATCTTCTGCGAAAGCGCCATCATCTCTTGAGCCGCCCCCTCCGGTAACTTTCGTAACTCGTCCAGGTGCTCGAATGGCACGATCATCACGTGCCCCGGCGTATAGGGATAGGCATTCAGAATGACGAAGCAGTGCTGCCCGCGATGTACAATGCGGGCCTTGGCGTCATCTTTCTCCTTTGCCGCCTCGCAGAACACGCATCCGGAGGCCTTTTCCGTGCCCGAGACGTAGGCATACCGCCAAGGCGTCCAAAGATAATCCATAGCACGGCAGGGTAGCAGATGCACGGTTTGTTCGGAAACTGTAACAATGAAACATTGCTGTAACCTGCGCGGGATTTGGGTTTGACACTGTTCGCGCACGGTTGTTATAGTCGAAGAGTTCCCATTGGACGCGGGTTCTTTGTAAAACGTCCGACAGCTGGGATTGTCCAAGCTCACCCGCCAGGGTGGGCCCACCACAACCAAACGACTCGTCCAGCAGTCCGCAACGCAAGTCCCGCATCCCGTTACCAGAGAGGCATAACCTTGTTCGACGACACCACCGATCACAATTCAGACTCCACCTCCGCTGTTGCCACCGAAGCCGAGCCGACGATGGAGCAAAACCAGCCAGAGCAGAATCAGTCTGCCCACACCAGCGAACCGTCCAGCGAAACGGCCGCGCCGCAACCAGTTCCTGCGGCTGAGGACAAGGCCGCGCCCGCCGAGGATTTCGCCTCCGCGCTCGAGACTTTTACCAGCGAGGCGGAAGAGGCGGTCAGCGAAGATCGCGTAATCAAGGGCACCGTTCTGAAACTCACCGGCACTCACGTGGTGGTCGATATCGGCGCCAAGTCAGAAGGCATGCTGCCGCTGGCGGAAGTGCTCGATCACGAGGGCAAGCCCAAGTTCAAGCCCGGCGACGAGATCGAGGTCATGCGCTCCAAGGGCGAGGCCGAGGAAGGCTACATCAATCTCTCCTTCCAGAAGGCGCAGCGCATCCATGCCTGGGAAGTAATTGAGAAAGCCTACAACGAGAAGAAGCCGATCACTGCCGTCGTCATCGACCGCATCAAGGGCGGACTCACGGTCGACATCCATGGCGCGCACGCATTCCTGCCCGGCTCGCAGGTCGACCTGCGTCCGATCCGCAACCTGGACGGCATGAAGGGCCAGATCGTCGAAGTCGCGGTCATCAAGCTGAACAAGAAGCGCGGCAACATCGTCGTCTCCCGTAAGGAACTGCTCGAAGGCGAGCAAAATGAAAAGCGTTCCAAGACTCTGGAGCACCTGGAAGAAGGTTCCGTCCTGACCGGAGTCGTTAAGAACCTCACCGAGTATGGTGCTTTCGTCGATCTCGGCGGGCTCGACGGCCTGCTGCACATCACCGACATGTCTTGGGGACGCTTGACTCATCCCAAAGACCTGGTGAACGTCGGCGATCAGATTCAAGTTAAGGTTCTGAAGTACGACAAAGATAAGCAGCGCGTCTCCCTCGGATTCAAGCAGCTCACGCCCGATCCCTGGCTCGACGCCGAGCACCGCTATCCGACGGGTGCGCACGTCGGCGGACGCGTCATCAGCGTTACCGACTACGGAGCCTTTGTAGAACTTGAGCAGGGAATCGAAGGCCTGGTCCACGTCAGCGAGATGACCTGGTCCAAGCGCATGAAGCATCCATCGAAGCTGGTCAACGTTGGCGATCAGGTGGAATGTGTAGTTCTCAACGTGAATCCCACAGAGCGCCGGATTTCGCTCGGCATGCGCCAGCTTGCGTCCAACCCTTGGGATTCGCTGCATGAGAAATTCCCGGTCGGCATGACGGTGGAAGGTCGCGTGCGCAACCTGACCGATTTCGGCGCGTTTGTCGAAATCGAAGACGGCATCGACGGCCTGGTCCACGTCAGCAACCTGAGCTGGACCAAGCGCGTGAAGCATCCGTCGGAAGTGCTCAAGAAGGGCGACCGCGTGAAAGCTGTGGTTCTTGCGATCGAGCCAGACAAGCGCCGCCTGTCGCTCGGCATCAAGCAATTACAGCCTGATGTTTGGGAGTCATTCTTCCAGACGCACCATATCGGAGATGTGGTGCACGGCAAAGTTCTGCGCGTAGCGGCATTCGGTGCTTTCGTCGAGATCGCCGAGGGCGTTGAGGGCCTCTGCCACAAGTCCGAAGCGACCGACCAGCACGGCGAGCCGTTGCATCTGGAGCCGGGTCTCGAGCACGACTTCAAGATCATCAAGATGAATCCCGAGGAGAAGAAAGTCGGCCTCAGCATCCGCGCGGTTGGTGAAGAAGCCTCGCGCTCGGAAGTCGAAGCCTATAAGCAGCCGGTTTCGAGCACTAGTTCCACGATCGGCGAGCTGATCAACTGGAAGCGCGCCAGCAACGAAGGCAATTAAGCATCAAGAGGTTGACAGAGGCCGCCCATTGAGGCGGCCATTGTTGTTCTTCCTTCGTGTCCTTTGTGATTCAAGCCTTTCAACCGCGGAGCGTGCACGAACTTGGACGCGTCCGCCCACCCTGTTCTAGAATCCTAAGTTTGCCTTTCAACATCTCTTGATATAGAGGACGACCTTGCCCGAAACAATTTACGACGTAGCCATTATCGGCAGCGGACCCGCCGGATATACCGCCGCGATCCGCGCCGGCCAATACGGCCTGAAGACCGCGCTCATCGAAAAAGACGGATTTCTCGGCGGCACCTGTCTCCACGTCGGTTGCATCCCGACGAAAGCCCTGCTGTTCAACGCCGAACTCTGGGACCACCTGAAAGAAGCCAAGGAATTCGGCATCGAAGGCGTCGATGCCCGCAAGCTCAACTGGGCCGCGATCCAGGACCGAAAAAACAAAATCGTCGCCAAGCACACCAAGGGCCTCGAATTCCTGATGAAGAAAAACAAAGTCGAGACCATCAAAGGCTACGGCAAGCTGACGGGCCCCGCGCAGAACGGAATTCACACGGTCGAGGTTAGCAACGATGGCAAGGCGAGCAATCTCAAAACGAGGAATGTCATCCTCGCGACCGGCTCCGAGGCCCGTCTGATTCCTGGCATGGAAGTCAGCGATCGTGTGCTGACCAACATCGAGATCCTCAGCTTGAAGGAAATTCCCAAATCCCTGGTGATCGTCGGAGCCGGTGCAGTCGGCGTGGAATTTGCCTCGATCTACCGCTCCTTCGATTGCGAAGTCACCATCGTCGAAATGCTCCCGCGCCTTGTCCCTGTGGAAGATGAGGAAGTGAGCAAAGAGCTAGCCCGCGTCTACCGCAAGCGCGGCATCAACTTCCACACCAGCGCCAAGGTGGACAAGGTTGAGAAGACGAAAACCGGCGTCGCAGTGACCATCACCGTCGACGGCAAGCAGCAGAAGATCGAGGCCGAAAAGATCCTGATCGCCATCGGCCGCAAACCCCGCACGCAGAGTATCGGGCTCGAACGCACCAAGATCAAGCCCGAGCGTGAATTCATCAAAACCGATTCCTGGATGCAGACTACGGAGCCCGGCGTTTACGCCATCGGCGACATCGTCCTCGGCACGCCGCAGCTGGCGCACGTCGGAGCCATGGAAGGTCTGGTCGCTGTCGCCAAGATTGCCGGCAAACCCGCCAAGCCAATCAACCGCGAGCGCATCCCTGGCGCAACGTACTGCCATCCCGAGATCGGCAGCGTCGGCTTGACCGAAACTCAAGCCCGTGAAGCCGGATACAACGTTAAAATCGGGAAGTTCCCGTTTACCGCCAACTCACGCGCCAGCATCGTCGGCCAGCACGAAGGCTTCATCAAGATCGTGAGCGATGCCGACTATGGCGAGATTCTCGGCGTCCACATCATCGGCCCGCAAGCAACAGAGTTGATCGCGGAAGCGGTAGCGGCCATGGAGTTGGAAGCAACAGTGGAAGACTTAATGTGGACCATCCACGCGCACCCCACGCTGGCGGAAGCCATGCTCGACGCTTCGAACAGCGTCTATGGAATGGCAATTAATGCCTGAAGTTCATGGCCACGGATCAACACGGATGAACGCGGATCAATGCAAATTCGAAGACCCACATTTTCATCCTGACCGCTCCGTTTACGCGAAGTACCTCTGCACGTCCTCCGTGTTCCTCTGTGCCCTCTGTGGTAAGAGATTTTGACTTTGATCTCGCTAATCCAACTCGGCACCCTCGACTACGCCACAGGCCTGGCTCTGCAGCAACAACTGGTGGCGCTCCGCAAAGAAGAAAAGATAGGCGACGTCCTCCTCCTGCTAGAACATAAGCCGGTAATCACGCTAGGCCGGAATGCGAAAGCCACAAACGTGGTAGCTTCTCCCGAATTTCTGAAAGACAGCGGCGTCGAACTCTTCGAATGCGACCGCGGCGGCGACGTCACATTCCACGGTCCCGGTCAGATCGTCGGCTATCCGATCTTTGACTTGCGCGGATTTGCCAACCCAGACGGCAAGCGCAAAACGCTCGGCGTAATCGAATTCGTCCGCCGCCTCGAAGATGTCCTGATGCGCACCTGCGCCGACTTCGCAATTCCCACAAAACGAGTAGCAGGATTGACGGGAGTCTGGACAGACGTGGAAGTCATCAGTGCTCGTGTGGGGGCGGACGCCTTCGTCCGCCCGGTCGAGCAAAGCTCGACAGAAGCGTTAACCACAAGCAAATACCCCGAAGCCAAGCTCGCCGCCATCGGCGTCCACATCTCCCGTTACGTCACCTCCCACGGCTTCGCCCTAAACGTGAACACGGACCTGAGCTACTTCAATCTCATCATCCCCTGCGGCATCACGAGCAAGCCAGTCACCTCGATGCAAAAGGAATTAGGCAAACAACTCGACCTCAACGCCGTAGCCGAATCCATCTCCCGCAACTTCGGCGTAGTTTTCCAGAGTCAAATCCTCTGGGTCGACACCCTAGACGCGCTCCTCGGCCGCATAGTCGGAGTCCCCATGAAGCCACCAGCCAATCTCCGCCAGCTCCAAAACGAAGATGACACCACCTGGGCCTGACAAACCAAGTCCTGACACAACTCACGTAGGGACAGCCGCCTCGGCTGTCCGCCGAAGCGAAGCGAGGCGCACTCGGATCAACCGCCCTAGCCCTTCCCCCCTGACTCGCGATACCATCAATAAAAGCGCCCTAAGCGCCACCTGACATGGGGAACAACAAGAAGAAGTCCAAAGCAAGCTCCAACGGCCATCGTCCGCGCAACGGATCGCGGCCCAACAACAGTCATGTGGGAACAAACCATGTGGCGACGGCCGCCCTCGGCCGTCGGGTCGAGCGAAGCTCGACAGGCTCTCCCAACCAGAACCTGCGCACCTACGAAATCCCCGACTTCCGCATGGAGCACCCTGAATTCTCCGTCCGCCAGCTGACCGAAAAAGACAAGACCGGCCAAGAGCACGTCCGTTACGAAGTCACCGGAGACCTTGACGCCCCCGTCCCGCCCATCCGTGACTCCAAATATCTAGACAAGCAGCAAGCCATCGAAATCTACCGCTACATGCTGCTCAATCGCAAGATGGAGATCGCACTAGAGAATCTCTACAAGCAGGGCAAGGTCGTCGGAGGCGTCTACTTCGGACTCGGACAGGAAGCCTGCTCCTGCGCCTCCGCCTACGCCCTCGACAAAGACGACTGGTTTGCGCCCATGATCCGCAACCAGGGATCGCTCCTCGTCCGCGGCTTCGGTGCCAGTGACACAATGATGCAGTACATGGCCAAAGCTGACTCGCCCACCAAGGGCCGCGACGGCACCTCACACTTCGGCGACATCGAGAAGCGCAATATGGTCTCGCCCATCTCCAT
>QIAL01000890.1 GCA_003225535.1 Acidobacteriota bacterium | reverse complement strand
CGCTCTGGCGCAGAACAGCTTGTGTTCATTTTTCTGGATGTGTGGTTTTGAGATTTTAGCAACTCATGATAGGACAAGCTTTGTTCGCGCGGTGTGGCTGTCCCACAGCATTTCAAAATCCTGCAAAATACGCCTGTTCGGGTTGTCCTCGCATCCTGATGGGTGCGGCTGCTGTCCCATAGAACGTGAGCAAATCAAAAAGTTGCCACCGCTTCCACAGCGCTGCGCGCACCACTGTGAAGAGGCGCATGAACTGAGCGCCCCACTTGGATTTCCAGGCAATGAAGCGCAGCAGCAGATGGGTCAGCAAAGCCGTCCAGATCTGCCACCGCACGGCATTGGCGCTGTAGCCTAGAAAGTCAGCCACCTGGAAGGTTTGCTTGAGCATCTTAAAGAACACCTCAATGTTCCACCGGCAGCGATAAAGGTCGGCGACACTTTGGCCGCTCCACTCAAAATTGTTCGTGAGAAAAACCATCTGCCGCTCTTTTCCATCAACCTCCACCAGCGCGACTACTCGCCTCAGTGGCTGAGGATAAGAACGGTGCGGCACGCAATATTTAAGCTCAATGATCTGGTCGCTCAGAATCTTGCCTTGCGGCGGACGGTTCTCCCGCACGACCTTGTAACCCAGGTTCTCCTTGGCCCGAGTGACCCAGAAAATCTCGCGCTCGGTTAGCTCGCGCAGGTGCTCTAAATCCAAATAACCCTTGTCAAATACCGCGATTTCACCGGCTTGCAGGCCCGCACAGAGCTCGCGCGCTCGGCTGACTTCGTGTTGGGCAGCAGTATCGATACAGACAAAGCGCGGCAGCCAACTCTGCAGATCCAAACGCAGATGGCACTTGGCCCCGGCTTTGCGCCGGCGATGTTTAGCCCAACTCATGCAATTGGCGACCAGAGGAATGACGGTGGCATCGATGAGGCTGATCGGGCGCTTGAATCGAAAAGCATAATTCTTGGTATGATGCCAGCCGCTAAACTCCGGTTGGCCCTCTTTGAGAGAGTCTAGCAAACGCCAGTAAAGCAGTTCTGCCATTCTGGCATCCCGTTGACGGTTGGCGTGGGAGAGACCATTACGACTGGGAGCCACCGCTCCTCGCACCGTGCTTAACGCCTCGTCATGGAGTTGCAGCCCATCACAGACATCGTTGAGGCTCAGTGCGTGCGTCAGTTGGGCATAAACCATCGAAATGACGTGACTCCAGGGGCTAAAGGTGCGCGCCTGCTCTTCCACTCCGGTTTCACGCGCAATCTTAGCAACCATATGGCCAGGAATGATCTTGCAGAGCTGCTGGAAAATGCTGAACTTTGATTTGGCTGGATTGATCTTGTTTTTTTTCATCTCTGCTGAGTGGCAGAGCTCAAACGGACAATCCAGCCTTTTCCTATTCCTGTGGGATGCTAGTGTTTCGTTTTCGGTTAATTGTCCGACTTTCACCTCTACAACGAACGAGGTGCGGCATTCAGGACAGCCAAAGAAAAAAAATTGCCCGCGAATCACGCGAATTGACGCGAATATGGAACCGAGCAGGAGCCGAGTAAACCGCTGAAGCGGTTAGCGGCGTTCGCTCGGACCGAGGTCACCTTGCTAAAGCAAGGCGTTAATGAGAGGGGAGATGGTGCGAAAGGTCGGAGGAGTGGCGAGCAGCCGATGTCAGGAGACTCTGAAGAATCGGTTAAGAGTTGGCCTCGTGACCAGCAAGCGCTCGGCTGCTACGCAATAAGCGCTTTCAAAAAGCGAACCGGATTACTTGGTTTTGTCAGCCTTCTCGGATTTCTCGGCCTTGTGGGGCTTTTCTGACTTTTCGGCTTTGGCGCCTTTGGCCGGCTTGTTCTCTCTTACGGGGGGTTTAGACGAGGGTTCGCCTTTGGCGGCTTTTT
>QIAL01000889.1 GCA_003225535.1 Acidobacteriota bacterium | reverse complement strand
ATTCGCGATTTTACGGTCGTTTTCCGATGCTGCCTTCCTGAATTCTTTGAAACCTTGCAAAAGCCCCTGCTTAAAAAGGCGCACACATCCTTCAAATAGTTCACGCAAGTCCTTCAGGAACTTTTCAATTGCATGGCCATGCTCTTCTCCGAGGCCCTTCGCCATATTGGGCAGGTAGCGCGCTCCGAAAAGGATAATCAACGCGAGGATCAAAAGGATCTCGCCGCCGCCCAGGTTGAAAAGTGCCAGCAAGTTGCTCATACGCACTGATGCGTGCCAAAGACTTAGACGCCCGCAGCGATGCCAGCGTATCAACTAACTTTTATCGCTGATCTGGTCGATCGACTCGCGGCTGGCTTTCTTGAACTCCTTGATTCCCTGGCCCAAACCCTTAGCCAGTTCAGGCAACTTCCTTGCGCCAAACAAGATAAGCACCAGCGCCAGGATCAGCACGATCTCCCCGCCGCCAAGGTTAAAAAGACCCAACAAACTCGTCATAAAGTTGCCTTGCGTTGGAAGTGACACTAAGCGAAAGGGATGGGCGTGTAAAGCGCCAATCCCTTGCGGTGGAAAGGGAGGGCGCGATGTCCCTATCGCGCCGTTCGAGAGTTGATCGCAGGCGGCGCGCTGGGACAGCACGCCCTACCGGTCCACTTATCTCGGCGGATCGAGCAGGACGAATTCGCCCCGGCGATTTTTCGACCAGGCCGCTTCATTATGGCCCTGAACTGCCGGGCGATCTTCCCCGTAGCTGATGCTATCGATCATTTGATGATCGAGCCCAGCGCGAACCAGGTATTCGCGAACGGCGAGTGCGCGGCGATCACCTAGAGAGCGATTATATTCCTCCGTGCCGCGTTCATCGCAATGGCCTTCGACGCGTAGTGCCTTGCCGCGATATTGCCTCATGCGGCTAGCGACCGAATCGAGCTTATGCGTTTCACTCGATTTAATCGTCGCCTTGTCGTATTCAAAGTAAACCGTGTCCGCTTTGAACGGTTGATCGGCGGAAGGCACCCACCTGCTGAAATCCTGATCCCCCATCGGCACGAGGCCTTCTTTGCTTACCACAGGCGTCGTATTCAGCGGTTGGGCGGAATCATCACCGCCTGGTTTCATGGCCCATCCTGGCAATGGCGTCGTCTTTTGAAGTCCTTTATGGCAGCCGGCAAACAAAAATGCCGTGGCTGTGAGCGCGACTAGTTGGAATAGTTTTTGTAGTTTCATGGTGTGTCTTTTTGGGGAGAGCTCAGGGCGCCCAACTCGGTTGTGAGTCGCTCTCCAAGATTCGGGCGATATCCTTTACGTGTTTGGTGGCCACGTCAAGCAAAGACAAAACTTTGCGATGATCGGGACCCTTGCAGAAAATGAGCGCGCGCGAATTCGGAGCCCAGCTCGGATCTTCCCCTTCCGTTATCACCATCGCTGGTCCGCCCTGCGAGCGCACCACGCAGATGTCGAAGCCTCCCGCGCGTTGCGAAGTGAACGCAATCCATTTCCCGTCCGGTGACCATGAGGGTTCCGTGGTGTTCCCCGCCCCTGTGGTCTCCAAATGCCGCCGAGTTCCGCCGCTCGCCGAAACCG
>QIAL01000888.1 GCA_003225535.1 Acidobacteriota bacterium | reverse complement strand
AGACTCGCCCGTTACCGTCACTTTTTCGTTGACGCTGCTCGGCGCAAGCGTGGCATCCACATTCTGCACATGGTCCACCGTGAGCGCCACCAGCGAGTATTCCACGGTCTTGAATCCTGGCTTTTCAATGAGCACATCATAATTGCCGGGAGACAAGCTCGTGATCCGGTAGTTTCCGGAATCGTCTGTGACTGTGCTGCGACTAGCGCTTGTGGCTCTATTGTGGGTTGTCACCTTGACTTGTGGCACGGCAGCACCCGTGCTGTCCTTCACTGTGCCGGTGATGGAAGCCGTCTGCGACAGCGCTGACTGCGGGATACACAACAAAAGGAGGAGAAAAACCCAAGGAGTCAAGCGCTTAATCATGGGACATCTCCTGGGCCGGAGATCTGTTTACTCCATTCGATTCTCCCAATCCGAAAATCGTTGCACGAATGCCCCGCTCTCCTGGCAGCTGCCCGGCCATAAGGGCAATTGTGGCGGCGCCCTGAAATGCCGCTGTTTGGCCTTCCATCTATGTTAGTTCCACTGCGCAAGACTTCCAGGACTATTACTCGCAAGAAGTTCGGCGACCGCGCAAAAACTACACACCAAGTAGTTGCCAATGTTGCGCAAACAGGGCCCAAAACCTCCTCTATGCAATTGAAATCTCAGTGCCTTAGCGAATTAGGTTCACATCTGGCTCGGAACTTGCCTTCTACTTTCGGTGAATCGGGAAGTCTGCGAGGTCCACCCGCTCGCAGAATAATTAAGGCCAAAAAAAAGAAAAACTAGCGCGCAAGGAGGCGCAGATAATGAAGTACGCGAAAATTTCTTTCGCAGTAGTTGCGGGCCTGCTCCTGTTGGGGGCCTGCACGTTTGCGCGAAACCCCGACGCAAAAACCGAAGAAGATCGTCTGCAGAATGCCGGTAAGGTAATGCAGGAGATCCTCAATGTGCCGGACAACATCCCACAGGACTTGCTGGACAAGGCGCGTTGCGTGGTGGTCATGCCGTCGGTGCTCAAGGCGGCCTTCGTAGTCGGCGGAAGTTATGGTCGCGGCGCAATGGTGTGCCGCACGGGCAAGGAGTTTTCCGGCCCGTGGGGCGCTCCCGCGATGTATGCACTGGAAGGCGGCAGCGTCGGCTTGCAGATCGGCGGTGAAGCCACCGACTTTGTTTTCCTGGTTATGAACAACCGCGGCGCTTCCAGCCTGCTGCATAGCAAGGTGAAACTGGGCGCGGATGCTTCTGTCGCTGCAGGACCCAAAGGGCGCTCCGCTGCGGCAGACACCGATGCCTTCATGCGCGCGGAAATTTTGAGCTATTCACGCGCGCGAGGCGTTTTTGCCGGCGTTTCCCTCGAAGGGTCAACCCTTCGGCCTGACAATGAAGCCAATCACAAACTCTATGGCGAATCCACCGATGCGCAGAAGATCATTGACGGGCAAGCGCGCGCCGTTCCTCCGGCTGCCCATGATCTGGTCGCCACACTGAAGAAATCGTCTCCGCAACTCAGTCACTAATTCATTAGGGGGAAGGATGCGGTAGAGGCGGCCGCGTTCTCCCCCTTTCCAGCGGATTGCTGGCTGCGCCTGCACTACGGTATTTTC
>QIAL01000887.1 GCA_003225535.1 Acidobacteriota bacterium | reverse complement strand
AGCACAACTCTCCCAGTGATTGTCACCTATCGGGGAAGCGACCTGAACCCGAATCGCAGCCGTGGATGGCTGCGGGAGGCCCTTGGCACATTGCTCTCACAGCTTGCCGCCTTGCGAGCGGCGCGAATCATCTGTGTGAGCAATCAGCTGAAGCACAAACTTTGGTGGCGAAGGGACCGCGTCATAGTCATTCCTACTGGCGTGGATATGACGCTCTTCTATCCTCGTGACTTGCAAGAAGCGCGCCGGGAACTTGAATGGGGGAAAGAGGAGCACGTGGTGCTCTTCAACGCGGGCGATCCAATTTGCAAGCGCTTGGATTTAGCCCGGGCTGCGGTTCAATTCGCTGAGTCCAGGTGCGGAAAGGTCCGTTTTGCCGTCCTCGATGGCAATGTTCCCCCCAACCACATTCCATTGATGATGAACGCCGCCGATTGTTTATTGCTGACGAGCGACTGGGAAGGCTCTCCCAACGTGGTCAAAGAGGCGATTGCTTGCAATCTTCCTGTGGTTTCGGTCGATGTGGGAGATGTCCGAGAACGATTGGAGGGAGTCCGGCCATCCCTGATTGTTCCCCGGGATGCCCGCGAAATCGGCAAGGCCATTTCCGAGATTTTGAGGCCGGGCAAAAGGTCAAACGGGCGCGAGTTAGGAAATGACTTATCAAGCGCCGTGGTTTCGCAGCGAATTGTCTCGGTCTACCGAGCGCTCCAAACGGATTACCTAAAATATGGATTTCGATTTTGGACGCGACTTGGTCAGCGTTCATTTCTGAAAAGAAACCGGATGATGCCGCGAAGTTAGAACCGGCGCCTGACGGGCGCCTGCCAAGGAGATTAAATGTCGAACCCAGGCGGAAGTAGAAAACCTAGGAGAGCGGAAATGTACGGGCCCAATTCGCGTTTGGAGATTTTTAGCACCTGTCCAGCAATAGGAAACACTCCCCTCGCTGAATACTCCAAGGCCGTAGCTGACGCAGCTCGCTGGAGTGAAAATTGGGGATGCACGGGGATATTGGTCTACACCGACAACTCTCAGGTGGACCCCTGGTTGGTTTCCCAGGTAATCGTCCAAGAGACGAAGCACTTGGCCCCTCTTGTCGCGGTGCAGCCCATCTACATGCATCCTTATACAGTTGCAAAGATGGTGTCTTCGCTGGGCGCTTTGTACGGTCGGCGCATTTATTTGAATCTGGTCGCAGGCGGGTTTAAGAACGACTTGGTTGCACTAAACGATCCTACTCCGCACGATGAGCGGTACGAGCGCTTGGTCGAATACGCGACGATCATCAAGGGCCTGCTTGCCGATCACGATGCGATTACCTTTCAAGGCAAATTCTACCGGGTCAATAAGCTCAAAATGACGCCACCGTTACCTGGAGAACTATTTCCCGGTGTGCTAATTTCGGGCTCTTCCGAAGCCGGTATGTCTGCTGCCCGTTTCCTCGAGGCGGTGCCGGTCCTTTACGCCAAACCCGCAAAAGACTGTGTATTCATGGCGGTAAACCGGGGCAGCCGTTTCGGGATCCGTATAGGAGTGGTGGTGCGGCCGACCGAAGTGGAAGCTTGGAAGGAAGCCCGTGGAAGGTTTCCCGAGGAAAAGAAAGGGAAAATGATTCACGGGCTGGCGATGAAAGTCTCGGACTCTGTTTGGCACCATGAGCTATCGAGCGCCATCGAAGAAAACAAGACTACCCACAGCAGCTATTGGCTTGCGCCGTTTGAGAATTACAAAACATTTTGTCCCTATCTTGTGGGCAGCTACGAGCAAGTCGGAGAAGAATTGGCACGCTATTTGGGCTTGGGTTGCCGCACGTTCATTCTCGACGTTCCTTTGTGCGAAGAGGACTTGAAGCACGCTCGACTCGCTTTCGATCTTGCCTGTAACAAGTCGCACATCGCAGAGGGCGATTCCTCCAGGCTCCCGGCGGCGCCAGTGTCCCGCGGTGAAGACTTCTCGTCTCATCCGGCCCACGTTAGCAGCAGAGATGCCCAAGAGGCAGTTC
>QIAL01000886.1 GCA_003225535.1 Acidobacteriota bacterium | reverse complement strand
AGGGTACTGAAAGTGCACCGGATCCGCCGAACCCCCCCACACCCCGCCCCACGTCTGCCACGTATAGCCCACATCCTCCAGAGCCTCAAAGGGTGTTACCACCATGTCGAAAGCGTATCCGAACTCATGCGCTGATTGACCTGGAGGGGCAACTGGCAGTGGCGATAGGCCTGATATGTACCTGCGGTAGAGACGGACTTGGGCCTGGTGACTACGACGCGTTGATGTCACTTGTGGATGAAGTCCGGCAGCTCCGGCTGCATACAAAAGCTGTGCTGCAAACTCTCGGAGTTCCGGAATTAAGTCTTCAAACATTGCCACGAACCAAGGGAAACTGGGAGCCTTAAGTTCTCTCAGAATCTTCGAGCAGCCGCTCGCGCCACAGAAACGACCACCTTGCCAATTGATTCACAGTTCCAGCCTCTGCTTGAAATGCATCGCCGGGAGCGATTGCGAGCTCTTGGTCCTCGGTCTGCATGTAGAAGTACGGGGCGTGAGCAAGTACGTCTGGTCCGTCGATTGTGAACTGATTTGTCAGAGTTGGTACGACAGGAGTGGTGTTCTGAGTCGAGACCACGAGAGTAGGCGCGTTCGCTCCTTGTCGCGCATCAAGCCGAATGTTCGTGAGACCTGGAACCACCGCGAGGTCGGTAGTGGCAGTCCCCCACCGGAAAGCGGGCGTATCGTTGGCGCTTGGGTGGTAGACGATTCGTTCCAGCACGACGATGACGTTTGAACCTGCTGGATTCCGCAGCCTAACCCCTCCAGTGTTCGCAGCCGAAGCCGCCGTGTTAGGAGCGGTAGCGTAGCGGTTCCATCCTTCTAGTGCGCGGTTTTCAATCCCATTGAACAAGTGGAAGACAGGCTGCAATTCCGAAGCGAGTTGCGCCATTGCTGGCGGCCCCTTCATCGAGAAGAGTTTTTGCAGGAAGCGGTTATACCGCCCGACCTGGATTTCATTGAACAGTGCCATCGGTTAGGCCGGATTCGCGATGATGATGCCGTCAACCGTCGGAGTTCCCGCGGTCGTGTTATCGATGACCACCTTAATACGGTCGCCAGCGGCGGCAATCCAGGACACCGCGGGCGTATTGAGTTCCGACGGTGTCGTGCCCGCTGTGCCGCCGCCTTGTACTGGCGAACGTTCTTGGATGGTCTCAGAACCCGAGTACACTGTCATCCGCTCGTTCACGTCGGTAGCGCGGACTAGAAGAATGATTTGTGCCGGCCACGGCATGTACTCGTACTGCCACCCGGCGATCGGATTGAAACCGAGCTGATTCGCGGTTAGGGCTTGACTGAAGTTAAGCTGCGGCATTTACTCGTCCTCCTCACACTCGCAACAAATTTCCTTGCAGAGCAGGCACACCGGGCAAATGTCGGTGTTTTCCTCCTCACATTCGGGGCAGTTACCGATCAAGCTGCTTTCTTCCTCGCCTTCTTGAAACCGCCCCATCTCTTCCCCTTTGCCGCTCGAGGCGCAACAAGGTGGATTGTCTTCATGGCAATCTTCTTGAAGCGCAACGCGCGGTGCACGGCCCGGCGCAGCGCCTTCGGATTGCAAGGGTTCATGTGCCGGTTGCGAACCACCTTTCCGGTTCGCCTGCTGATATGGAACCCTTTGTGGGCTCCCCCTGCCGCGAGCAAGTGTTCTGCACCCATTGTGCCCAAAGCGCCAACAGCGCCCGCCGCGCCCGCCGCGCTCAACACCGGGTGCTTAACAATGGCACCGCCCACCGCCGCCGCCCCCTTCTTTACGATGGACATGGCACCCATGCCCGCACCCGCCGCCGAAGCTCTTGCAACAGGCTTTGAGATTGCACCGCCGATTCCACCGATGATTTTTGACGCAACCGGCCCGACCCCCGGAATCAGCCCCACCGCCGACTTCGCCAGGCCGCCCAAGAATCCGAAAAAACCC
>QIAL01000885.1 GCA_003225535.1 Acidobacteriota bacterium | reverse complement strand
TCGTCATGGGCAAAACCACCGTGCTCGGCCTGCTTTTTGTTGCTGCCGGAATACGTAACGCCGACGTTCGGCGTCACGATGATATCCGGTGTGCGTGGGTCCTTGGTCGGATCGTTGTAGTTAAGCTTCAGCGAAGGACCATAGTAAAACTGCCCAAGCCCGACTCCGGTCGGGCCAGGATTGGCCTCGAGGAGGGCGACTGCGGCGTCCGTGTAAGACGGATCCGTCAGCCAGACCAGCGAGACGTCATCTTCCGTCGATCCAATGCCGCTGCCGTTAGGGTCCTCGGAAGGTGGCATGGCGGCGTGCAACTGGTTGGAGATCAGAGTGGCCGGGGACGTG
Organism: Acidobacteriota bacterium; assembly: GCA_003225535.1. GTDB lineage: Bacteria > Acidobacteriota > Terriglobia > Terriglobales > Acidobacteriaceae > Sulfotelmatobacter. Next base: position 989 of record QIAL01000885.1, on the reverse strand, counting down.
CCGTTGATGGTCTGCCGGACGTACAGGCTGGGATCGATCGGCGACTGGCCGTGCTTGGCAGTAACCACGATCAGAGTCGAATCGTAGAGCCCTTGTTTCTTCAGTTCTTTGACGAAGGCCCCAATCGAAGCATCGACGAACTGGAACTCGTTGAGCAAGGTTGCGGTGGGTGTGCCCGCCGCATCGAGATATCCGCCGTTTACTCCGTTCTCAATGAGCTTCTGGCCTACGCTCACGGCCTGGAAGTTCATGCCGAAGATGTTCGGGACCTTCATCTTTCCGCCGCCGAGGTGAGTCTTGCCATCGATCCAATTGAGAATGGCGTCGACCTTCAACGTGTCATAGCACTGAATGTTCTGGAAGCTGTTGGTCCAGGCCGTGAGGTCGGCGGCAGCGTCGAGCACGTTGTCGCAAGCTACGCCGGTGGGCGTTGTGACATGGGGAAGCCCAATCACGTTGGAGTTAATTTCGGGCGCGTAGAAATCGTCCAGCGCTGTCGGCCCGATGCCGGACGCCACCGAGGAGTACGCGGGGTGCTTGTCGGACCAAGCGGTGACTCCGCCATTCTGGTGAATGACGCTGAAGATGCTGTTGGCACGAACAAACTGCCACGGCCACACGGCCGCACACCCCTTCGCCGGATCGCGGGGCAGTTTGTTGGGATCGATCGAAGCGATGGTGCCGTCAGTGAGTGCAGCGCCGGGAGCTCCGCCGTTCACCTGGGTCTGATCGATGTCGATGCCTTCTTCATACTCCGTTGTATAGCCGGTTGGCACCTGACCCGGTGTACAGGGTCCAGCCGCATTGCCATTGCCGGTGGTCGTTGCAGGTCCTTGCAAATTGCGGGAATAGGCTACGTCGTAGTAGACGCCAGTCAGGGCCGGGCTTCCACCAGTAATGATCGCCGTCAGTCCGGGAAACGAGTCTGATGGTTTTGAGGTGCTGGCGGCGACGTAGTTCACGCCGTGCTTGGCGAGGGCCGCAAGGGC
>QIAL01000884.1 GCA_003225535.1 Acidobacteriota bacterium | reverse complement strand
GCAATGAGCAGCGTGCTAGTCAAGCGAATCATCCACACGGTTTGTATCGCGCCAACTCGCGCGATGATGCGAATTCCGAGCAGCCAAAACAGCATGGCAAAGCCAACAGAGGCGAAAATCGCCCAGCCCATTCCTCGGCCGCTCCTACGTACAGCCTCAGCGTCGTTCTCGTCCGGCGTTTTTTCTCCGCCGGCAACAATTACGACGCCCACGAGGGTGCAAACGATCCCCGCGATTCGTACGGCACTTAGGCGTTCACCCGTCATCCAGGAGAGCAGCAGCGTCAAAGCGGGATAGCTGGCCGAGAGCGGCGCCACCACCGACATTTTTCCAATCTCAAAGGCGCGGTAGAATCCCAATCCGGCCACGGCGTTGAAGAATCCAGCCAGAAAACCCCAAGCCCACGGCTGCCACCCGGAACCGTCCGCGAGATGCCCCCAGCCGCCCAGAACTGGCAAAAAAATTGTCAGGAGGAGGAACCCAATCAACTGCATATAGAGCATAGAACGGAGAGCGCCAATACGATGCGTGGCAAAACGCGCAATGAAATCCGCGCCGCCCCAAGTCAGCGCTGTCAGCAAGCCCAGCAAAATTCCCATGATGAGTTAGGAGGACTTGCCTTTCTTTACTTCAAGGCCGAGAACTGCCATCACCTTTTGGAGATCCTTCCAGACTTCGCTCTTCGCCGGCGGATTGCGCAGCAAATACGCGGGGTGATAGGTGGCCAGTAATTTTCTTCCGCGAAATTCCAGCCACTCGCCGCGAAATTGAGAAATTCCGCGATTGGTTTGCAGCAATGTTTTTGCAGCGACGGCGCCGAGGCAGACGATCACTTTGGGAGCAATGACGTCGATTTGGCGCATCAGAAATGGTGAGCAAGCGCGTATTTCGTCTTCCTCCGGCTGACGATTCTCCGGAGGCCGGCACTTCACCACGTTGCAGATGTACACGTCTTTGCGCTGCAGCCCCATGGCTTCGATCATCTGCGTCAGCAGTTTTCCCGCGCGCCCGACGAACGGCAAACCTTGCGCGTCTTCATCGGCGCCCGGGCCTTCGCCCACGAAAATCAATTCGGCCTTGGGATTTCCGTCGCCGAAAACAATTTTGTGCCGCGTGCTGTGCAGCTTACAACGCCTGCATTCGCCCAAATCCTCGCGAGTCTTGAGCAGCGAGTCGCCGGTAATCTTCTCCACGGACTCGAAGAGCGACGGGCCAGCGATTACAGGAAGCGATGCGATCTTGGGACTCACCGGCGTCAAAGCTGGGGCGGCCTTTTGCAATGCGGGTTTTCCTGCGGGCTTGGGCAAGGGTCCTTCCTTTTGAAGATCTGGAGCTGCGAAACGGGTGCTGGCAGACAGTTCCGCACGGCTCTCGATATCCGGCGCTGCAACGCCAGTGCGGTCCCGACAAAACAACTGGATTCCAAGGTCTTCGTAGAAGTCCAGGCGGTCTGATAATTTTTTGTGGAGAGTTTCGGAAGCACGCTCGGCCATGGCGGGATCAATCGCCGGAGTGCTTCAGCGCAGCTGTTCCGTACAAAACGCTTCGCAAGCGCACGACTTCATCCACAATCCGCTGCGCCACTTCGCTCT
>QIAL01000883.1 GCA_003225535.1 Acidobacteriota bacterium | reverse complement strand
AGTGCAATACCTGGCCGGGCTTGGCCAGCATTGTTAGCACGTCATCCTGCGGGGACTCCGGCGAGATGCTGAGTCCGTGAAAATGCAGGTTTGTCATGTCCATGCAGGGATTTACCGCGCACGACTCGGGAGACTTGGAAGGAAGGTCATTGATATACGTGATTTTGAGAACGTCACCTGGGGACGCGCGGATGACCGGCGCGACGGTCTTGCCGTTGAAAGCAAAAGCATCCTTGCCGTTTTCATTCACTGCGTGAAGCGTAACGGAGACCACATGATTTTTCGCGCGAACTTGTGGAGGTTGCGGCAACGAAACGCCTTGCGCGCAGGAGAACGCAGAGAGACAAACTACGCCGATTAGGAGTGGCAACTTTGACTTCATGATGCCCGTTCTTCTCTTCCCTTCGCCTCTTCTGTCGGCGCAGCTGATAAGAGTTCAGGTCGGAGGCCAACGCCTTCGACAGACCGCGATTGCAACGCCATTCCAACTAGCGTAGCGATGAGGATCGCGGGATAAAGTTGCCCGATGAGCGCTTCAGCAGTCGCCAGCGACCGCGCAATCCGATGTACCGGATAAGCGTCGCCATAGCTAACGCTAGTCAGGGTGGAAAAGCTAAATTGGACTAAACGGCTCGGTTCGCTTGTGGGGAGCCCGCCAATGAATGCCTGAAAATGGATTGCATCTGGGCGCTCCTCCATGAGCAGCTTATATCCGAACGCCCAAGTAAGACCGATCAGTAGGTAGGCAGCGACTCCACCCATAACTCGGTGTACGCTAACGGGCCCGGGGCGAAACGTTTGCCTAAGGGTCATTACGATCAGGATGGCGAGCCCGGATATTTTGAGCGCTGTGTCCCATCCCCAGTGGCCGAACGAGGGTTTGAATTCAACCACGAGATCCGCAGCGAACTCGAATACCGTAAGCGCAATGACCAGATACATCAGGATCGCTTTGCGAATCGTCGCGACCGCCCCAGAGAACAACATGAGCGCGAACATTAGACCGATCCCAATTCGCCCAAACCGTGACAAGGTCACCATGGGAACAAAAATGGTCGCGATTATAAGAAACGCCAGAAAGAAGCTTAATCCCCGATCTTCGACCCAAAACGGAAACACAGGCACATCCGGATTCGTCTGATCTTCTTGTGGTCGCATGTTTGTCGAACAAGATACCTTTCGGGCTGTGCAATCCGCGCAGGTCGAAGAAGCGCCCGCCTCTCAGCGTGATGTTGCGCCGGAGGTCTAGTCCTTCATACAGTTCGGTGCCAACTCGGCCCGGTCCGAGCTTTCATTTGTGGGGCAAGCGTGTTGGTTTCAGGTCCAAGGTCTTTTTCAAAGACGATCCCCTTCCGGGTAACTACGAATGTCTTGACGCCAGATGACTGGTATTCAGCCGGATAGGCAATCAAAGTCAACCCTTTTTTGGTTCTGCCCTCGCTCGTTCCTTCGGATGCGTTAGTCTCAGTCACAATTCGAAAGTAGTACCCATGAAACGGATTGGAATCTTGTTTGTCGTTACTTGCTACTGCAGTGGCCAGGCTTTCGGCATATCGGGTGATTGCATCTTCGCTATCTGCCTTCGCGGCGCTCGCATTCTTTGCCATCACGAACTCCTGACACACTTCAATGGCAGCAGCCTCGTTTTCTCCAATTCTTCGGAA
>QIAL01000882.1 GCA_003225535.1 Acidobacteriota bacterium | reverse complement strand
TATTTGGGATGGGGAACGATGTTCCTCGATGTCGACAACGACGGCTGGCCCGATCTGCTGCTGGTGAACGGCCACGTTTATCCGGAGGTCGACAGCCAGCATCTGGGCAGCAGCTACAAAGAGCCGCGAATTCTGTTTCACAACAACGGGGATGGGACGTACAGCGACATCTCAGCGTTGGCGGGTTCTGGCATCACTACCGCAGCCTCTTCTCGTGGCATGGCCGTTGGCGATTTATGGAACGATGGCAGGATGTCGGCGGTGATCAACAACATGAACGCTGCGCCGAGCCTGCTGGCGAATCAGGTCAAGAGTACAAACCATTGGATCGCCATCCACACGGTGGGGACAAAGTCGAATCGCGACGGGATTGGGGCGCGGATTCGAGTGAAGGCCGGTTCGCGCATTCTTGTGGACGAAGTGCGCAGCGGTTCCAGTTACATCTCGAATAGTGATATGCGCGTGCACTTCGGGCTGGGGAAAGCCGACAAGATCGAGTGGGTGGAGATTCGCTGGCCTACTGGACTGATCGAGCAATTCAACAATCTCGGCGTGGATCAGGTTCACACTCTCAGGGAGGGATCAGGCAATCCCGCAGAGCCCGACACAAAGAGATCTCAGCAGTGAGGAGTCCCACTTCTGGCAAAACCGGCCAGAAGTGGGGCACCCCTTTTATCTAGGTCGCCGCGTATTTTACTTGTTGGGCGGCTTGGAAAAGTCCATCGTGCGCGTGATTCCTTCGCCTTCTTTCACGTAGATCAACTGGTTTGGCTTTACGTTCTTGATCGTGTCGAGCTGGCCGCTGGGCCAGCGGACTTCAAGCAAATCGACTTTTTCCGCCTTGCCTAATCCGAAGTGAACTCGCAGATCGTTCTGTGAAAAATATCCGCCGCCGCTGCGGACCTCATCGATCTGGCGGTGGGGCTTGGATTCTCCAGGTACGTGCGTGACACAGGTGAGGCGCGCTCCTATGCCGCTACGGTTTGACTTGGTCCCGATGGTGCGAACTTTGATCCAGTTGTGGGCGAGTTTCGAGTCGCAGCGCAGGAGTTGCGGATAATCGTTGACCGTGTTCACCACGATGTCGATGTCACCGTCATTATCAAAGTCTCCGAAGGCCGCCCCACGAGATGTGCTCGGTTCGGAAATTCCAGGGCCGGCTTGAAACGATACATCGGCGAAGTGGCCGTTGCGAAGGTTCTGGTAGAGCAGTTTTCGCTGAGCGTAGCCGGCTTCGGTTTTCAGTTGCTCGACCTCCGGATAGACGTGGCCGTTGCAAATCAGGATGTCGGGCCAGCCGTCGTTATCCATATCGAAAAAACCGCAGCCCCATCCCAGGAACTGAGTATGCGCTCCGAGTCCGGCGGTAAAAGTTGTGTCTTCGAAATTCGCCCCGCCCTGGTTGTGATAGAGCGACGGTGTATCACCAGCGAAATTTGTCTTGACGATATCGAGGTTGCCATCCATGTCGTAGTCGGCGGCGGAGACGCCCATGCCGGCTTGCGGCTTGCCGTCGGGACTCAGCGCACATCCGGCTTCAATCGCGATGTCTTGGAATTTTCCGTTCTTCTTATTCTGATAGAGCGCGCTGGCGGTGGAGTCATCGGCGACGTAGATATCGGGCCACCCATCATTATCGAAGTCGGCCGTGAGCACGCCC
>QIAL01000881.1 GCA_003225535.1 Acidobacteriota bacterium | reverse complement strand
GCCACTTCTCCGCTGGTGAAAACCGCTTTCGCGGGCGGCGATCCGAATTGGGGGCGCATCTTTGCGGCCGCGGGGCGCTCCGGCGTAAAGTTTGACATCGCTCTGGTGGACATCAAGATGGCCGGCATCCCCGTATTGCGGCGTGGCCAGCCGCTCGACTTCAACGAGCGCGCCGCAAGCAACAAACTTCTCACCGAGCACGTTCCGCTGGTCGTGGACTTGCACGCTGGCAAAGCCAAGGCCCGCTACTGGACCTGCGACTTCACCGCGGAGTACGTGCGGATCAACGCGTCGTATCGGACCTAGCGAAAAGTTAAACAAAAAGCCATCCTCACCCGGGGGCCTCGGATGTGTGGCAAATACAGGACTTAGAGACACCTGTTTTCGGGTCTGTGGCAGTAGCAGGACTTACGGGAGAATTCTTGGAAGTGTGGCAGCTAAAAGACTTAGCAGAAACAGGACTGATTCAAAAGGAGTTGCAGGCGCGCGAGCGTTGAATAGTTTCGAGGATTTGAATGATCCCTTGGAAGTGTGGCAGGCAAAGGGTTTAGAGAATAGGGAGAACGAATTAGGGAATGGTGCTCTAGCCGGGAGAGCCGGCAGGGGGGACCATCCCAACCAACATAACTCCATTGTGAAAATCTCGATACATTAGTCAAGGATTAAATGGGGATACTGCCCTTTGAGACGGTAACCGACAGGGTATCGGGAGACGGTGGTTCTATTGCGGCACCTCGGAATGGGCCGGTACGTTGAACGGTATTGGCTCGAACTTTCGCCCCTGGGGCGATGAGGAGGTGACCTCATGTGGGATGACTTCATCAGCGGCCAGATCCGGCGTACCAACCGCAACCTTTTCCTACTGGGTACAGGCATTCTGACTATTCTGGGACTGCTTCTGGCAGCGGGCTGGCGGGACGCATACAACTTTGTGTTCGGGCCGTTCCCTGTGCAAGGTTCCGAGCTGGTCTCGATCTGGAATCGCGATATTCCCAAGCGGTACTTCCTGAAAGTGCAGGGCGAAAAGTCCTTTGCCACGGGAATGCAAGAGGTGGATGCGAACAACCACGACAAGGTTCGCGCGGAGATTTGCGCGAGCCGCGATGGCTTGTGATGGCTATACGCGAATTGTGTTCGTAATTTCTGATCGCCTTCGACACGTGCAATTTACGCGACTACGTACGTCTTTTGAACGCTCTCATAGCGGAGTCCGTCCATCCTATTAGGAGGGGACATTCTTCAACCGCGACGCGCGCGGGCCCCGCCAAGGAGAACCCGATGCACCCCACAATGAGAAATGGAATTCTTTCGCTAATCCTCTTATCTTCGGCAATATTATGCGGCGCGCGCGGGGCACCAATTCCGCAGTCAGAGACGAGGCCGACATCCTCGCCGAATCCCCCTGCACAAGCGCGGGTCATGCTCGCGCCAGCTCAGGTCACCGCACCGCAGGTTCCGCAAAAGGAGGAAATGTCGGCGGACACGCGGAACCCGGACCGCATCTTGCGCGTGGGGCACCGTGGGTCGGTACAAGCGCTAGCGTTCAGCCCGGACGGGCGATGGCTCGCTTCCGGTGGCTACGACAAAGTCATTATCCTGTGGAATCTTTCTTCCGGGCGTGAGGAGTTTCGACTCGGAGGCCAAAAGGGCACAACTACGCCTCCGCCACAGCCCTTGGAAAAGGAGGCCATCAGTTCGCTATCCTTCAACTCTGATGGAACGCGCCTTGCGTCAATGCACGTTTCTGGCGTCATAAGAGTGTGGAACCTACAGACTCGAAAGATGCTCTTCGCGATCAATCCTCATCGCATTCACTACTACGGAGAATCCCTCGCGTACAGCGCGGACGGCAAATCACTGATCATTGCTGTGGAAAAGCGAGTGAAAGAAACGACGGAAACGGCGATCGGATTGTACGACGCCGATACCGGAAAGAGTCTGCGCACGATTCCAACACAGTGGAATTTCCTCGCCGCCCTCGTGCCAACCAACGATAGCCGTCTGATCGCGGCGGGCACAGTTGGCGCCGACGATGACGACGATCCTTCGGGCTCGGTGCAGATTTTCGATGTGAACTCCGGCAACGTTAAAAAAACTTATCCGGTTGTCGCATCGTCGATCAGTCCGGACGGACGCTGGATGGCAAGCATCGATGAAATGGGGCCTTCCGGTCGGCACGCTATTCTTTGGAGCCTCGACGACGGGAAGAGGGTTCAGGACCTCACGTCGAGGAATAGTACCCGTTTGCTATTCCGTCCCGATGGGGAGGAAGTGGCCATCTTACACGGCGATTCAAATGCGATCGATTTTGTCTCCACGGCAAGCGGTCAAACGACGAAATCGCTGCCGGGCGGCGGTTACGGTTTGGGAACGGCGGCGTACAGCGCAGACGGAAAGCTGCTGGCTGCGGGTTCTTATGAGTATGGAACGATCAAAGTCTGGGACCTAAGTTCGATGCGGGAGCAGGTGACGCTCCACGGCCAAAGTCCGGTGCAAAGGGTCGCGTTCAGCCCAGATGGTACCCTGCTCGCCACCACGTCGGGGGAATTGCGCATCTGGGACGTTGCAACCATGAGAGAGATTCGGACGCTGACAGATGCGCCCGTGAGCCAGGCGGTTTTCAGCGCGGATGGCAAATGGCTGGCTTCTAATCCCGGCGGGCAATTTCCGGGCTACGCGCTAAAGATCTGGAACACGAATAGATGGGAGGTAGCCGCCAGCGTTCCCCAAGAAAAGGGTTTTCCCGCGTTTTGGCTGGCGTTTAGCGAGGGCAAGTCAGCGCCACAAAAGATTGGTAATGTCTGGTCGTGGCCATTCGTTTCCGAGGGAGTATCGCGCATCGTATGGGGTTCTTCCTCGGCGATGGCGGTCAGCCCCGACGGAAAATGGCTCGCTCAGCCTGCTGTGCCCACGGGCGCAGTGGAAATTTGGGACGCCACGTCAGGGCAAAAACTGCAGAGCATTCCTGCACACAAGCTGGCCGTCGCCAAACTGTCGTTCAGCCGCGATGGACGCTGGTTGATTACCGTGGGGCAAGATAGCAATCCCATGATGGTGCAAGGACAGCCGGGAGTGATGCTTTCCTACCCCCGTGTTTC
>QIAL01000880.1 GCA_003225535.1 Acidobacteriota bacterium | reverse complement strand
TTTTTCCAGGATCTTGCGGATCGATGGACTGCCAATGACGTGCCGCAAAAAGATAGGCACAGACCAAGAGCACTGCGAACAGAGTTCCCGCAACCGTCACCAAGCCGCGAGGCGGGAAGGACTTCTTCGTCGGCACGATCGCGGCGTCCAGAACTTTTACGCTGGGAATCTCTTTCGCTTCCTGCACTTTTGCCAACTCATACTGCTGCGTCAGTAACTCGAAAACGGTTTCTTCGATTTTGGTCTGGCGATAGAGGTCGGCATACGTCACGCCCAAAAGCGGCAGCTGGCGAATCGAGGGATACGTGGACGGGTCCGTTTTCCCCGAGGCGGATCCGGGATTGCTTGCATCGCCGCCAATTTTTCCGAGTTGTGCGCGAAGTTCCGCAACACGCGCGCGCCCGGCGCGAACGCGCACGTTTTGGTCCGCGTAGATCGCTTCCAATCCGCGCAACTCGGATTGCGCGGCGATCAATTGACCCTGCAACGTTGCCGCGGCTTCGACCATCGCTTTGCCCTGTGCGGGAATATCGATGGCGGTGTTCTTGCTCGCAAATTCGCTGAATTTCTTTGCTGCTCCGTTGAGATCTTGCTTTACGGCGGTCAGCCGTTCTTCCAGAAAAATCCGCTCGCGTTTCGCGGAAGACGTGCTTACTTCCGCGACCAAGCGATCCAATTCAGCAACGTAGGCTTGCGCCATGGCGGCGGCGCGCTGCGGGTCGTGGTCCGTAACGGTAATCGAAAGGATTCCGCTCTTGCGGTCTTCGTAAACGGAAGTGTGATTGGCAAGCGCCTGGCGGGCGTCTTCCATCTTTGATTCGCGATAGACCTGCTCAAGCGCGAACTCGTCGATCAGGCGATCTCGGACGGTGCGGCTTTGCAAGACTCCGACGAAGAGCGCTCCGGAATTTTTCACTCCGAGCAAATCGCCAGCGACTGCGCCCAAACCACCGGTGCGACCAGAGACGGCCGATAGCAGGGCCGTGCCCATTCCGGACTGGTTGTCCGGGGGCATGAGCTGAGTCGTCGCTTCGTACCGAACGGGAATTAAAAATGCGATCGCGAGGCCCAATGCCAACCCAAGAAGCGCGGCGCGAAACAAGAGTCTGCGATTTTCCCAGAGAACCCGCAGGTGGGCGACGGTGTTTCCGTGATCTTGCGGCGCAGCTTCTGGCTCTGGCGAGACGGCGAGATGATCTCCGCGTCGCTCGGGCACAGGCTGCCGGGCAGGAGCACGATCTGCGTAATTCACGGCTTGCTCCCGTTCCCGGACGGACCGCCCTGCGCATCCGCGGTAGCACGATGAAATAATTTCTGTGGCTGGAACAAAATTTCCACGGAGGCCGTCACAGTTCTTTGTGGGTTCGGCTGGATCACGGGAAAGAGCCATCGTTCGTACTGCACGGAGGCTGAGAGGCTAAGGTCCGGACGAACCCAGTAATCACCGCGCGCGCCGACGTCCGTCAACGTAGCCCCG
>QIAL01000879.1 GCA_003225535.1 Acidobacteriota bacterium | reverse complement strand
ATATTGTTCTTTTTGAACCAACCCTGCGGCGTCTCCAGGACAAACTGGATATTATCCGAGCCGGCTTCGATCGGAGTTTCATCCAGCGGTTTTAGATCATGGAGCTCAAGGATCGTCCCTTCCGGATCAATGTAAGCCGCCGAGAGCGGAACCACCGTGTTGCGCATATAGAACGCGGTTCGGTGCGAACGCGGGAACACAAAGAGCATCCCATCATTCGTGCCCATCTCCTTTCGGTACATCATCCCCGTGGCAACTTGCGTTTGGGTGAGCGCCATTTCCGCCACCATTTCCTGGGCGCCCAGCCAGAGTTTGATTGTCGGCAACCTCGGCTGCGCCTGGTCAAGATAGAGATGTGGCGGGTTTGTGGCGAGTGGAGGGGGTGGCTGCTGCGCTAAATCCTTCTTGTGCTCGCAGCTTGCGAACAACGGAACCAGAAAGGGCACGGTCCATCTCAGGAGAGCCATCGCCAAAAACTAATCCAAAAATTCAAAGATCAAATCTAAATGTTGGGCTTTCACCATTCGATTCTATCGCGCAATTCGGACGCCCGGCTCCTCGATTCCTTGATTCAGCGTCCCATCTCGACCGCCTTGTCCGGCTTGCATCTGCAGCGCACCCGTGCCATATCCAATCTGGCCGTTATGCCAACGCTTCAAGAAGAATACGATGATGCCATGTTCGAATTCAGCCAGGCGAACTACGACTCGGCCATCGAGAAGTTTAAATCGATCCTTGCTCAGGACCCGCAGCATTTCGATGGGCAACTCTCGCTTGGCATGGCCTACTATCGCAAAGGGGATTACGCCGCGGCCATTGCCGAAGGCCACAAGGCCGAGCAGATGCGGCCGAACGACCAGCTTGTTCACACGAATTTGTCGCTCTTTTATATGAAAAGCGGCGACAAAAAGACCGCCGAGCACCACGGCCTTCAGGCACGAATTGCTTCCTGGAAAGAGAACATGGCTCCGCCGTCAGCGACAGAGGCCGCTAATCCGGAATTGCAGATGGCCAAACCGAAACCGCCTCCGGTAAAATTTCCTGAGATGCCCTGGAAGAAGAAATCGGCCCCAGGCAAAGACGGAGCCAAGTCGTGAGCGAATTCGTGCCCGTGGCTGATGTCTCCAGCCTCGCGCCGGGAGAAGGGCGCACGGTGCATGTCAAAGGCCGGGAATTTGCGCTCTACAATGTCGACGGAAACTTTTGCGCTTTCGATGACCAATGCCCCCACAAAGGCGGTCCGCTTGGCGCCGGCATGCTTGATCAGGGAAAAATCGTCTGCCCGTTGCACGGTTGGGCCTTTGATGCGGAAACCGGCCAATGCGATCTGCGTCCTGACAAGGTTGTAAAGACTTACCCAACGCGAGTGCGAGATGGACAAGTGGAGATTTGTATTTAAACAATGAATCTATGAAGAGCGCGTATGAATTGGCTATGGAACGGCTGAGCAAAAGCGGCCCGACAGTCAAACTCACGGCCGAACAGAAAAAGGAACTCGCCGAACTCGATTCCAAATACGCTGCCAAAGTTGCCGAACGCGAAATCTTCCTCAAAGGCGAACTGGCCAAAGCCGCGGGGAACGCAGACTTCGAAGGGATGGAACAGCTCGAACGGCAGTTGATCAGCGAACGCAAAACTCTCCAGGCCGA
>QIAL01000026.1 GCA_003225535.1 Acidobacteriota bacterium | reverse complement strand
GGGTTGCGCGAGTTAAGTCAGTATATTTTTTGGCAAGAGCAGTATTGCCCAACCGCGAGTACACCTGGCTTAGCAGGCTGTAAATTTGCAGATCGATGACGCCTCCCGGTTGCGTGCACGCGGCAGCTTCTTCTGCGTCCGCGCGCGCCTGTTGATAATTCTGCATCCGCATGTCGAGCTTTGCGCGCTCGTACCAAACAGCGCGGACTTGAGGCGCCGATTCGACAGCGCGATCGAGGTGGCGTTTGCTGCCACTCAGGTCGTTACGCTTTGCCAGAAATCGGCCGTAGTTGTAATCGAGAAAAGCATCGTGATATCGTCCGGCCTGATTCACTTGCAACCCTTTTTCGTAGGCCTTCTCGGCACCATCCAAGTCTCCTGCGAGTTCGAGGTTCAGTCCTAGATAGTCCCATGCACGCGCGTCGTGCGGATTCAGCGTCGCGGCTTTGCGGAAATGTTCCACAGCTTGCGCAGCGGCCTTTGCCTTGTCATAAATTGTGCCCAATTGGAATTGTGTCTCAGGATCATCGGGATCAAGCTTGATAGCTTTTTCCAGCAGACTCTGCCCCTCGGAAGATTGCCTTTTCATAAGAAGTATCTGTCCGCGCAACGCTAAGGCAGCCGGGTCGTCTGGATTTTTGTCCACTGCTGCGGCCGACAGGGCATCGGCCCGCATGTAGTCGCCTTGCTCAAGGAAAAAGCGGCCGAAGTAGGCAAGTCCGCGTGAGTCATTCGGGTCCGTGTCCGTGTAGTGATAATAAAGCTCGGCGGCCTTGCTAATGTTTCCCTTAGCTTGCGCCAGTCGGGCCTGGTGCAGCACGATTTCGGGACATTCAGGGTAGGAAAGGCTTAGGGTGCGCAGCGCATTCTCGGCGATATCGAGAGCATCGACGGTCAAAGCCTTCGAAACCTGTGTGAGTTGCGCCTCCGCACCGGTGCAGGGCCCGGCGACAGCAGGCCATGTGGAGCACACAGCAAACAGCAGCGAAATAAACGCAATCCTCACGCCTTCATTCCTCGGTTACAGGCAGGACCTGGTCTGCTTTTACATTGTGCAGCACCTGCACCGTCCCACTCGGCCACTTCAATTCGATTTCCTTAATGACCGTATCTGAGCCCAGTCCAAAGTGAACGCGCGGATCGTTCGAACTCGCGTAACTTCCAGCTGTCGTGACGTGGTTGTATTGCACGAGGCCGGATGCGGTTGTCACTTTGATTCGCGTTCCGATACCGTTACGGTTGCTTTTCACCCCGACGGTCTTGATCAGAATCCAATGATTGCCGCCGGTTGAGGTGTTGTAGAGCAGTTCTGCCGGACTGCCAATAGCCGAAACCACAACGTCCATCTTTCCGTCGTTGTTAAGATCGCCGAACGCGCACCCGCGGTGGGCAGCACGAATCTGCATGCCAGGACCAGCATCACCGCTTACGTCTTGAAAAGTTCCGTCGTGCATGTTCCGAAAAACGGCATTGGCCTGCCGGTAGTGCTGCTGACCATCTAAATCAGCATTCTCACTCACGTGCGAGTTCGCCGTGAACAGATCCTTGTAACCATCGTTGTCGAAATCCTGAATTCCCGCCCCCCAGCCGCTCATTTTCAAGCTCCGAAATCCAATACCTGCCTTATAACTTTCGTAGCTGAAAAAGCCATTGCCTTCATTGCGGAACAGCGGATAGGTTTCGCCCCCAAGTGCGGTGACGATCAGGCTGGGTTTGCCATCATTGTTCCAATCACGAAAATCCACACCCATGCTGGAGACGGGCAGTCCGTTGTCGGTGTATGCGATGAACGACTCGACGCCTACCTCATCGAAGGCTTTTCCACCACGGTTTTTGAAAAGAAAATTTCTGTCATTGTCGTTGGCGACGAAGATGTCCATCCAACCGTCATCGTTGTAGTCGGCGATTGCTACCCCCATGCCTTTGCCGATGTGTCTGGAGATGCCCATGATTTCTGAAACATCCGTGAACGTGCCGTCGCCGTTGTTGTGGTAAAGGATGTTTGGTTCGCCTTGGTAGAGAGTGGGAGAGCAGGACAGGCGCTTGCCGGCTGAACCGCACACGCGGGAGGTTGCAAACGACCAGTCCAGATAGTTGACCACGAACAAGTCGAGCTTGCCGTCGTTGTCGTAATCCAGCCACGCGGCCGAGATGCCCCAGAGTTTTTTCCCCGCGGAGGAAACCCCAGTTACGCCTGCTTTGGCGGTTACATCGGTGAATGTGCCGTTGCCGTTGTTGTGGTAGAGGAAGTTGTGATCAAAACCGGTGACGTAGAGGTCCGTGCGCCCGTCATTGTCATAATCGGCGGCGGCGGCGCCGACACTGTAGCCTTCGCCGCTCAACCCAGCGCGATCCGTCACGTCCGTGAAGGTGCCGTCGTGATCGTTGTGGTACAGGCGGTTCGAGAATTTGTCGCCTTCCTTCGCAAGTCCGGGCAGACTCGCACCATTCGTGAAGAAGATATCCAGATAGCCATCATTGTCGTAATCGAGAAGCGCGATCCCACCGGGTATGCCATCAATCATTGGCTTGTCAGGAAGCGATCCATTGTCGAGGACAAAACTAACTCCCGAATTCTTTTGCCGATTTTCGAATTGAATGCGCCCCGCATCAGCGCCCGACAAAATCTTAGGAGGGGCGGCCAGTGCCACGACCAACGCAATGGTAAAGAGCTTTCGTGGCGTCATTTTGGCTGCCCCATCGATTGCACTCTGGCAAGGAGTTGACGCATGAATGAGTCAGCTGGAAAGCGCTGCACGAAATCTTCCATTTGCGCCCGCGCGTTAACGTAGTCCTTTACTTGAATGAGTTGAACGATCCGCCGTTTTCTCAGCTCTGCATTGAACGGATCGCGATCCGCCGCTTGCTTCAACACTTCAACTGCTTCGCTCGTACGATCCAATTTCGCCAAAGCGTCAGCGAGATTGGTGTACAAGACGGTCTTCGCATGCCCTTCCTTGATGGCGCGCTGCAAGTGTTCGACTGCCTCCTGATATTTGCCGGCATGCAGCTCGCGATTGCCGAGTGCGCCTTGCACCAGCGGATCATCGGGATCAGTGCGTTCGAGTTGATCAAGAACGCCGTAGTAGCGGGTGAGATATTCCGGATGTTTCTCCACCAGTTCGCCGTACGCTTGCAGCAGCACCAGCGCCGGTGGCGGCGCGCCTAGTTTGCCCGGTGCTGGATTCAGCTGAATCAGGTCGGGCAGTGCCGGTGTCGTCTGCTGAAACGAAATATCTGGAAACGGCTCATCCGGGCGTCTCAGAATCCTATGGTTGGTGATGCTGGAATGCGAGATTTCCCGCACCTCGCGCTTTTGCATGTGACAGCCCGCGCAATCATCAGACGGTTGGTTCCGTTCGCGGACCTGAAGCGGCAGTGTGCAGCTTTTTTCGCTGTGGCATGCCAGACACTTTTTCTGGAAGTATGCGGGCGCTTCTTCGCGAGTCGGCTCCACGTGAGGATCATGGCAACCGATGCAACTCAGCTTCTCGCCGCTTGCGCGATAACACTTGCTCAGAGTCATCGAGTAGTAGTGTTCGAGCAGGTCCTGCTGCGGCGGGGACTCGCGCTTCGGCGGGACCATGAGAATCGAGAGCGTGTCGTCGAGCGGCGTTCCCGGACGAAAATCCCTATAGTCTTTTCCTGGCTTCAGCACTCGCACATCTCCGGTCTGGTGACAAGACATGCAGATGTTGTCTGCCAGCGCGGGGGTGAGCGACGCGGGATTCACGATTGAAGAGTCATGCCCCTGATTGTTTTCGAAGCCCGCCTGATGCGCGAGCACGTGCGTGAGGCCGGGACCGTGGCAGTTTTCGCAGCCGATCGCCAATTCGGAAAACGGCGGATTGGCAAAATGACCGTTGCCCTCGGGGAGGGCATTGGGCCGCCCGCTGTGGCAAGAGATGCACGCGGGCAAAATCGGCCGACTGAACCCGGAATTGCCGAGCTCATATCCCGGCGACAGTTCCCAGCGCTGTGCCTTGGAGTAAAAAGACAGCGGTGCTTGAAATACATAATCGCCCTGCCGGACGAGGCCGCCCAGCCCGTTCTCCCCAGCTCCGATAATCCACTCCACGCCGCGAGTGTCGCGGAAGATTTCTTTTCCCTTGGAGTCGAGCTCGTACTCCGACTGAAAAAGCTGCCCGTCGCGTGCATAAACATCGAAGTGCAGACCAGTGTTCTTATCTTCAATCGAACCAGAAGTCGGCCGCACGTTCAAAACCTCAGGCATGACCAGTGACATAGAGCGTCCCATACCGGTTTTCGAGTAGTTGTTGTAGATCTGTTTGTGACACGCAGCGCAAGCCAAAGAACCAACGTGCTCCGACGCCGTTGCTTTGGGTTGCGCTGTCAGTTTTGTGTTGGAGGGAGATTGTCCCCAGGCGCACACCCCTCTCAGGAAAACAGAGACGAAAATCGGGAACCACAATCGTAGCCTGACTCTTCTGGGCTGTTTTCGGCGTTGACATCCATGAGAGTTCCCCACTTCGGATTGCTGACCGACCTTTCCCGCGTCGCTTTGGGTGAAGCTTGCAGATCGATTGCGGAACATCCGTTTGCAGCTTTGAAATATCACATCTTCGGTCATCGATGCTAATTCTACGCGGCGGTCAAGGAGCGCAAGCGGAGATCAGGTTCGTGGTCAGATTCAAACGACATGATGAACGTTCTCGGCCGACCGCAGTGTGCGATGAGACGCCCCAGCCTGGAACTGCATTGGGGTTGCCCGGCAAGCGGCCTAGGTCTTTGGGGACAAAGTGCTTTAATCGCTATGCAATGGCCTGCAGTGCGAAAGGCGGTAAACGCCGCCAAGTTTTCAATAATAAGCGCTCAAAGTCCGCTATCATCGCTGTCTAGAAGCTCTAATTGCCATTGCCCCCTGCCACGAGCGCTCAAATAGTTCTTGACAGCCTCTAGTACTTTGATACTAGAATGTCGCGTCTTTCAAGAACGTGGGGTTGCACATTGGTTTAATCGAGAAAGCGTTTACGAACAGGGTGGAGGAATCCATGCCCGATTCACACCGGCAGTCTTATCGCTTTCGCACTGTACTGTGGCTCATTAGCGCTCTAGTTTTCTCAACCGTCTCAGCCCTCGGTCAGCTTTCCACGGCGTCGCTTAACGGGGTTGTTCGCGACACAACGGGGGCGTCGGTGCCAAGAGCGTCGGTTACTCTGCATAATCCGGATACCGGTGTCGAGCGCAACACCCTCTCCAACGACGCTGGCACATATGTTTTTTCGGATATTAACCCGGGTCACTATACGCTCAGGGTGACCGCACCGAGCTTCAGCACAAAGCAGGTTTCCGACTTCGTTCTTGCCGTGAACCAGACGGCGACCATCGACATCACACTCGACGCCGGCTCTCAGACCGTGGTTGTGACCGTGGAAGCAACGGCGGAACAACTGCAGGCTTCCAGCGCTGAACTGGGCACGGTCATCGCCACCAAGCAAGTGAATGATCTTCCCCTGAATGGCCGCAACTTCACACAGTTGCTTTCGCTGACGCCTGGAGTCGCGCCGATCAGTGTCGGCCAGAACAGCATGAGTGGCCGCACCGGCGGTTTCGCTGCGCCGATTGCCGAGGATTCATCGTTTGTATTCCCATCCATCAACGGCGCTACCAATCGAAGCAATTATTTCCTGACTGACGGCATGAACAATTTTGCGGCCTTCCTCAGCACTTATGCGGTGCCTCCCATTGTTGACGCCCTTCAGGAATTCAAAGTGGTCTCCCATACTGATTCCTCCCAGTTCGGGTCTGTTCTTGGCGGAGTAGTAAACGTGGTGACCAAGTCCGGTACCAATCGGTTTCATGGTTCGGCATGGGAGTACATCCGCAACGACGCATTCGATTCGCAAGATCAATTTGCTCCCATCGTTCACTTCCGTCAGAACCAGTTCGGCGGAGCGATCGGTGGTCCGGTTGTCCTGCCCAGATTGAAGCAAAACACTTTCTTCTACTTTGCGTACCAGGGATTCCGCTTTTCCAAGCCCGTCGCAACCCGAATCCTGGTTCCCACCGCGGCCATGTACGGCGGTGACTTCAGTGCCTTCTGCACGGCAGGGTTTACTGCCGGCTTGTGCAATGACTCGACGAAACAGCTATACAACCCTTACACAACGGTTGCTGCAGGTACGGGATTCTTGCGTACACCGTACTTGAACAACCAAATCCCTGTAGGAGCAAATCCTGGCGACGTTCAGCCGCAGATCGTTACTTTCCTTCAGAGCGTGCTGCCTGCCGCTGGTACTTTCGATGCTGCTTTTAACACCAATGCGTTCGACACCGATCCCAATACCCAGCACCAGAATGAGTTCAATGTCAGGCTTGATCACACCTTCGGCCAAAAGGACTCTGTCTGGTTTCGCTATAGCTTGATCAACAGCAATGTGTTGAAGCCGACCAACGTGCCAAGCCTGCAGACTACCGATACCATTCCAGGCCGGAATTGGGGAGGCAACTGGGTCCACACCTTCAGCCCAAGCTTGCAGCTGCAGATGTTGTTCTCTCGCACCACGGTCTCAGACAACGCCCGTACAAAGTTCAAAACCGACACAACCAGCATCATTCAGGCAGCTGGCTTCGCTCAAGGATTTGCCAGCAACTTTTCGGGAACCTCGGGCTGGCTGCTTCCCGACTTTCAACTTGGAAATTCATACGTAGATGGTGGCGAGAGTGTTGTACTAACGCCGCAAGCTACGGATAACACTCAGGTCTCGGGGACGGTGAACAAGCTGAAAGGCAGCCATACATTCACGTTTGGTGCAAACTACGTCAGCAGCCGGTTTTCCAGTCCGCTCTCGTACGATAGCGTCGGTTTCGCCAACGGTCAGACGGGCGACGGAAACGGCAAAGCCGGCTTTAGCGTAGCCACGGCGCTCATCGGAGTTCCCGATAGTGCCAACCGGCGCGACGTCGACGAAAGAACCCGTCCTGGCGGGCTCTTCAGTGCCTTCTTTCAAGATTCCTGGAAGGCGACATCGAAGCTGACTGTGAACTATGGTATCCGCTACGACCTTACTTTGATTCCGCCGTATGGCACCAAAGACACCATCGATAAGCAGGGCGGGATTGAAACCGGCGACTTCGATTTCTCAAACGGCACCTATGTTTTGCAGTACCCGCCGCCACCCTGCACGGTGCGGGGACACGCCCCATGCATTCCCAGCATCATGTTAGATTCCAGCGGCAAGGCAGTGGCTTGTGAT
>QIAL01000903.1 GCA_003225535.1 Acidobacteriota bacterium | reverse complement strand
GAGGCAGCGCAGAGAAGCGAAGTCCCGTGCGGCCGGAATCGTTCGACCACACAACCTCACCGGTGGTGACAATCTGCGCAGGGCAGTCAGCGAGATCGAGACATAACTCGATACGTTTTTTTACGTCCAGAGGAGAGTGACACTGAATGGCCACGCCATCTTCGCTGATGTTGAGGATCTCGTGGAGATCGAGCATCCTGCCATTGGGTTCGCTAGCGAAGGTAGCGTAGGCGGGCGTCTGAATTTTGTGCCGTACGCGCCGACGACGGTTCGACAACGCGGGTTGCAGGGGCGACGTGATCGCGACCATGGAAAAGGGCCCGGACTTTATGCTGCACCATATTAGCGCGGAGTTGTGGAAAAGTATGCAGAGAAGATACGCGGAAGGGCTTGGGATCTGGTATCAGGCTTCCTGCGGGGGAAATGGATGCCGGACGTCGGACCTCGGACCTCAGACATCGGCAACTCTGTTTTCTAGTTGTATCTATCAGAGAGTCAAAATCCCCACCCTGTCCCGCCAAAGGGCGGGACAAGGGATGGGGGCCCCTCGTGGTCGAATTACCCGGCGCGGCGGAGGGATTGGGTTCGGTGGATGGTGGAAATGCGCGAAATGGCGGCTACCATCATGCTCGAGAGAAGCTGCATGGTGGCTACATCGCCCTCGTCGAAGGCTCCGGGGGAGGAGGAAAGGACTTCGAAAACCCCAAGCGTACGGCGGTAGTGGCGCAGGGGGGAGACCAGAATGGAGCGGACTCCCAGGCGGCGGCAACTGGCGAGATCAACGCGGGGATTGCGCTCGGCGTCGTGACAGAGCATGATCTCGCCGGAACGGACGGCTTCGGCGGAGATGCCGGCATCGGTCTGGAGGCGGACACCAAGATCGGGAGCGGTACGGCCCGTGCGTGCGCGGCAGACAATTTCGTCGCCGGCGCGCAGAGCGATGGCGGCCCCGGTGGCACCAGTGAGATGCTGGGCGCGTTCGGTGATGGCGCTGATCGCGGGCTCGAGATCGAGTTCAGCGGCATGAATCTCGACGTCTTCGGGCGCGTGGACGGCGCGGAATCCGGAGGCCGGATGGGCGGCATTCGCCAGGCGAAGCTGGCTACGCTGGGCGAGCGAAGGCATGCGCGAGTGTTCTTCCGCGCTATGAAAATCAGGCATTGGTACGGTACGGAGCAGATCGCGAACGAGGCTGTCGAGCTCGGAATCGGTGATGAGGTGCGCTGTCTGCTGATGGCGGAGCGAGCCGCCAAGGACGCGAGAGAGTCCGATCAGTGCCTGGCTGCCGCATGCCAGGCAATAGGAACGGGGATTGGCGCTGATCATCTCGCACTGCACGCAGAATGTGGCGGACTGCAAGGGGACAAAGTTGACGTCCTTGAAAGTCGTAACGTAAGCAGTGTTGCGGAACATGATTGCAGAACCCTCGCTTCCTCAAAATGGTGGAGATGAAAGTAAATAGGGGGAGAGAGAGCACAAAAAGTATCGGGAGTGGTTCCTAGTG
>QIAL01000902.1 GCA_003225535.1 Acidobacteriota bacterium | reverse complement strand
CGAAAGCCGGAAGCCGAAAGCCGAACACCGGACGCCGAAAGCTGAACGCCGAAAGCTGAACGCCGAAAGCCCAAAGCCGGATCTTAAGCGCGCGCTTCTGCTGCCGTCTCTTTGGAAGGAATCCAATAAATCTCTTCCCGCAGAAACTCCTTCAAAAATCCGATGCGCTTCAGAATGCCCTTACCGTGCTCGATCATCTCCGGATGCCCACACAGATAGCCCACGCCGTTGTCGCCTGTGATGCCCCAGGCGTCAGCGTACTTGCGAATCAGTTCGTCCACCCGGCCCTTCTCTCCGGTCCAACCGGCGTCGTCCCAGGGACGGCTGACCGTGGGCACATACTTTAGCCAAGGTACTTCGGCGGCATATTGCTGAAGTTCATTGGAATACCCGAATTCCCACGAGCGGCTGGCTCCATTCAGCAAGAAGAGTTTGTGATCGCCCTTGAACTTGCCTTCCTTCCAATCTTTGTACAAGGTGCGTACAAAACTTACGTACGGGGCCACGCCGGTTACCGTGCAGATCAACAGATGATTCTTGCGGCCGCTCACCGTGTCGAGCACAAAGCGGCCCTTGCAGGCCTTGCGCATCAGCAATTCATCGCCAGTCTTGAGCGAGTAAATCTTAGGGGTCAGTTCGCCATGCGGAACCAGCTCGAAGAAGAATTCGATTTCTCTCTCATAGGGAGAGGACGCGATGGAATACGGGCGTTCCGAGCGTTTGTCCTCGCCTTGCACGCCGAGGGTGGCGTACTGGCCGGGCGTGAACTTGAACTCGGCTCCGGGATCGATGCGAATCATCCAGAGCTCAGGCGCGAGATCGACGCGCTTGGTAATCCTGGCCCGATAGTGCTTGTCCTCGGAAGTGGTCATGGCGATGTTCCTTAACAGGGGAGCGGTGGTAGAAATTGATGCTGTCATAGTTTACAAACAATTTGCAATCCGAAGACCAACTCGCGAACCGCGCGGCGTTATTTAGTGCACGCGGAAGGACAGTCTCTCAGGGACTACTTCTCTCTACTTAGGGGGAAAGTTAGGGGTGGTTGCTGGTGGCGGGCAGGAGTTCGATGG
Organism: Acidobacteriota bacterium; assembly: GCA_003225535.1. GTDB lineage: Bacteria > Acidobacteriota > Terriglobia > Terriglobales > Acidobacteriaceae > Sulfotelmatobacter. The sequence continues at coordinate 675 of QIAL01000902.1, read as the reverse complement.
CGCCCTGTGTCGTTTTGACCAAGTCCGGGGGCGCCGGCGTCGCAGCGCGTAATTTTTCAACGTTCGCCAAAGTCATGGTCCACGCCTTTTTATTGCGCTTGGTTTCAATGGACGCGTTCAGATCTGAGTAGAACTCCAGGATATTTTCCTGCAGCTGTGGCGTCAGGTGCTCGAATTTCTTATCCGCCAATTTGTTGAGCAGGCGCTCGTAGGCCTTGTCGGTAAGCCGATATTCGCCGGCGCGCGTGTCCTTCCCAGTATCGAAATCCTTGTTCATCAGCTGTAGATCCTGCATTCTGGTTTTATGCAGCAGTTGACTGTAATCCTCCACGGTAGAATCTACGCTTTTGATGTACATATCTTCCGCCTGCTGCGTGGGGATCTTGAATGCGAGCGCACTGAAAGGCCCGACCTTCGGCACGATCCTTAGAAAGAACGCCAGGATGCGCGTGCCTGCCCCAGGTCGGCGATAGCCCCTACCCCATTCTTTCTCATACTGCTTGCGCGACAAGTAATACAGAAATTTTTTCTTATTGAAATTAGGGGTGTCTTTCACGATGGCCTGCTCGCGCGCCAGCAAGGCCACGCGCGTCATCTCCGGAATCACCAGGCTAATCGCTCGACGGAAGGTGCCGATGGCCAGGTCCGGATCGCCAAATACGTCATTGAGCTGCA
>QIAL01000901.1 GCA_003225535.1 Acidobacteriota bacterium | reverse complement strand
AACAAGCTCTTTCGCGAACTGGTTCGCCCGCTCCTGCCGCAAGACTTCGCGCGTGGTGTCCGCAAATGTCGCGAGCGCCTTGATGTCGACCGCGCACTCTGCACAATCAAAATAATGCTCTTCGTACTCGTCCCGCTGGACCTGGGAGAGTTCGCCGAGCACATACTTTACTGCCGCCTGCAGTTGTAATGCCTGGTTATGGTCCATTTGTGCCATCCGTAAGGTAGTGCCGACAGGCACTAAAGCGTTTCACTGGCTCGCCATTCCAGTGGCCCGCCGGGCAATCCCCATCTGGCCTTTCTCATAGAGGCTCTTGAACTTATCCTTCGCTCGGTGGATAAGTACCCTGAGGTATTCGCGATCAACGCCCATCTCCTTACAAACAGCGTCTTTGTCCTTTTCCTGCAGAAAGATGGCTCGGAGCAGGTCGCGGTCCCGTTTTGGCATCCCCGCAAGGATCCGGCGAACCTGCTCGGCGGATTGCTTGCTGACGAGCATGCCCTCCAAATCCAATACTTTGTCCGGAATCTCCATGTGCACCTCCTCCAGCGTCTGGTTTTTGCTGTTCTTCGCGAGTGACCGGTAATGCTCCTGTAAAGCGTTGTTACAAATGGAGTTAACGAACGCCCCAAAGCGCTCGGGCTGGCGCACCCCTCTGTCCTTCCGCAAATTGGCAATCACTCGAATGAAAGTTTCCTGGCGCAGGTCTTCTACTATGTCGGACGTCAGCCTTCGATAACGCAGCTTGATGCGCAATAGTTGCTCAAAATAAGCGACAAAATGCTGCTCGGTCAAGGGATCTCCATCCCGGAGCCGGTCCACGTACGCCTTATCAAAGCTGAAGAACTCCACGCTAGCCTCGAACCATTGGTCGAGGAGTATAACTTCGCCTCCTTCTGAGGGCAATGACACTTATGTTTCGGTCCGGGGCGTTTCAAACGCAATCGTTTGTAACGGAATCGCTGGCAAATGCACTACTTGTTCGTAGAGACCCCCAATTCGCTCGGGAGTCCTTATCCGTGGGGAACCTTCCCCGGTCCCCATGTGCCCCAGTGGGCGCATCCTGGCCCGCCCTGAACGCGCGAGGATGCGCCTCCCTTCTCCCAAGGGTGGGCTCATACATNAGTCCTTCTTTGCATCCCCAGTCGATCGCCAAGGGGACCTCCGGTGTTCCACCGATGACCGCCCTGAGCGTCGAGTTTGTGGCCAAGCCCCAGGAAGCGCACGGCGTGGAAGCCGCGATCCCCTCCGCGATTGCCGGCGCATTGAAAGAAGTAGACGGATTCGCAGGATGTCTGGTGATGATTTCCGATCACGAAGCGCGGCTTGTCACCGTCGTCACGCTCTGGGCCGGAAATGACCGTGCGAAATGTTGCAGCCAAAACGCTCGCTGGGTGCATGCGCTGCTGGCGCCTTATCTCGACCGCCGCCTGCGCGTGCAAACCATGGTCGCGCACTTGCCCGTGTTGCCGATGCTGCATTACGTGCAGACGACGCGGCGGGAAGCAAATCCAAGCAGCGAGTGTTCGGTGGCACACGAGTTTCAATCCGAAGATGAAACCGTTTGTGTCGCCTAGCGCATCTTATTAAGGAAGACCGAAGAAGAATGAAACCCTTCGTAGAGTTAAATCCATGGGCCTGGGTGGGATGGATACGATGCTTGCGAATCGAAACTGCAGGATGGGTTTTTGTAACGGGGCCGCGGTTGCTACATTGGATAACCAGGCTCTCTGCCTGAACCATTTCCTGTCGCGCTGTTACGAAAAGCTCGAGAAGCTTGAGCCGCGGGGCCGCAAGTTCAGCTCCGAACCCGTGGACCTGACGTCCATGCGCGCTTTCATCGAGGAATGCTCGCGAAAGGCCCTCGACATCAGCTTGCATTCCCAAAGCCTGACCAATCTTCAGCGCGGCCGCTTGCTAGACATTTTGCTCTGGGCCGGCGAACTCTTCCTCTTGTTGCGCGCCCCTCGCCTCACCCTCGCCCAATCCATAGCCTCTTCCGACGAGCATTTCGCCGCCAGCGCCGCTTCCCCAAATTTCTAAGTTTTTCTAGCCCTGATTTCTCTAATCAATCTGAAGACGAACAACGGATTCACGAGTTTTGCGACTTGGGGGGTCGCAGAGATGACAAAATCCCTAATCTTCGAACTCCTTCGATCGAACGACGAGGCCTTGTATACTTACAACTCAAAACAACACGCAGGGTGGCCGGAGGGTGCCCCAGGTTCGCCGTTTGAACCTGGGTCTTGGGGTTTCTTCTCTTCCAAAAGACTTACGGCCTCGCTAAACCCTTTAGATGCAACATTTACGAAAACCGCGGGGTGGGGGGCGGTCTCGAACCCTGTCGTCTTTTCTCGATCTCCCATCTTCGGTATACACTTCCAAGTTCCATATCCCATAAGTCCTGCATTTGCCACTCTTACGAAAACGCCGAGGGATGTGGGGCTATTCTTCCCATTTTGGGAATGGACTGGACGGAGACGTTCAATCGTTGTCAGACGGGCGCACGGAACTACGTGCTCGGCCAAGGAGTCGGGATCCCCATTCGCCCCACGGCACAGCCTCGAACTCCGCGAGGTATGAATACGCCACCGGCACGACCAGCAAGGTCAGCAACAGACAGAGTGTCTGCCCGCCAATGATGGTTACCGCGATCGACGCACGCTGCTCCGAACCGGCGCCGATTCCGACAGCCACCGGGATCAGCCCGGCGATAATGGAAAGCGTAGTCATCAGGATGGGCCGCAGGCGCACGCGATTCGCTTCCAGGATCGCCTCGCGCACGGGCATGCCTTCCGCGCGCAGGCGATTGGTGTAATCCACTTGCAAGATGCCGTTCTTTTTCACAATGCCGAGCAGCAGAAACATTCCCAGGGCGCTCCACAGGCTCAGCGCGCGTCCCGTGATCCACAACGAGAAGAGCGCAAAGGGAATGCTCAGCGGAAGCGTCAGCATGATGATGAAGGGATAAGAGAAGCTCTCAAACTGCGCCGCCAGCACCATATACATAAAGATGGAGGCCAGCAGCATGGCCAGCACGAGATTCCAGGTGGTCTCTTCCAGAACTTTCACTTGCCCCGAAAAGACGTACGAATACCCGGCGGGCAAGCCGACTTCTTTGATGGACTGTACGGTGTGAG